>JAWOJF010000097.1:0-45404 GCA_046481785.1 Ignavibacteriaceae bacterium | reverse complement strand
ATCTTTTAGGATTAGTTGGGGGCGGGGAATATTTTTTTAATCCGCAATTTAGCATTGGAGTGGAGGCACAATTGAATTTCAGTATTTCTAATGAAAACTCTATTAGGTTTGGCAATCCGGATAAAACTAATATTAATACGGCAGCAGCAATATACGCTTCAATTTATTTTTAACTAACTCTTATTCTTCTTAATTTTAATCGTACTCGTAATCGGATTTGTTTCTGATTACAAGTACGATTATAATATCAACAATTACAATATAAACTTGCTCAGATCTCTGTTCTTTACAATCCTGTCTAATTTATCTTTTACCACAACTGCGGTTATCTTTACAGTATCAGTTGGTATTTTGTCAGGAACATCAAAAAGTATTTCATCAAGCAGGGTTGTAAGTATAGTATGCAGTCTTCTAGCACCAATATTTTCCACCTGCGAGTTAACTTCAGATGCAATCCTGGCAATCTCACGTATACCGTCTTTTGAAAAATCGAGTTTTACCCCCTCAGTTTCCAGCAGAGCACTGTACTGTTTTAACAAGGCATTCTGAGGAGTTGTTAATATCTGTACAAAATCATCCTCGCTTAAGCTGTTCAGCTCAACACGGATCGGGAATCTTCCCTGCAGCTCCGGAATAAGATCCGATGGCTTTGAAACATGGAAAGCCCCTGATGCTATAAACAAAATATGATCGGTTTTTACAATGCCGTATTTTGTATTAACGTTAGAACCTTCAACAATCGGAAGCAGGTCTCTCTGCACGCCTTCCCTTGATACATCGGGTCCCTGGGATTTGCCGCCGCCTGCAACTTTATCAATCTCATCAATAAACACAATACCGCTGTTTTCGACCCGTTCTATGGCTTCCTTCTGTACCGCTTCCATGTCAATAAGTTTAGCGGCTTCTTCCTGTGTTATTACATTCCGGGCATCAGCAATAGAAGTTTTTCTTTTTTTCTTTTTCTTAGGCATTAAACTTCCCATAATTTCCTGGAAGTTAATACCCATATCATCCATACCGAAAGGGCCGAGAACCTGCATACCGATTGCTGCCTGTGCGTTAGCATCAAACTCAATCATTTTGCTGTCCATTTCACCGCTTTTTAATTTGGCGCGCATCCATTCACGTGTTTTTTTATTTTGATAGTGTTCATTGTTTTCTTCACCTTCAACTTCATTTACAGCAACAGGCTTTTTAACAGGTGGAATAAGGATGTCGAGTATTCTCTCATCGGCAAGATCCTCGGCTTTTGCCTTCACTTCAGCAGTTTTTTCGGACTTAACCATGTTTACCGCATAATCAGTTAAATCCCTTATCATCGATTCAACATCTCTTCCTACATATCCTACCTCAGTAAATTTTGAAGCTTCAACTTTAATAAAAGGAGCATTTGCAAGCTTGGCAAGGCGCCGGGCAATTTCGGTTTTTCCTACTCCGGTAGGGCCAATAAGAATTATATTATTAGGCAGAATTTCCTCACGGATGATTCCTTCTACATGCTGCCTTCTCCATCTGTTTCTCAGTGCAATAGCTACTGCACGCTTAGCTTCGGTTTGACCGATAATGTATTTATCAAGTTCTTTTACAATTTGTGTTGGTGTTAATTCTTTTTTTTCACTTTTCATTTGAAACTCATTTATTTTTCTATTTTTTCAATGTTAATTTTATCATTAGTGTATATACAGATATCTGATGCTACCTTTAATGATTCTTTTACAATCTCTTCAGCAGTAAGACTGCTGAACTGCTTAAGCATTTTAGCGGCAGCAAGAGCATACATACCGCCGGAACCAATTGCTACTATCTGGTCGTCAGGCTCAATAACGTCGCCGTTACCGGAAATAACGAGTGCTTTATCTTCAGCAATTACTGCAAGCATTGCTTCCAGCTTTCTTAAATACTTATCTGTGCGCCAGTCTTTGGTTAACTCAACGGCTGCACGATAAACATTCCCCCTGTATTGTTCTAATTTATCTTCAAACCTCTCCATAAGAGTAAATGCATCGGCAGAAGCGCCGGCAAATCCGCAGAGCACTTTCCCATTTGCTATTTTTCTTATTTTATGAGCATTATGCTTCATTACTGTGTTGCCAAGAGATACCTGCCCGTCACCGCCGATTACTGCAGTACCGTTATGGATAATTCCCAATATAGTTGTTGATCTTATTTTATTTTCCATTTGTTTTCTTTCTGGTTAATGAATTCAGATTAAAATCCCGACATAAACAGAATTTAGTTCTTTTCATTAAAAAAAAATTAATTAATACTTTAAACTATAAAATAAAGTAATTAACTGACAGTCTTTATTGATTAATTTGATAAAGGGCATTCCGAATGGTTTATTGAATACTTTTATAAGGATATAAAAATTTATAGGGAATTATACCGGGGACGTGTGCTGCATAATCATCATACCTCCTGCCGAATAATTCTCTGAGTTTTTTTTCCTCGTAGAGTGAACCGGCATAAAAATAACCAACAATACAAATTAGAAAAACCAAATAGAACAGATCCATTGCAGGTCTGAAAAGAAGGAAAATTATAAAGAAAAAATAAACAGGATGCCTTGTATACCTGTACGGCCCTGCAATTCTTAAGGTTAATCTCTCATCAAGTTCACTTATATTATATGTACCTTTTTTCCACCTGATAATTTGCCCTATCCCGAGGAATTCTTTTAAACTAAAGTATCTCGAAGTTACTATCAGTCCGGCTAAGCCTAATAACTGCGGTATAATTACAATAAAATCGTAAGGATAGGGCAAATCATAAATCATTAAGGCGGGTTTTGGCATTAGATCATATATTATAATAAAAAACAGCAGTGCAAAGGCATTATAAAACAAGCGGTAGAAAGCTATTTTACTGCCAAATCTTTCAATTACTATTCTTTTTATTCTGTTTGATGCGAGAATAGAATGGAGATAACCGAAAACCGCAAAAAGAAAGATAATAACAAAAACATCAATAGTTATAGATAAAATCATTTTTGTTTTCCTGAGTGTATCTGAGTGTCCTCAGTGTCTTAGTGGTGTTCAGAGGAACCACTAAGATACCAGGAACACTTAGGATCACTAAGAATAAAAACTATAATTCTTTTCTTAAACGGGCAATTGGCAGGCGAAGCTGCTCGCGGTATTTAGCAACTGTTCTTCTGGCAATATGGATTCCTTCTTCATTCAGCATTTCTGCAAGCCTGTCATCACTATAAGGTACATTTTTATCTTCGCCTTCAATAATTTCTTTTAATCTTTCCTTAATATGCTTGTTTGAAACTTCTTCACCAGAATCAGTGCTTAAGCCTTCACTAAAGAAATATTTTAATTCATGAATACCCATAGGACTTTGAACATATTTACCGTTTACAACACGGCTGATAGTTGAAATGTCCATCATTATTTCTTCAGCTATGTCCTTGTATATCATTGGCCTGAGGAACTTGGGCCCCTTCTCAAAAAACTCAAATTGTTTTTCAACGATGGCCTGCATTATCTTCATCAGAGTTTCGCGCCTTTGCTGGATACAGGCAATAAACCATTTAGCAGATTCAAACTTTTCACGAAGGAATTTATATGTGTTTTTTTCTCTTTCGTTTTTCTTTCCCTTTTTACCGCTATTAAACATTTCAAGATATGTTTTACTAACAGTAACTGAAGGAAGGCTTTTATCATTAAGTGTAATTACAAAGTTATCATCCACCTTTTCAATAAGGAAATCGGGAGTTATCTGGTTCATTTCGGCAGATTCAATATTACCTTCACCCGGTTTGGGATTCAGTCCCTGTATAAGGTCTATTGTAGCCTTTAATCCCTCATCTGTCAAATTCATTTTTTGTTTAATTGCTTCAAAGCGGCGTTTAGTAAAATCATCAAAGTAATTCTGAAGCAATTCTTCGGCAAGGAAAGAATAATAAGGGTCGTGAGAAGTATTTCTCAGTTGAATCAGGAGGCACTCCTGCAGATTTCTGGCTGCAATACCAACCGGATCAAATTTCTGAATTTCTTTTAATATTTTTTCTGCCCTGTCAATTGGAACCTCAACGTTCTCAAACATTTTCAATTCATTTACAATATCTTCAAGACTCCTTTTCAAATAACCGTCATCATCAAGATTACCGATTATCTCCTCACCAAGCATATAGAGATCTTCATCAAGGTTAAGCATTTGTAATTGTTTACGGAGGTGTTCAGTTATACTTTCCCTTGCCTGAACCAGGGGGTGATAAATTTCATCATCATTACTCCGGTTAATTCTGTCGGCCTCATAATCAGATTCGGAATCATTCATGAAATCTTCAAGTTCAAACTCATCATCTTTGCTGTAATCATCAAATTCATCATCCTCATTCTCTTCTTTCTCATCCTTTTTTTCTTTATCAAGCTGATCCTGGGTAATTTCAATTTCTTCTTCCATTACTTCTTCTAAAATAGGATTTATCTCGAGTTCATTTTTAATCCTTTGTTCGAGAGCAAGCGTATTTAGCTGAAGCAGCTTTTGGTATTGAATCTGCTGCGGTGATAATTTTTGCTGCTGTGATAATTTTTGACTAAGCGATAACATTTTTTACGTACCTGAAATATCCTTTAATTTTAAATACCATTGTTTTCCATATAAACGTGTTAATGAATCCCTGCAAAAATCAATTACTTTAGTATTGTTTTTTTCTCCATTATCGATTGCAGGTGAACATTCGTTAAATTTTTCAAACCTTAAAACATCCCCCCCAAACTTTGATACCCGTATAGGGAATAAATGGCATGAAATAGGTTTTCTAAATTTTATTTTCTCATCAAAATAGGCCTTTTCGATTGCACACCTGGCAATATCCCCATCAAAATAAGCGAAAACACAAGCCCTGTTGTTTACGCTGGAAACCATCAAATCGCCATCTTTTATATCGTAAAAGCCCCGTTTTTCAATCTCTTCCAGATGGCTTTCTGGCAAATAGCTTTTTACAATATCAAGAATTTTTTCAATTTCACCAACTTCCTCTTCTAAAAGGGGAGCGCCGTATTCACTTTCCAAAGTGCAGCATGCACCTTTACATTTGTTAAGATCGCACTCAAACTTATTTTCAAGAATTTCCGGTCTTACTAATACATCTTCTACTGGTATTATATTGCCGACAAACATTGGAATACTTTTTGATAGAAAGATAATAATAAGTTGTTAAATACAAAAGAAAATTGATACTATAACCCACCGTTTTAAGGGGATTTATATACTATAAAAATTTTTCTCTTTCCTTTAATGCTGTTTTAAGGAATTCCGGTAGAATATATTATTTTTGTAATACTTAATACTTATAAAAATGAATTTTACAAATAAAACTGTTGTACTTACGGGTGCTTCAAGCGGCATCGGTTATGAACTGGCAAAACTAATTTGCAGTGAAAAATGCAATATTGTGCTTCTTTCAAGAAGGAAAGAGCTTACAGATAAACTTGCTGAAGAGCTAAAAGTTTCAGGAAGCGGCGTTTTATCATTGAAATGCGATGTTTCGGTTAAAGAGGAAGTTTTTTCTGTATTTAACACAATAAAGCAAAAGTTTGGAGCTATTGATATTGCTATACTAAATTCAGGGGTTAGTTTCAGGAATCCTGTTGAAGAGTTTAGTTCTGAAAAAGCAGAAACTACTTTGGGTGTAAATGTTTTGGGTTTAGTTTATTGTTTTGATGCCCTTCTGCCTGATTTTCTTAAAAGAAAAGAAGGGATGATAGTTGGTGTTTCAAGCCTTGCCGACGGCAGGGGATTCCCTAAAAGCGGGTTGTATTCGGGCAGTAAAGCGGCTGCCACTTTGCTTCTTGAAAGCTGGAGAATTGAATTAAAAAAACACAACATAAAAGTTTTAACTGTTAAACCCGGTTTTGTTAAAACTCCTATGACAGATAAAAATGAATTTAAGATGCCTTTCCTTATGAGTGTTGAAAAAGGTGCACGTATAATTTTTACCGGTATTAAAAAAGAAAAAAGAATTATACAATTTCCTTTACCTACAGTAATTGGAGCAAAGTTATTACGGATTATGCCGGATAAACTTTTTGAAATTATTGCCGAGAACCTATACAGATTAAGATAAGTTTTTAGTATTTGTCACTCTTTACCCAGGAAAAAAATGAAACAAATTTTATTACTTCCGTTATTTATGCTGTTAATTTTAAGCGGCTGCACAACCGACCCCGATACGCAGGAATTAAGAATGAACTCTAAAGTACTTGTTACACTAAAAGAAAACATTTCAAAAGAAGGCAGAAAATTTATACTTGATTGTAAAACTGACTCAATATATGAGTGTTCCAATTTTGGTATTAGTTTTCAGCAGCAGAGGAATGGGAATGTAATAGATGTAAATTTTACTCATATTGTTACACCGCAGACTTGTGCTGCTTCTTTAGGCCCGGCAACGGCTATAGTAGACCTGGGTTTTCTTCTTACCGGTACATATACCCTGCAGGTACTAGTAAATGAAAGTGTTCTTCAGACTTCTATGGAAATTACTCCCGAATATTACAAATTAAACGATACCAGCAGAACATGGGTGGAAGTACTAAATCCTGAGTTAAGAAGAATTCCTGAAAATGCGATATGGGGACATGTCGGGTTTTCCTCTGATTCATTTGCTGTAAGACAGGTACAACCATTTTTTGATTCATTAGAAATTCTCGGTGCACAGGAGCTTGAACTTATACCGGGAGATTATACTTATTTCCAGATTGACTCTTCCGGCACTATGAATCAGCCGGATAACCCGGGCACTGAAAACGCTATACCTTTTGTATATATTTATAATAATGATATCCCCGATATAAGAGAGCTTGTAAAACGTTACGGGAAAAGTTCTCCATTATCGGTTGCATTATTTACATCAAAGGGGGATGTGTTTTATACCTGGCAGCTTGCTGATGAGCCGTAAAGCAGAGTTCAGAAGTTAAAAGGAACAATCATAATGGGGCAGGTCTGTTAATTGAAAGGGAAATGAAATGATTAAAGATATATTAGTTGAACTTTTTGAGCGGGACATACCAAAACTTAAACATGAAATTGAACAGTATGAAGATGAGGAAAAATTATGGGTTATCTCCAATGAAATTAAAAATCCGGCTGGTAACCTGGCATTACACATTACCGGTAATCTGAAACATTATGTGGGGGCTGTTCTTGGTAAATCGGAATATATAAGAAATCGCGATGCTGAGTTTAATGATAAAAATATTCCGAAATCAGAAATATTAAAATCCATTGATGAAACCCTTGAAATAGTTAAACATGTTATCTCTCAGTTAAGCGAAGAAGAACTGAAAAGAGAATATCCCGAACACGTATTTGGCAAAGGAATGACAACCGCATTTTTTATTGTTCATCTTGCTGCTCATTTAAATTATCATCTTGGACAGATAAATTATCACAGGAGAATACTTGGTTAATGCGGATGTAGGAATTAAAACTGCTGTCCCTCAGGATGCTGAAGAATTATTTAGTCTGGTTGAAAGCTGCAGGCAGTATTTAAGGGAATGGCTGCCCTGGGTAGATGGTACCCGGAGTGTTAATGATACATTAATGTTTATCATTGAGTCTAAAGGAAAAAATATGTTCAACGGGCGCGAAGTATATACTGTAAGATATAAAAATACAATAACAGGTATGATTGATCTTCATAATGGCGATAGTTTTAACCGGAAGGCAGATATTGGTTACTGGCTTGCAGAACAATACCAGGGTAAAGGTATTATTACTTCTGCATGTAAAATTTTGATTGATAAAGCTTTTTATGAAAAAGATATTAACAGGGTAACAATTAAAGCTGCCGAAAATAATATTAAAAGCCAGCGTATTCCTGAAAGATTAGGCTTTAAAAAAGAAGGAACTGAAAGACAGGGTGAATACTTAAATGGAAGTTATATTGATCTTGCAGTATACTCAATGCTGAAAAATGAATGGAAAACTGTTGGATAATTCAAAATTAAAAATAATGTATATTTTCCCCCATCCTGATGATGAATCATTCGGGCCGGCTGCAATTATCTATTCACAGGTTAAACAGGGGCACAATGTTTATCTCCTTACTTTAACCAAAGGGGGTGCAACAAAGGAAAGATTTAAATTAAATCTTTCTGTTGAGCAAATGGGGGAGATACGTTACAAGGAAATGCTTTGTGTAAAAGATTTTTTGAATCTTACTGATATGGAGGTGCTTGATCTTCCCGACAGCGGACTGAAGGAGATGGATCCCAGAGAAATTGAAAGAATTGTGTCAGATAAAATAAAGAAGATAAAACCTGATATTATTGTTTCTTATCCTGTTCATGGTGTAAGCGGCTTTCATGACCATCTTGTAATGCATGCTGTTATAAAAAGAGTTTATCTTGAATTAAAAGAAAACGGGGCAGATTACTTAAAAAGGCTTGCATTTTTAACGCTGCCTGATAAGGGGGGGCCGGTATTTCTTCCTGATGGAGTTTTCCGGATGAAACAGTCAAACAATGAAGAAATTGATTGTATAAGGAATTTGTCTGCTGCGGAGATAGAAGCAATGAAGGGGGCTTTACATTGTTATAAAACATACCAAAGTGTGATTGACGAATCCTCAGTTGTTGAAAAAATAGGGGATAAGCTTTATTTTGAATTTTTTGGAGAAAATTTCAATCCGCCGTTAAATGACATAACTGACTTTACCTAAAGATGACATCTTTTTAAAAAGATGTCATCTCTTCGAATTGTAAGGCAAAACGCTGTTTCGCTTTTTGTTACTGCGGGAACTTAGATTAAACCCAGATGAGCAATTCAGCGGATCGCTCTCTACATCATGAATTTAAATACTGCCAAAGTTAAGAAGCTCAAATATTTTACCCGGCACGTAAAGCATTAACAATATTTAACCGCGCTGCTCTTACAGAAGGAAGGAATCCTCCTATTATTCCCATAAATGCAGCGAAGATAAGTGATGTTATAATAATTTCAGGTGAAAGAGCAAATGAAAATGCCAATTCTGAAAAAGAAGCAAAGTTCAGTGTAGATATTGAAAAGAACTGAAGGAACGATGCCAAAAACAATCCTGCCGCACCACCTAACAGTGAGATTAGTAATGATTCCATAAGGAATGCTGTTAAGATACTTCGCCTGCTGAAACCGAGCGAACGAAGTGTACCTATTTCAACAGTTCTGGTGGCTACTGCAGCATACATTGTAATAGTTGCACCAATTATTGCACCGAAACTAAATATAATTGTGATAAATATTCCAAGTACACGGATAAAAATAGCCATAAATTCAGACTGCTCCTCAAAAAACTTTTGTTCCATCTTTGGTTCAAACTGCTGAAGCCTCATCTCCCGGTCAAATTCCCTTTTAAAGGCATCAAAGTTATCAGGATTATCAAGTTTAACAGTAACAGTTGAAACACTGTTCCCTCTCTGAAAAGCACTTAACAATTGTCTGCTGTCACCCCAAATTTCAGAATCAAAGCCGCTGCCGTCAGTTGTAAACATTCCGACGATAGTCCAGAAATCACCGGCTATTTTGATTTTTTCCCCGACCCTGGAGGCGGGAAAATTATCTGCTGTTGATTCACCGACAATAATTTCCCTGGAACCAAATTCAAACATTCTGCCGTTAATTATTTTAACCTGAGGCCTTACATCCGTAACTGTTTCACTTACGCCTCTTACCATTACATTACTTAATCCGCCTCCAACTTTTCCAAGATTTATAATTACAATTGGTTCAGCCGTTATTAATGGTGTACCATCACTTTTTTTTGCAATATGAGGAAGAGTCCTTATTAAATTTTGAGTTTCACCATCAATAATACTTACAATTTCACTGGTTGCAGATTTTCTTAAAATAATTGCGTTATCCGGTGAGCCAGTTGTAGTAAGTGTTTTCTGAATGCCGTAAGCCATCATAAGTACTGCCGCAAAAACAAATACAACTAATGCAACACCGGCAACTGTAATATAGGTGGTTAACTTTCGGGCAGTAAAATTTCTCAGTGTGTATTTCAAAGGAATTTTCATAAAAGTTACGCCTCTGTTTAAAAATTTATTAACAAATTATAAAGTCTGCTATTTTCAGTTTTAGGATTTTAACCCACAAATCTGAATCCTTCAACTATTTTTGTATTTAACGCTTTATATATAGGCTGTATTGCCGAAGCAACACCAATTATAAGTGCTGCGCTTACAGCAAGAATAAGAGTTACCGGTTCAATCTGAAAAACCGGGAACATCCCCCTGGGTATAATTTGTTCAATGGTGGCTACAATGGGATATGTTAAAAATAGCCCAACAACACCGCCAAGTATAGAGATGAACATTGATTCTCCCATGATAAGCCAGAAAAGATGTTTACCTGAAAATCCTAATGTTTTTAATACTGCGTATTCGCGTGTTCTTTCACGTGCCGACATTATCATGGTATTACCAAGTACAAGTAAAATAATACCGATAATTACAAATGATATAACATTCATGCTTGTAATTATTGCGCTTGATGCAGCTATAAAACTTTGCTGGAATGCACTTTCTGTTTCAGTTTTTGTTTCTGCAGGAGAGTTCCTGAATTGTGTATCAATCTGTTCACTTATTTGTGCCGAATTACCGGGGTCATCTATTTTTACAATATACCATCCTACATCATTAGCCCTGGGGGGCATTTCTTCCCTCATTCGTTCGCTAACCAGTTCCCAATGAAAGAGCATTTGAGATGCATCGGTACTTTCTCTGCGTGGTTTATAAACACCAACAACTTCAAACTCCCATCTGCCGGGGTAAATATCTCCTTCAAGAACCATGTTATCTCCCGGTTTTAAGCCGTATTGTTCTGCAATTGCTTCCCCAAGTATACAGGCATTCCTTTGCTTTTTAAATTTGGAAAGTACATCCGGCTCAACAACAAATTCCGAGTAGACATCAAAGAAATTTTCTGTTTCAATCGCAATACGTGCAAAGAACTGGTTTTTATCTATATAAACACCGCCGAACCAGTTTGCAAAAGTAACCTTTTCTACTCCGGGTACACGCTGTATTTTTTCATAGTAGGAATATGGTAAAGGAAAAATAAAAGAAACAGCCTGCCGGGTAATCAGCCTGTCTGCCTGGGCACCTTCAACACCTATATACCATGCTGTAACTACCGTTCTTAATACGCCAAATGCTATTACAGCTATTGCGATGCCTAGTATTGTAAGGGTTGTTCTAAGTTTATGCCTTAGAGAATTCTTAAAAATTAATTTTAATATTTTCATACAGTCTCCTGTATTAAATCTCCTTTTTCGAGATGACGGACTATGCTTGCCCGGTCTGCTGCATGAGGATCATGAGTAACCATTACAATTGTTTTTTTGAATTCTTTGTTTAACCTTTCCATTAAAGTTAAAATCTCTTCAGCGGAAACTTTATCAAGATCACCTGTGGGTTCATCGGCAACAAGAATCATAGGATCAGTTACAATGGCGCGGGCAATAGCTACACGCTGTTCCTGTCCGCCGGAAAGTTGTTTAGGGTAATGATCCATCCTGTCCCCAAGACCCACAATATTTAAAGCCGTTTCAACGTGCTGTTTCCTTTCTGCTTTTGAAAGTTTCGTCAGCAGAAGAGGAAGCTCAACATTTTCATAAGCAGTAAGAACAGGTATCAGGTTATAGAACTGGAAAACAAACCCAATATTAGATGAACGCCATTTTGCAAGAGCCGACTCACCCAGCTTTGATATATCTGAGTCTGCAACAATTATATTGCCGCTGCTTGGCCTGTCAATTCCCGAAATCAAATTTAGCAGGGTGGTTTTTCCGGAACCCGAGGGGCCCATTAATGCTACAAACTCACCTTCGTGTACCTCAATAGAAATATTGTTAAGAACAGGAATTTCAAGCCTGTCCCTCCAATATGATTTACTAACATTTTGAACCTGGATTATAGCTGACATAGACTCTCCTATAATTAAAAAATTACAAGAATAAAAAATTACAAGAATAAAAAAATACCAGAATGGACATTCAATCGTTAAATTCTAAATAACCTTAACTTTTATTCCATCCTCAATTTCATTAGTAACCCGTTCAATAACCCGGCTGCCGTCTGAAATACCGGATTTAATTTCAATGTAAGAGCCAAATTCCCTGCCAGTTGTAACCGGAACCTCCACAGCTTTTTCATCTTTAACTATAAAAATAACTTTTCTCCCGTTCCTGTTTGCTATGGCAGTAAATGGAACAACAAGGGCAGAACCTTCAAGGCGTTGTGATTCGTTAACCGGTTTAGATAAGAAACTTACTTTAGCACTCATTTCAGGCAGTACACGGTTGTCATACTCTTTAAAACCTATTTTAACCAGTACAGTTGCTTTGGATCTGTCTGCTGTTGGTACCACCTTTGCAACATAACCGGGATAACCGCTCTGCGGATAAGCATCCAGTACTATTTCACAGTCCTGATTTAATATAATTCTTTCAATATATGATTCAGATACATCTGCTTCAACCTGGAGCGACTGCATGTCTGCCAATGTAACAACTGCACCGCGTGAAGTAGTACTTGCACCAAGAGGGGCAACAATTTCACCGATCTCTGCATTTTTTGTTAAAACTGTTCCGTCAAATGGAGCTCTTATTAATGTGTTTTCCAAAGCTACCTGTGCAGCAGTAACAGAAGCCTTTGCATACTGTATTGAAGCAAGAACACGGTTATATCTTGCTTCTGAAGCATCAACTTCCATTTGAGTTGCTGAACCAGTTTGTATAAGTGCTTTTGTCCGGTTATAAGAATTCTCTGCATCCTTTAGGTCGGCTTCCTGAAGCTGAAGATTTGCTTTGGCCTGGTCTAGTTGTGCCTTAATATCATTATCTTCAATGCGGGCAATTATTTGACCTTGTTTTACTTTATCTCCCTCAACAACGCCAAGAAAAACAAGCCTCCCGGTACCCTTTGAGGCAACAGCAGCTTGTCTTTGTGCAACCACATAACCGCTTGCAGTTAAAGATGCATTAGCCTGTGATGGCGATTGTATTATGGCAGAAATTAATTTTACCTCAACCGGTGGGCTGATTAAAGAGCTTACCAGGAGGTATCCGGTTACTACTAATGCTGTTACTAATAATATGGATATAATAACAAGATATTTTTTCTTTGACCCGGAACCGTATTTTTCCGAACGATTTATACGTAATGAGGATAAATCAGCTTTATTGGTTTCCATAATTCCTTTAAAATTTTCGTAAGAAGAGTTGGTACTATTACAGTTTGATTAACCTAAAAGTATGAATATCTGAATTGAAAAAGTTACTAGTGATGATTTTACAAGGACAAAAATATTTTCTTTTAGAATAAAATTAAAGTTAATATCGGTGAAATAAAGAATTAAATCGGTAAACGGAGCCCACTTACAAAACCTTAGAACAAATTTTGGATTGCAATTCAATTTTTGAACTCAAAAGTTAAATAAAAATTGTTAAACCCGGAAATTCATTTAAAATTCAAACATTTTTATCTGGCACCATACTTGCGTTTATCCCAGCCTATAAACAAAAAACTAATACGGATATTATGACTGATCAGTCAGCTTTAATTGACACAATGACGGGTTTGGTAATTTTTGAAGTTTCTGAACAGGAATTTTGTGCAGATATCAGACATATATCCGCAATTATAAATCCGTTGGAGCTTAATCTAAAAGATAACTTACAATCAGATATTGAAAAGCGTATTCACATAAATAATATAAGTATTCCTCTTATACCATTTAATAAATTCTATGGCATAGAGGCAAAATTAAAAGGTGATGATCAGAGGATACTTATTGTTGAACCGGATGATATTTTATTCGGTTTTTATGTTGATAAGGTAAAAGAAATATTTACCATGAGCAGAGAATTTAAAGATAAACTTACCTTCTCATCAACTAAGGAAAAAGAATACCTTGCCGGTATAATTAACTATGAGGGAAGAACACTATATCTGCCGGATTTTGAACAAATAGTTGAAACGCAAAATAATTTTAGAGAGCATCCAGGATATATGAGATGAAAATAAAAAAGGAACAAATTTTAAACCTCGTAAAAAATCTGGAGTTTGAAGAGGCCGTTTCTCACAGGCTTCATTCAAGAATATTTGAAGTGCTTGGATATCTTTCAATGATAGACAAAACTAATTTACCATCTGAAGTAAGTGCTAGTCTTGATAGTATAGAAGAGCTGAATAAAAAGCTGCTTGAAGAGATTCATTTGATTATTGAATATTATACAGCCAAAAAACATTCTGAATTTTAATTCCTGGTCTTTTGGCAATTTGAATAGTTGATCTGATTTCCGGTAAATACTGTAAAATTATTTTTTTTTTGATAGTGAGTCTGGTTGTGACTCACGTGGCGAAGCAGTGTGCAAACCGGTTAAGTACTTAAATACAAACAATTAAAGGAAGATAATAATTATGCAAATACCATTTCTGGATCTTAAAACGCAATACAGTAAAATTAAAGAAGAAGTAAGCCCCGCAATACAGAATGTACTTGACAATACAGCATATGTTCTGGGGAGATCAGTTAGTAATTTTGAAACAAATTTTGCCAAAGCTCATAATGTAAAAAATTGTATAGGCGTTAGTTCCGGAACAGATGGTAACCATCTTGTCTTGTGGGCACTTGGACTAAAGCCCGGGGATGAAGTAATTGTTCCTGCAAATACATTTATTGCTACTGCATGGGGTGCTACGCTTTGCGGTGCTACTCCGGTATTTGTTGACTGCGAAGAAGACAGTTATAATATCGATCCTGTAAAAGCAGAAGAAGCAATAACACCCAGAACAAAAGCTATTGTGGCAGTACATCTTTATGGCCAACCCGCAGATATGGACCCCTTAACAGAAATTGCAAGAAAACATAATCTCCATCTGGTTGAAGATTGCGCACAAGCGCATTTAGCTGAATATAAGGGGGATAAAATTGGCGGATTTGGTGTTGCATCTTCATTCAGCTTTTATCCGGGTAAAAATCTTGGCGCTTATGGTGAAGCAGGTGCAGTAATGACCAATAATGATGAAATTGCAGAGAAAATTAGAATGCTGCGCGATCATGGTGCGGTACAAAAATATAATCACGAAGTTTACGGGCATAATTACAGAATGGATGGAATTCAGGGAGCAGTTCTTGGTGTAAAATTAAACTACCTTAATGAGTGGAATGAGGGACGGAGAAATGCAGCCGCTCTGTACAACAAATATCTTTCTGATACGGAAGGAATAAAACTTCCTGCAGAAATGACCTATGCAAAACACGTGTATCATTTATTTGTAATACAGATAAATAATGGAAAAAGAGATCAGTTGGCAAAATATCTGAATAATAATGGTATAGCAACCGGCCTGCATTACCCAATTCCCCTTCATATGCAAAAATGTTTTCAGCATTTAGGTTACAGGCAAGGTGATTTCCCGGTTACTGAAAAACTTGCAGAAAATGGTCTATCGCTGCCTATGTATCCTGAACTTATTGAGGAGCAAATAGAATATATCTGTAACCATATAAAGAAATTTGTTAAAGAATTACTTCCGGTCGAAGCTTTTCAATAATCTCACTGTAATAATTCCTGTTATACCTGCTAACGCAGAGAAAACACTATTCAACAAATATGAATAAAACAAAGTATAAATATTACCTGGCACTTTCCGATTTTATTGTTCTGGATTTGGCAGTTGTGTTTTCAATTTATTTTGTCGGCTATAATCCTTCAATCGGGTTTCAGGAGGCAGGTATTTTTTCAGATAATATCTTTTTTTCTTTTTTAATTGTAGGAGTAGTTTACCTGTTAATTTTTGAGAACAGCCAGCTTTACCAGCCCAACATTATATCAATAAAGTCAGCACATGTTAATGCAGTAATTAAAACTGTTTTATATATGTCAATAGGCCTGGCAATAGTTTCGTTTATTCTGGCATATACACACATACTACAGGCCAGTATATTGATTGCCACCTTTTCAGTTACAGCATTCCTGCTTTTATATCTATACAGGGTTCAGATAATTACACCTTTTTATTTAAGCAAAGGAAAGTTTGGTAAAAATGTTCTTATTGTAGGTAATGGTACTGCCGGTGAACGGATAGCCGATGTGTTATCTGAGGATAACAGCCCTTTTATTATTGCAGGATTTGTTGAAAAGTCTGCTTCGGGAAAGATAAACGGAAAATATCCTGGTTCACTAAATGAGATTGACAGGATAACAAAAGAAAATAAAATTAACGAGATTATAATTGCCTATAATGGTAAAAATTATGCAGAACTGTTTGATACTGTAGATTTATGCAGAAAGGCCAATACTGCTTTAAAAGTTTCATCTCCATTGTTCGACGTAATAAACAGGAAAATAAAATGTGAAAAATATGGAGATATTTCGCTTGTAAACCTTTCACGGGAAAATACATTTTATATAAAGTCAGGCTTGAAGAGAATTGTTGATGTTATTGGTGCAATAGTTGGTATAGTACTTTTATTACCGCTCTTTATAATAATTGCTATCCTTATAAAGTTAAGTTCCCCGGGACCAGTGCTATTTAAACAATTAAGGGTAGGTAAAGATGGTAAACTGTTTAAGTTCTATAAATTCAGATCAATGTACCAGGTTCAGGGAGAAGATGAAGAACGTGCAAGGATAATGAAAGATTTTGTTAAGAAAGATAAAGTTGATGCTGATGATACAAAAATAGTTAATTTATCACGTGTAACCCGGGTAGGCAGAATAATCCGCAGAACATCAATAGATGAACTGCCTCAGCTTTTTAATGTACTTAAAGGAGATATGAGCCTTGTGGGTCCGCGCCCTGATGTACCCTATGTATATGAACTATATGAAAACTGGCAGAAGAGAAGGGTCAACGGAATTCCGGGCTGTACAGGTGTTTGGCAGGTAACAGGCCGTAGTGAAGTTACATTTAGTGAAATGGCGGTTCTTGATATTTATTATCTGCATAACATTTCTTTTTTGCTGGATTTGAAGATGATCTTAAAAACTTTACCGGTTATGTTTTTTTCCCGCGGCGGTAAATAAAATTAACGGGAATAATAATTAATGGAAAATCCTGATTTGTCCCAAAGTAATCAGGTAAATGAACATTCGTGAAAAATAAAAGGAGTTAAAGATGAATATAGGAATAGTTGGACTTGGATACTGGGGGCCTAATTTAGTAAGGAACTTCCTGGCAAACAGCAACATAAACAAAGTTATTGGGTGCGATAGGGAACTTGAAAGATTGAATTTTATAAAATCCAGGTTCCCGGAAATTGAACTATGTAATGATTATACAAGCCTGCTTAAGATGGATATTGATGCTGTTGCAATTGCAACACCGGTATTTACTCATTACCATCTTGCAAAAAAGGCTCTTGAGGCGGGCAAACATATTTGGGTTGAAAAACCATTTACAGCTACTTCAACCCAGGCTCAGGAATTAATTGAACTGGCAGATAAGAAGAATTTGAAAATTTTTGTAGACCATACATTTATTTATACCGGAGCAGTTCAAAAAATTAAAGAATTGGTTGATCAGGGGGAACTGGGAGATATTATTTATTTTGATTCAGTAAGGATAAATCTTGGGTTATTCCAGCATGACGTTAATGTTATCTGGGACCTGGTTCCTCATGATCTTTCTATTATGGATCATATTCTTTCAAGCAAAGATATTGTAGGTGTTACTGCTAATGGTGTGGCTAACTATTATAAACAGGAAAATATTGCTCACCTGTCTATGCACTTTAAAAATAACAGTTGCTTTGCTCACTTTCATGTTAACTGGACATCCCCTGTGAAGATAAGAAGAATGATTGTAGGGGGTACTAAAAAAATGCTAGTGTTTGATGATATGGAGAATTTTGAAAAAATAAAGGTTTATGATTGCAGAATTGAAATGCTGACGCCCGAAAAAATACATAGCGCCCTGGTTCAATACAGGATAGGAGATATGTATTCACCTAAAGTTAAACAAACCGAGGCTCTTGCCGAAGGTGTAAAGGAATTTGTCAATTCTATTATTGAAGACAGGCAGCCGCTTACAAGTGCTAAAGAAGGATTACAGGTTGTAAGGATTCTGGAAGCTGCAGATCAGTCTCTTAAAAACCGCGGACAAATAGTTGATATTTACGCTGATAATAAAGTACCTCAGTCAAATAATGCTATAAGTTCAAATGCACATCTTGAGAAAGCTGTAGGATTTTAATTATGGAAAAAAAGAACATCAATAATGTAAAACTTGGGAAGGACGTAAAGATTTTTGACTTTGTTAATCTTTATGGTTGTTCTATTGACGATAATTCCAAGGTCGGCGCTTTTGTAGAAATTCAAAAAAATGTAACAGTTGGTAAAAATTGCAAGATATCATCCCACACTTTTATTTGTGAAGGTGTACATATTGAGGATAACGTTTTTGTAGGACACAATGTAACTTTTATTAACGATAAATATCCCCGTTCTACAAACGGTGATGGTGCCTTGCAATCGGAAGCAGATTGGTCTGTTGTAGAAACCTATGTAAAAAAAGGAGCTTCGGTCGGATCATCAGCAACAATATTGTGCGGTGTAACAATTGGTGAGAATGCAATTGTTGGTGCAGGCGCAGTTGTCACAAAAGATGTCCCTGCAAATTGCGTTGTTGCCGGAGTGCCCGCAAAAATTATTAAACAATCCCGGATGAATATAGCCGTATAAAATGACTTGATCGGATATCCCCTTTAAATCCGGCAACATTTTAACAATGAGGAAAGTAATGAAAAGATATATTTTTATAATTGCAGTTCTATTCAGCGGTACAATGTTTTGTTCCGCACCTGCTCAGGTACTAAATCCCGGAGACGGTATTAGAGTAATATTTTATAATATTACTGAAAATATTACGGGAGACTATTTCATTCAACAGGATAAAAACCTTCAACTGCCTTTTCTAGGTCTTATCTCAACAAACAATAAAGATTTTATACAGCTTAAGGATGAAATACAGACAAGATATGCTGAGCTTTACCGTGATCCGGAGATAACAGTTCAGCCTTTATTCAGAATTAATATACTTGGCGAAGTAAAACAACCGGGCTTTTATTATGTAACTGATGTTGAAAAATTAACAGGTATTATTGCACTAGCCGGCGGTGAAACAGCAGATGCAGACCTTGATGATCTTTATATAATACGGGATAATGAGGAAATACAGGTTGATGCAGAAGAAATTATTAAGAGGGGTGAAACTGCAAAGGATTTTGGCTTACAGTCGGGTGACAGGATATTTGTACCGCGCCAATGGTGGGTGGGGGCAAGAAATACCGCTGTAATTATCTCCGGATTGGCTGTCCTTGTAACTATTGTAAGTCTATTTGTAAGATAATATTTAATTTATAGTGTTTGTGCCTAAGGCAATAATGAAAGTTTGAAAAAAAAGGACTCATGTATGGCAAATAATGAAAATGGAAAACATAGATATAAAGTAAGGGACAGGGAAGAATTAAATTTCGGACGGATAGTAAATATTCTGAACCGGAGAAAATATATTCTTTTTGGAAGTATTCTGGTAACATTACTTCTGGTTGTCTTATACAATACTATCACACCGCCCATTTATGAATCAACAGCGGTTTTGAAGAAGGAAAAAACCGAAAAAGCAAAACCTGAGGATGGATTAAGTGAAATTATTAACCTTAAAACCCAGGACGAAACAGAAACTGAAATAGAGCTTGTTAAAACCTGGGAAGTTCTGAGCAAGGTTATTGAAGAGCTTGATCTCTATCTGGTTGTAGAAAAGGTGGTAGAGCGGGATGGAAATACAATAGAAATAAATAAAAGACTGGTAGACTATAACCTGGAAAACTTTGAAGGCAACACCGGAAATCCTAAGCTTCCCAGATTTCTTGAAAGCCAGTTAATCCCTTCGGATAACTCTTACAGGTTGTATATTACAAAATCTATAGACAACAGATTTGAATTATACAATGCCGATAATGATAAGATGATATCTGCCGCTACCGATGCTTCGGCTGCACAGTTTAAAACAGGTAACTTAAATATGACCCTGTACTGGTCTGATGTTGCTCCCGGGAGCCGGGTGTATTTTACAATTGCCAGTTTTTATGATGTAATGAACAAACTTAAAAGTGATGTTACAGTTGGACAAAGACTAAAAACCGATGTTTTTAGTATTTCTGTCAAATCCGGCAGTCCCTACTCAGCAAAACTTATTGCCAACACTATTACTGAAAAATTCCGGCAAACAAGGATTGATCAGCAAAAACAGACAATAAGATATTCATACGATTTTGTTGACGGAAATCTGGAAGAGGTTAAACAAAAGCTTGAAGAAGCTGAAAATAATTTAAGCCAGTATAAGGCTTCACATAATATAGTTGACCTTCAGGAAAGCTCGGAAGATATTGTCAGGTTTATCAGCAGCCTGGAAGCAGAAAAGCTTACCAATGACCTTCAGCTTACCGAATATAAAAATAAACTTTCGGGCATGCAGGCAGAGATGAAAACGGATGAATATTTCGATCAATCGTACCTTGGTTCACAAGGGAGCAATGATCCCGGAAATTCACCTTTTTCTACAATGATGAAACAGCTTTCTGAACTTGAACTAAGAAGGCTTGAACTGATGCAAAAAAGAACAGAGAACCACCCCGAGGTTCAAAAGATAGATGAACAAATTGCTACTGCCAAGAAGAAGCTTTCCAAATACAATGAGAATACTCTTACATCCTATGAAATAATCTCCAATTCTCTTGAGAAAAAAAGTAACCAGATATCCAGCCTGCTTAACAGGTATGAAAATAAAATGCGAACACTTCCTTCACAGGAAACTCAGCTTGCTTCCCTAACCAGAGAAAAAAATGTTTTTGCAAAAATGTATACATTGCTGCTTGACAAAAGAGAAGAGATGCGTATTGCAGAATTATCAAAGCTTCAGGATATAGTAGTTGTAGATACTGCACATGCAGCATTAGACCCGGTATCACCGAGAAAATTGTTTAATCTTGGTGCCGGAATATTGTTTGGAGTAGTTTTTGGTTTTATTCTGATCTTCTTTGTGGAAGTTAAAAACAGGAAACTGGTTAGCCTTGATGATATTGAGAATGACTTCCGTTTACCCATTTTTGCCCTTATTCCTAATTATGATAAAGACCTGCAGAAGAAAGTTGATAATGCTTTTGAATATGAAGACCGTTTTGTAACCTTAATGGATGACCAGGACGGTTTTAAAGAAACATACAGAGTATTAAGAACAAAACTTTCTTCAGCATTTGAATTTGATAAGAAAGTATTAATGTTTACCAGTTGTGAAGAAAATACAGGAAAAACATCGGTTGTTGCAAACCTGGCAATATCAATTGCACAGGCAAAGAAAAAAGTACTGGTAGTTGATTGCGATCTGAAAAAAGGGGCATTATCAAAAGCCTTCGATATCCCTAAAGATGCTCCGGGTTTAATTACTTATCTTAAAAAGAATGTTGATGCACCGTATATATATAATAAAGTGGTGCGCACACTCGATATCCTTCCGGCCGGCGGAATAAGCGAAAACTCCAGTGATCTGCTTGCAACAGAAAGAATGAAAAACCTTCTTAATACTATTAATACCTCTTCGTATGATTACATTCTTTTTGATACTCCTCCTATTACAAGAGTTGTTGATGCGCTGGTACTTGGGAAAACAATTAAAGATGCCGTATTGATATTAAGGCCTGATCACTCTTATAAAGATAGTATTGCCTGGGGCCTCCAGGAACTTGAACAGGCAAAAATTACGGTTCATGGTACTGTTATAAATGCAGCCGAGATTGAAAAGTCTACATTTAAACACCGCTACGGCTATGGTTATGGCTACAAGTATAGCGATAACTACTATGCAAATACAGGCTCAAATGGAAATGGCCATACTCATCATCATGATAAACCTGTTAAACAAAAAAAGGTAGCTAATAACGTCTGAGTTTTTTCGTGAGATGGTTAACTATAATAATCCAATAAGATTTAGGGAGAGATAATGAAAAATATTGTGGTAACAGGGGGCGCCGGCTTTTTAGGCTCCCATGTTGTAAAGTTACTGCTTGAAAATGGTAACCGGGTGGTGGTTCTTGATGATTTTTCTAATGGGAAAATGGCTCATCTTGAAGCTGTAAAAGATAATAAGGATCTGACAATTGTTTTTGGAGACATAACTATAAAAGAAGATGTAAAAAAAGCTTTTGATGGTGCAGACGCAGTTATACATCTTGCTGTACTTGATCTCAGGCAGTCTCTAAAAGATCCGCACAGGGTAAATGAGGTTATTGTAGACGGTACTTTAAATTGCCTTGATACGGCACTTGAGAATAATGTTGATCTGTTTTTGAACTGCTCATCATCTGAGGCATATGGAACCGCAGCATATGTGCCGATGGATGAAAACCATCCCTTAAGGCCCGAAACGCCTTATGCGGCTGCCAAGGTTGCACAGGATATGTATGTTCACAGTTACGGCAGATCTTTTGGATTAAAATGGACTACAATAAGGCCTTTTAACATGTACGGGCCTAACTCGCACTGGCAGGGATTCCGGGGTGAATTAATCCCCAAAATGATTGTACGGGCAATGAATAAAAAACCCCTGGTTGTTTTTGGAGAAGGTGATCAAACACGTGATTTTATTTATGTGGAGGATGCTGCCAGGGCTGTTCTAAAAGTGCTTGAAAATACTGAATGCAGAAATAATATTATAAACTTTTCTTCAGGGAAAGAAACGCAAATAATAAAAATTGCAGAGACAATTTGTGAAAACTTTGGGCTGGACAAAGAGACTTATATAGAAAAACAAAAACCGCGTCCGGGTGATGTTAAAAGACATCTTGGAGATAATACAAAGTTTAAAAACCTCCTTGGTTTTAAGCCTGAAATTAATATTGAGGAAGGATTAAGAAATACTATTGAATGGTTTAAATCCCTCCCCTATGCACCGGAAGAACTATTAAATCAGGAAATACTTAGAAATTGGGAGTAAGCCATTTTATCAGGTAAAGTGTTTTTAATAACCGGTGCTACAGGTAGGCTGGGTGCCGAACTTACAAAACGGCTTGAAGAACTTGGAGCGTATACTATTCCACTGGTTACACCCGGTTATCCCGATAGGCCCGAAAGAATAAACTGGCAGTCAACCACCCGCCCCATCCGCCTTGAAGAAATAGATCTGGATAGAATATTCCCTGATTATGTTATAAATCTACACTGGCGCGTAAACCGTGAATTAAGTTTTGCCCGCCAATTATTATATGAAACAGATTTTAATATTTACCGCCTCGAAAAATTATGGGATATGCTGAGATTTAAGCAGATAGAAAATTTTGTCAATATATCATCAATAAAGGTATTTGGGGAAAACAACAGCGGTGAACTTTCTGCTGTAACTGAACCGAAACCGGATTCTCCATACGGGATTGCAAAACTGGCTGCAGAAAATTTTTTTGATTATTATTTCAATTCGTATTTTCCGGTTAATCATCTTCGGCTCTGCTCGGTTGCGTCGGCAGGGGAACACCCCTCTCAGTTGATGAGCCGTTTGTTTAATAGTGCTTTTCAGAATGAAAAAATAAGAATAAATTCTGATCAGATAACTTATTTATTGTTTATTGAGGAAGCTGTTGATCTGATAATTAGTGCAGCGGTATATGGAAAAAAATTAAAGTATAATCTCATTCCGGAAGGGTTATCAAATAAGGTAATAGCTGAGTTATTTGAAGAACTATCCGGTAGAAAGTTAAATGCAGATTATATTTCATCAGTTTTAGTGAAAGAAAATAAAAATTTTAAATCTGATATTAGTAAATTTAAAAGAGATTGGGTAAGATCTTACTCTATACAAGAAACTATAACGAAGATAATTAATCTTAACAGAAATAAATCTCCTCTTTTATCAGAAAGAGGAGCTGAATGAATCAACAGGGTAAAGTGAGGCACCGGTTTGCATTAACTGGAGTTGCAGGGTATGTAGCCCCGAGACACTTAAAAGCTATTAAGGATACCGGCAGCGAGCTGGTGGCTGCATTAGATCCTCATGATTCAGTTGGCGTACTTGATAGTTTTTTCCCCAATGCAAATTTTTTTACGGAATATGAAAGGTTTGACAGGCATCTTGAAAAACTTAGAAGAGGGCCGATTACCAACTGGGTAAACTTTATAAGTATTTGTTCACCCAGTCATCTTCATGATGCTCATGTAAGACTTGCTTTAAGATTAGGTGCGCATGCAATTTGTGAAAAGCCCCTGGTTCTTAGCCCATGGAACCTAGATGCACTTCAGGAGCTTGAAGGGGAAAATCCGGGCAAAATCAGTACCGTCCTCCAGCTTCGTCTTCACCCCTCACTTATAGAACTTAAGAAATCTATTGAAAACAGAAAGTATGGCAGAAAATTTAAAGTTCAGCTTACTTATATTACCTCCCGCGGGATGTGGTATAACTTTTCCTGGAAAGGTATGAAAGAAAAATCGGGTGGTATTGCCACTAATATCGGTATTCATTTTTTCGATCTGCTTATATGGCTTTTTGGAGGAGTTCAGAGCAGTGCGGTTCACTATACAGACTCTGAGAAGGCCGGCGGATTCCTGGAATTAAAGGATGCTGAAGTTCAATGGTTTCTTTCTATTGATAGCAAGGATCTTCCTGCTGAGACAGTATCGGAGGGAAAATCTATCTACAGGTCAATAAAAGTAGACGGGGAAGAGGTTCAGTTTAGTGAGGATTTCACCGATCTTCATACAAAAGTTTACGAAGAAGTTATTGCAGGGAGAGGATTTGGAATAGATGAAGCAAGGCCATCAATTGAGCTTGCTTATCGAATCAGAAATTCCGAGCTGTCAGCCGGAACTGAAACAACCCATCCTTTGGTTAAAAAAATTCTGAGAGTAGAGGATTATATTAATGAACTGCTTTAAGCACGAATTAGCTTATATTGACGAACCCTCTGAAATTAATGAAGGCGCAAAATACCACCGGTAATGAGTCTGCACATATTTTAATCCTTTTCTTAAATCAACATCTAACGGACTTTATCCGTATCTAAGAAATATTTTTTATGAGTCTTAAACTATTCGGCAAAAACGCTGTCATTTATGCAATTGGAACAGCAGGATTACGTGCAACAGGTTTTTTATTAATTCCTATCTACACTCATTTTCTTTCTTTAAGTGATTACGGATTACTTGCAACACTACTGTTAACCATTAATTTTATGGTTACATTAATGGATGTTGGGCTGCGCTCCGGTTTGATGCGTTTTGCAAAGGAGTATTCAAACGAAAATAAATTTAAATATTTATTCGGCAGCATGGTTTTTATTAATCTTTGCAGCGGAGTTGTGGTTACATTAATTGCTATGTTCTTTCTTCAGCCATTATTTGAAAAAGTCCTGCATACCGAAAATGTAAGTATATTTATTTTACTTGCATGTCTTGCGTCGGTTACACAGTCTCTCTCACTGAACATTATGTCTTACTACAGAGCGATGAACGAAGGTCTGAAATATATGATTAGGAACCTTTCGGTTGCAGGACTTTTAATTATTTCCAATCTGTTTCTCTTTGTGCTGCTTGATGCCGGAATAGAGGGAGCATTATTGGCTTATATAATAAGTTATGGTGCTGTTACTATAGTTGTTTCATTTAAAGTTTTTCCCCGGATCGGATTTGGTCTTTCAAAGGATATTTTAACCAGGATGGTAAAATATTCTGCTCCTTTAATACTTGCCACCGGCGGTTTTACTATAATGGAAACAACCGCGGCTTATTTCCTCAGCTACTTCAGCAGCCTTGAGCAGGTTGGTATTTATAATCTTGGCTACAGGATTGCCGGAATAAGTTCTATGATAATTATTCTGCCTTTCCAACTGGCTTATGAACCGTTCCTGTTTGCCAACCTTGGAAGGCCGGATATAAAAGAAATTATAAGCAGGTTAGCTACATATGTTACTCTTGCTTTTACAATAATTGCTTTCTTTGTGGTGTTTGTATTCAGAGATTTAATCTCCATAATATCTCCCCCGGAGTATTTTTCATCATATTTCATAATCTTTTTATTACTTCCCGGTATTGCACTGCATGGATTCTTCTATGTTGGGCAGTCTCTTCTCCATATTAAGAACAAGACTAATATTACCGGAAGCGTGGTTTTCTTATTCAGCATTTTAAGCATTACTCTAAATTATTTTTTTATACAAAATTGGGGAGTAACAGGCTTACTGATTGTTTACAATACAATATGGGCACTTATGGCGCTTTCATTTATGAAGGCAGGTCTTTCAGCTTTTCCGGTTAAACTTGAGATAAAACGCCTTATAATTGTGACCCTCACTTTCTTTTCACTTCTTGGCTTTGTTTACCTGATGCATGATACAGCATCTTTCCTCTATTATACTTTAGTTCCTGCAGCTTTTATATTAATTGCTTTAAGTTTCTACCACGGCGGTTTTCTTGATGACAAAGAGAAATATTACATTAGTAAAATTTTAAAAAATTTTAAACTGCAGGATTATAAAATTGTAAAAGATTAATTATCCTTCTGAAAATTTTGTAAAATATCTTTATCTCTTTGCGCCGGATAGAATCCCCGGACAAAACTCTAAATAAATGCACTATGAATGATTTATATTTTTGGTTATTAGCCATAATAGTTGCGGCTTTCGGCGCTGCACTAATTTATTTCTGCTTCAAGCGGTTCGAAATTGCTGTTTTTATGGTAGGATTTTCAGTCTGGCTGCCTAATGTTTTTTTGCCGAACAGCCACGAAGCAGTACTCATGCAGGATGAGACAGGAATAGGCTCTTATGTAAGAATTGTTATACTTCTTGCAATGGGTCTTGTTGGCCTGATTAAATTTATCCAATACCTGCCGGAACATAAAGGGCGGATTCCTGTTCAATTTACACTTGTCGGATTATTCCTCGTTTTAGCTTTTGCCTCAGTTACTTATTCACTTGATCCCGGCATGAGTTTTATACGTGCCGCAACCTTTTTGGCATTAGTATTATTCCTGCTTGGCTTATATACATGGATTAAGGAGGAAGAGCAGTTATATAAATTACTGAACTCCCTCTTCTATTTAACACTGGTCCTGATAATTCTAAGTGCAATTGCTATGGTAGCAATGCCCGCCAGAGCATGGTGGTGGTATATCTCAAACAGGTTTATAGGAATTTGGGGTCATCCTAATACCACAGGAATGTTTTGTTTAACAGCTTACCCGGTATTAATGTGGAAGTTTAGCGAATCAAATACTTATCAAAAGATAATGATTGCAGGGCTAATATTATTTGTTCTTTTCATGCACATTTTAACAGGTTCAAGAACATCCTTGTTTGCATCTGCAATAGGTATTTCTCTTTGGTTTATTTTGCAGCGAAAGGCCTTAAAAACTGTTATTACACTTGGCGTAATTGCCTTTGGATTATTTGTACTTATACAGCTAAGGCCCCAAAGTTTACAGAGAGAAGAAAGCAGTAATATTACAGATGTTACAGGACGTGAAGAATTCTGGGACGCCGCTCTTCAACTTGTAGAAGAGAGGCCACTTACCGGGTATGGATATTCGGTAAAAGGAGAGGTGTGGCTCGACCCCCGTTTCTACAAGGAGGGATACGATCTTTGGTCGGGCAGCAGCAGAGCATCTTTACATAACGGATATTTGTCGGTTGCCGTGGGTGTTGGCGTAATTGGTTTGTTCATATGGCTGGCGGCTATATTTATACCATTCTTCAGAGCTTTTTTAACTGGCCCGGATATTTATAAATCATTTGCACTTTCAGTAATGCTTATGATGATTCTGGTAAATTTTGCAGAATCATCACTCGATTCTACAGCATCTATCGGGGCAATATTTTTCTGGACAGGCTGGATTATTGCCGGAAAAATATATCAGCTTAAAAAAGCAGAAGCTGTTGAATCAGAAGAATATAAAGAAAACTACGCCGCATACCCCGTAACAAAAGCTTACTAATACTTTTTTTAACTACAGAAGATGGAGAACTAATGTCTAAATGGGTTATTTGCTCTGGTACTGACTGGTACCGGCCTTCCTACTCAAGTACCAAACAAATAATGGATGAGTTTTACAGAGAAGGATACAGCGTTTTATACGTTAATCCTATTCCTTTCAAATCAGCGGGTGAAAATTCTATAAACAGAAAATCGGCTGTTAAAAAAATATTAAATAAGTTTAAAACTCATCTGAATGTTTTTAGAAAAATTAATAACAGGTTTTTTGTTTTTGTCCCCCTGTATTTTCCTGCTTTTAATCCGCGTGTTGAAAAATTTAATGAAAGGTTTATAAAGTTTCAGATTTCTCTTTTGCGGACTTTATTAGGAATAAATAAGGATGAGACAGTCCTCTGGATATCAGGTTCTTTTACTTTAATGGGCGAACTGAAAAATAATTATTATAAAAAGGTTTATGAGGCTGCAGATTTAATATCGGATTTCAGAACAAATAATATCAATCTTAAAGATAAATTGCGTGTAAAGGAAACCGAACTTAGTAATAAGTCAGATATAATTTTTGCCTGCACCGATATGATTGCATCAAAGTTAACTGCCTTTACTGACAAACAAATAAATATGCTTTATCATGGAGTCGATTTCGATCATTTTAACAAACGACAGAAAATTGCTAATAAGATTCTTGATATAAAAAAGAGGGGACTGCCTGTAGCAGGATATTTTGGTTCTCTTTCAGACACTGCAAATGACCTGAGAATGTTTGAAATTCTTGCTAAAAATAATTTTTCAGTTGTTCTTATAGGCAAACCACTCGGAGATTTTTCTGAGTTAAATAAATTGGAGAATATACATCTTTTAGGACCCATCAACTATAATATTCTTCCCTCATACGGGCATGGCTTTGATCTCTGTTTTATGAGCTGGCGGCAGCACGAATGGCTTAATAACTGCTATCCTATTAAGACCCTGGAGTATCTGGCAATGGGTAAGCCCATAGTTAGTGTTCCTATTCCGGTAATAGAAAAACTATTCGGCAGCCTTATTTATACAGCATCAACTCCTGAGGAATTTTTGCATCAGGCACAGCGGGCTTTAAGTGAGGATTCGGAAGAATTAAGGCTTAAAAGAATTAATGCTGTTCGTAATTATGACTGGTCCGGCCGTTTCGATATTATAAAGTCAAAATTAAATGGGGACAATAGTTATATGGAAGAAAAATACTTAAATGAAAATATGGAATTCGAAATATCAGATATGAAAAGCAAATAAGACTTATTTTTATCTGCTTCTCAAAAGCTAATCAAAATCTGACTAAAAAAAATATTTTAAACTAAAGTAATATTGAGCATCGAAATGAAGTACGGTTTTAAAATTATTGATAAGATAAGAAAAACTTCAATTGTAAATAAATTTAATGAAGTATCTGAGTACCAGAATTATGAAAGAATATTACTGGCTGAAGAACAGAAACGCCGTTTAAGTAATTTGCTGCTTTACCAGAGGGGCAGGAATAAGTTCTACGCGCCTCTGCTTGGAGTATTTTCAGAAAAGCAAATATTAAATGAACCTTTGGAAATATTATCATATTTGCCGGTAACTGATAAAAATTTTCTTAATGAACATTATAATGAAATATTTACCAGAGATAATGAAAAGGCTATCCAGAGAAAACAAACCGGCGGCAGTACAGGTACTCCCTTCAGATTTTATATTAATGCCGAATCAATCTCATACATATGGTCCTTCGTTTATTTATTCTGGAAAAAGTACGCAGATTATAATATTGGCGATCCCTACTGTTCTGTAGCGGGTACCTCTTTTTATTCTCCCAAACGGAAATTATTCTATTATTTTTATCATCTTCTTCAGAATAACTATGTTATTAAAGGTGATATTATATCTGCCGATATGGATTTTGATTATAAGAAAATAAGTAACGCTAAACTTTTGTTTGGTTACCCCTCTTCTATAAACATGCTGCTTGATTATTATCCCGACTTATTTTCGGGTTCTAAAAATCTTAAGGCAATTTTTACAACTTCAGAACTGCTTCTGCCGCAGGTTAGAGAAAATATTGAGAGGAAAACAGGGAAAAAAATATTTGACATGTATGGAGCAAACGACGGCGGTATAGTTTCATCGGAATGTCATTTACATAACGGGTATCACTACAGCATGCTAAACTGTTACCCGGAAAGTATTAAGTCAGAGGCATTAGACGGCCAGCATGAACTTGTACTGACAAACCTGTATAATTATGATTTCCCATTCATAAGATATAAAGTAGGTGACATCGGCGTTATTGATAAATCACCATGCCCCTGCGGTAACCCTTTTGACAGGATTACCGGGTTAAAAGGAAGAACAAGGGACCTGGTTTATTTCAAAAACAAAAAAGTATTTCATGGATCAATAATTAATTCTCTCCTGTTAAAATATCCGGAAATAAAGCTGTACAAACTTATTCAGCAGGAAGATTTTTCGGTGGATCTTAAAATTCTTGTACAGCCGGAAAACAGGTTTAATGCTGTGGCAGAAAAACTTCACAGAGAAATATCTTCATTATTTAATGAATTGCTATTCAGAATAGATAAGCTGAGTGAACTTGAATCTACCGATAAAAAGTTTAAAATAATTGAAAGCCGTGTTACCTGAGCTTTGATCTTTCTCACAATAGCATCTCCTGAGATAATGCTAACAATAAATTGGCATCTTCAGAATTAAATTACATGCATGGTTGTTAACTAATTAAATAGGGTTGTACTAAAGTCGGGGAACTAAAAAAAATTTTAATATTATTCTCCACCAAAGATTAACTAAAATGTATTTAAACCTACAGCAGGCACAGTACAGCAATACAAACAGTAAATGTTGTTTTCCACAGATTTATAGCCGAATTCATTCCCCGGGGGGACAAATAAACACTATTATCTTTAATAATGAACAGAATAAGGAAGAACGAAAAATGAGCAAACCGGGAGAAATCAATGAGTAAAAATGTCCTGATGATTGCCTATACAAACTATTCAACAGATGCCCGAGTTGTTAAAGAGGCTGAAGCAGCAGTAAAAAACGGTTATGGTGTTGATTTTATTGCGTTAAGAAGAAACGGGGATAAAGCAGCTGAAAATATTAATGGCGTAAATGTAATAAGGGTCAATCAATACCGTTACAGGGGTGCACAAAAATTAAAATATATAACAACATACCTTGAATTTTATTTCAGGGTTTTATTTAAATCATCTTTGCTGCATCTTAAAAAGAAATATAAAATTGTTCATGTTAATAACATGCCTGATTTTATTGTTCTCTCAACATTATTTCTGAAACTGACAGGTGCTAAAATTATTCTTGATATACATGATCCTATGCCGAATCTCTATATCTCAAAAATGGAGAAAGGGAAGAAATTTTTTCACAAAATGCTTGTATGGCAGGAACTGATTAGTGCTAAGTTTGCAAACCGCGTAATTACAACAACAGATCCCATGGCGGATGCTTTGGCTAAAGATGGAATACCGCGAAACAAGATTACTGTAGTGGCAAATTTTCCTGATGAGAATCTTTTCTCAGTAAACAATGAGTACAGCATTAATGGGCAGCTAAAGCTGATATATCATGGCACAATTGCTGAGAGATGGGGTCTTCAAAAAATTGTTCTTGCTCTATCAAGAGTAAAAAATAAAGAAAAGTTCTTTTTCAGAATTATTGGTGAGGGAGATTACAGTGATGAGCTTAAAAAATTAATTAAGGATAATAACCTCCAGACAACGGTCTGTTTTGATAATAAATCTTACCCATTTGCTGAAATAGGAGAACATATTAAAGATTATAATCTTGGTATTGCTTCACTCGATCTTAATGCGCATACAGACTATGCCTTATCTACAAAAATGGTAGAATATTTTGCAACCGGTATACCTGTGCTTACAATTAAAAGCAGGGTAGTTAATCACTACTTTGGAGAGAGCGGCTGTTTTTTTTATGACTCATCGAACATAGATTCTATTATTGATATATTTAACAGATTATCCGAAAATACTTCAGTATTATTGAATAAGCGTAACGAAGTTATGCATCTGAGGGAACGGTTTATTTGGTTAAATGAGAAAAAGAAGTATTTAAAACTCCTGAATGAACTTGGGGATAACTAGCTTAATGTTCATTCCCTGTTTCCCTTCAGATATTATATAATCCAGTAAAATTTAATTGTAATTAAAAGTGATTTATGGCCGTTTATACTATTAATCCTATAGAAGATAAAAGATGGTACAGGTTTATTTCTGAAAACCCGAAGGCTACCATTTTTCATCACCCTGCATGGTTAACAGTGCTAAAAAAACAGTACGGTTTTTCTGTTTTTGCCCTGGCAGTTATAAATGGAAATGATGAAATAACAGCAGGCATTCCTTTCTGTGCAGTATCAGGATTATTTAAAAAGAAATGGATATCATTACCTTTTTCCGACTATTCATTGCCGCTTTTCTGCCATGAAGAGCAGTTAAATGAAATTTCAGTTTTTTTAATAAATGAACATCAAAAGGGGAAGGTTGATTCTATAGAAGTTTATTGGGAAATAAACCAATCAAATGGTTTTGCGAAAGATTCATCATACGTTTACCATATTACCGAACTTAATAAGGATGAGAAAGGATTATTTAACTCATTTCATAGAACAAAATGCCAGGGAATTTCCAAATCGATCAAACAAAATTTAAACACAAGATTTTCACTTGAACCGGAAGCAGTAGAAATATTTTATGATCTGCATCTGAAGACAAGAAAAAAACTCGGCATACCTATCCAGCCGAAAAGCTTTTTCTTTCATATATATGAGCATATATTAAAAAATGATCTTGGGTTTATAGTTGTTGTAACAAAAGACAATATTAATCTTGCAGCCGGCTTGTTTATGGGCTTTAATGATACATTAACTTATAAGTATAATGCATCTGACCCTGACCATCTTCAATACCGCCCAAATAATTTAATTATCTGGTCTGCAATGTGTGAAGGAATGAAAAAAGGTTTTAAGTTTTTTGATTTTGGCAAATCTGATTTAGCCAATGAAGGATTAAGATCTTTTAAGGATGGATGGTCGGCAGTTGAAAGGCCGCTGTATTATTCATATTTACCTGCACTTCCTTCCAGCAATAATTCATTTGATTTTATTAAAGACAAACTTGTTGCCCCTGTTATTAAATCCTCACCTGGTATTGTTTGCAGGTTAATAGGAGAGGTAGCATATAAATATTTTCCATCTATATAATATTATGAAAATTATACACCCATTTAAGGTTATTGATAAAAAACTGTTTGTAGACAATCTGGTCGATAATCTTACCCCGAACTATTCATTAAAATATAAACTATATTATGTCTATCTCCGCCCTGTTCTACCAATGAAAGTAAGGCAGATGATGCAGGTGGTTTATAATTTTAATGCAAGGCTAAATTACAGGAGTGATTTTATATATGATGGTTTGGTAAATTTTGCCCGGGAACATAATGATTATGACAGTGTGGTAAAAACTTTTTATCCCAATGGATATGAAACATCAATAATTCTTACACATGACGTTGATCATCAAATCGGTTTTAATAATATACCCCGCATACTGGAGCTTGAAGAGAAGTATGGCTTTAAATCCTGCTGGAATATCGTTCCCTATAAATATAAGATTGATAAAGGAATAATAAAATTAATCCAGGATGCGGGGCATGAAATAGGTGTTCACGGGTATAATCATGATGGGCGGCTTTATTCATCATGGAAAGTTTTCAATGAAAGAGTGCCTTTTATAAACCAGGCTATTAAAAACTTTAAGTCAAGCGGTTTCCGCTCTCCAATGGTGCATCATAATCTTGAGTGGCTCCAGCAACTTGATATCCGTTATGACTGCTCCTGTTTTGATTATGATCCTTTTCAGCCGTTTCCTAACTCCACAGGTATGATCTGGCCTTTTATAGCGGGTAAATTTGTTGAGCTTCCTTATACACTTCCTCAGGATCATACACTGATTTATGTTTTAAAGCAGAATAATATTGATATATGGAAGAATAAAATTGACTGGCTGGTTAAAAATAAAGGGATGATCTTAACATTAACACATCCTGATTACCTGATATCAAAGAAAAGATTTAATATGTACAGGCAGCTGCTTGATTATCTCAAAACAGTTCAAAATGCCTGGCATTGCCTTCCGCGTGAAATGGCTGAGTGGTGGTTTTTAAGAGAACAAAAAGAAAAAATGATTAATTTATATTTAATTGCCGGCGCCAACGGTAATGGTAACGGCAATAGCTCTCATGAGTACTATGAAGGGCATGATTTAATCAAGAAAAGCAGAATTGCTAATAAAACCCAATGAGAAATTATGATTCAATTACCAGAAACAAGCGACGATTTTCGTCAGATCGCCCGTTTACACAAAGAAGGTCTTGGGCACCTTGAGTATTATTTAAGTAACAGCAGTATTGACTTTATTCAATTTTTCTATGAAACCGTTAGTAAATTTGACTCAACAGTTATTCTTGTATATAAAAACAGGAATGGTGTAATACTTGGGTTTATATTTTCTTCAGGTGATAAGAATAAATATCTGAACCGGTTCTATAAAGAAAATGTTATTAAGATACTGATGCATGTAAGCTCATATATCCCAACCATTAGAGCTGTGTTCAGAAGGTTACGCAGGGAAAAAAATATTGATTACGATCAGGAATTATTATACATGGCTGTTCATCCTGAACACCGGAGTAAAGGGATTGGAACCTTGCTTCTTGTAGAAGTACAGAACAAACTTGCTGAAAAATATGATAAATGTTTTCTGCAGGTGCACGCCCGCAATAAAAAGGCACATGCATTATATCAGTCGCTTGGTTTTACCGATAAACACAGATATCATATAGGCCATATTGAAAAAATTGTAATGTGGAAGAAACTAAGCAGGCACTCAAAAATAAATCCAAAGTCAGCCATTGATATCCCGTTGGGGAAAAGCCTAAGGTCAAAATATTTAAAATAATTTTGACCTTAGGCAATTTAATTATACCCGCCTTACTTACTTCAACAGATTCATCTTCTTACTTTGAACAAAGTTATTAGTCCTTAGCTGGTAAATATAAATACCGCTTGCAAGGCCGCTCCCGTCAAAACTTATTTCATAATAACCCGGTGCTTTCACTTCATCAATAAGATTAGCAACCTCAGAGCCAAGTATATCATAAACTTTTAGTGTCACCTGTGCAACTTCCGGTATAGAAAATTTAATGGAAGTTGAGGGATTAAAAGGATTTGGATAATTCTGGCTTATATCAAAATTGTCCGGCACTGCTTTGGTTTCTGCTGGCTGAGCATTTTCTTCTTCCGGGTTATCCTTAGCCAGCGCTGTATTGGGATTATAATTAGGGTCATCAGTTAAAATAATCTGATCTACCCAAAGGGTTAAACCCGGCTCTCTTGGCGTTATTGCCAGAAAGTATTGAGCAGCCTTCAACTGCCCGAGGTTAATCCTCGCGCCCTTGTTCCCATCCCAGTGCCATTGATTATATTTATTATCATCATCTCCAAGAGTATGTCTGATTCCGTTTACGGTGATAAAGAAAGAATTTTTTTGACCTGAACTCAGATAGTACATTCTTGCCCATGCATACCATGTACCGGCCCTTGGAATATCAATACTAAATTTAACAGCACCATCACCACCCTGGAAATATATCGCCCTGTTATTCTTCATGCCTACCATGCTTCCGAGCCTCGCATCGCCGGATAGTTGGCCATTGAGTGCATTAAGAAGTAAAGCCTGCCCGGATCCGGAAGGCTGAGAGGGTTTATCATCCGAAGGAATATAATTAGGATCATCAGTTAAAATGATCTGGTCTACCCACAGAGTTAAACCCGGTTCTCTGGGTGATATTGCAAGATAATACTGGTCAGCCTGCAGTTGTCCAAGGTTAATCCTTGCACCTTTGTATCCATCCCAGTGCCATTGATTATATTTATTATCATCATCTCCAAGAGTATGCCTGATACTATTAACGGTAATATAGAAAGAATTTTTTTGACCTGAACTCAGATAGTACATTCTTGCCCATGCATACCATGTACCGGCTTTAGGAATATTAATACTGAATTTAACTGCGCCGCTTCCGCCCTGGAAATATACTGCCCTGTTATTTTTCATACCGGTCATGCTACCAAGTTTGGCATCACCTGAAAGATCACCATCCATGGCATTAAGGGTAATAGTAGTACCATTGCCCGGGTCAGGAGCTTCAGCAGGAGGAGGGCTGCTTTGTGAGCCATATTCCATTGCACCAATATCTGGTTTTCCGGATAATGATTTTTGCAGGAAGTCGGTTGTATAACCCAGAAGTGCACCCGAATTTATAGCGGGCGAGTTAGACGTTAGCGAAAAATCATTGGATGCAGGGCTAGTGAACAACGGATTGGCATTTTTTGAATTTCTGTCCCAGGATGGATAATTTGATTTCCACTGAGAAAATGTCTGCTGATTATATCTTCCGCAAACTGCTATAATGTTTTTATCAGCGTAAACAATATTATTATCAACAATATGGCCGGAAGTATTTGTAACATTATATTTATAGGCAAAGCCTTCAGTTGCCGAATATAATATGTTGTTTTTAAAGACATTATTTTTTGTGTTCATTCCGAAAAATATTTCGGCATTAATATTTGTGCCTTTTGAATTGCCATTATAGTTTTTATAAAAAGTATTATTCAATACCTGGTTGTTGTTAGCAGATTCCACGCCGTTGCTTAAAGCACTAATAGCAATACCAGCATCGTTTCCATAAATTATATTGTAAGTTACCTTGCAATTATTAGCATTCCATATCTGAATACCGGTACTGTAATTATCATAAACTATATTACGGTATACTTCAACATTGTCCGCATTATAGTCCATAATAATACCGCTGGCGTCCGGGGAGTTAGGTACCTTAAGAGCACGGCAGTTATAAACAACATTATCATAGCAATACCATTTCATATATGGTTTTTTAGAGTCAGTACCAGGTCTTAAGCCGTCATTAAAATGAATGCCGCTGGCCTGTGTGCCGTTTCCGCCTACATCCCCTCCAAGCCTGTTTGCATAACTTACGTCGTTTTTATAAACATAACCTTTACCCCCTTTACCATCCTGGCCCCTTGTCTGATATGCAGAAATACCTGCCTGGCCGGTAAATTCAACTTTATTATCAAAAACATGAATCTCATCACCTACACGTGTACCTGTAATCATTGAAATTCCGTTTCCCCCTGTATGGTAGATATAATTACCAAAGATTTTAGTGGTACCGGAAGCATTAATTACATTGATACCGTAAGCAAAAGCTCCGTTTTTGGATTCATTCTCAATAGCATTGTGATAAATTTTATTGCCGTTTACAGAGTTTCCTTTTCCATTAATAACTATACCGGAAAATCCTGCCCACCCCTGGTCTGCAATATCATTGCCTGTTTTTTTTCCAAAAGTGGAATTTTTAACCTCGCAATAATTTCCGTTAATTCTTACACCTGCTTCCGAGTTAAATCCAATTGACCATTGGTAGAACTGACAGTTATTTACAATAACTCCAGCGGCTGATGATGCAATTTGTATGGCAGAACTGTATACTCTTTCAACCTGGAAGCCATCAACAGTTATGTAGTCCCCGCTGATATTAATGCCATATCTTCTGGTAGTTACTTCAATTTTTCCGGATGGATTAGTTGATGAGTAGATATAAAGATAACTTGAGCTGTATGCCCATTCTCTTTCAGAGCCCAGACCGGAAGTTGAACTTTTTTGGGTGCCTCTTATACCATTAAAGAAAACCTGCTGCGGAGATGAGGCACTTTTTCTCCATACATTACCGGAATATTTAGTAAATCCTGTCAGCACAGTGGATCCTGAAATTACCGGGTCACTGCCGCTGCCGTAACTGGTGAATACAATTGGTGATGAACTGGTGCCTGAATAAGAAATGTTTAATTGTTCTCTCCACGTGTCTCCCTTTCTAAATAAAATTCTGTCTCCAGCCTTAAAGGTGATTGAATTTAATTTAGAAAGAGTTTTCCATGATGAAGTAGATGACTTTCCGCTGTTTGAATCATTCCCGGAGGAAGAAACATAATAAGTGGTTTGTGCCGCGGTAAAAAAGGATATGAACAAAAAGGCGCATACCGCCAGAAGAGTTTTTTGCATTATTTTTTTCCCTTTGTTTTTTGTTAATGGGTTAAGTTAGTTAAGTGAATTAAAACCTGTTTTTTAACTTTAAAGCCTGGTAAATACTAAGTTTGAAATTTTTTTTGTGCAAAATGTTAGTAGTACAGCCCTGCTAGTTTGTGTTTTGTCTTAATTTGTTAGTGATTAAGAACACGTGCAACATAGTGATTAATATCAAGGTGAGAAATGTTAAAAAGATTACAGCGAAAGTAATTTTAGATGTGCAAAATATGCACAACAAATTTGGAAGGGTTTAGGAAGGAATTAAGTTAAAATACTTAAAGCACTTAATGGGAAAATTTATATGTAAAAAAATGATTTTAATGAAAAAGTGCGAAATATTTTCCGGTCATTTTTTTTGACGTTTAAGGAAAAATTTCTTAAAATGTTTTTATTTAGGTGTTATTTAACATAATAATTATTCCATAATTAATTAAGGCAAAATTCCGGCCCTAAAGATAATTCACCTGGTTAGTATCCGGACATGTCTCTGAGTTTCTAAAAATTAAAAATAAATAATGAAACAGGGGTTTAAAACAAAGGCGGCGTTCAGATTTCAGTATAGATACGCAGTTGTTTTAATTGCAGGAACACGCGGAGCGTATTCCTGCATAATTATTATTCAGGTATCTGCGAACTTCTGTTCATGTTGCAGCCAGACTTGCCGTAATCTAAAATATTAATAACGTGATTAAGATCCAGATCAGCATTTTGATAGCCATTTTGGAATATTCTATTGCCTACATCAGCGAAATCAGAATCATCAATAATACCATTGGCGTCACTGTCTCCTGATGGCATAGCAAAAATATTATCCTGAAGCTGTACCATGGCTTCATTACCAAATGCTTTTGAAGCCGATGTAGTAAAATCATATGAAGGCGATTCGGCTGTTAGATTAACAGGGGATGCGCTCATTACGGGAAGATGGTTACGGTGATAAATAATTATATAATATTCGCTGCCGGATAGGTCGCCAAACTCAACCTCTTCTGAACCGGAGATATCAACTATACAGCCGTCATTTCTTAACAGCAAAGCTTTTTGAGCTGCTTTTGTTGACGAACCTAATCCGCTTCTTAGCTCAACCAGCACCCAATCAACTATATCAGGCTGTGAAGTTGCTATATTTTCTGTCCCCATGTAATTCCATGGTGATGTGTTGTATGGATTACTTGCCGGAATGATATTAAGCGAAGTTAATTGCGTATGCATGCTTCCGTTAATATATGCACCTTGTAAAAATGTTCTGATTTTAACCTTGTTAATAAGATTCGGAACTTCAAAAGCTCCAAGATCAGGTGCCCCTATAACCGGAAGTCCTATAAAATCGCTTAACAGCCCCATTGTTATACCGCGGTTAATAGCAGGTGATCCGGGTTTTAAGCGGAAGTCAAAGCTCTCAGGACTTTTAAAAAGCGGATCGGCATTTATTGAGTTCTTATCCCAGTTAGTATGATTGGATCTCCATCTGGTAAACGTCTGACTCCCTTTATCGCTGTCTAATCCTACGGGTGCGTTCAGACCCCCTTCAGAATATACCAGGTTATAATCTACAAAACATCCTGAAGTATTGGTTGTATTGTACAGGTACGCATGCCCTTTAGAGGATGCATAGAGAATATTGTTTACAAATTTATTATTACGGCCGTTTTGTCCAAAGTATATTTCGGTATCATAATTTTTTCCCCTGCCGTCACCGTTATAATTTTTGTAAAAAACATTATTAAAAATATCATTATTGTCTGTAGTCTCGCCGTTTTTACCTAAAGCTGTAACAGTTATACCGCAGTCATTTCCATAAACAATATTATAGTATATTTTACAGTTATCTGCATTCCATATATAAATTCCTTTACCATCGCAGTCATATACCAGGTTTTTATATACTTCAACACCATTTGCATTGTAGTCAACAGCAATGCCGTCTGAGTCAGGACTATTTCTTTCATTAAGCGATTGGCTGCTGTATACAACATTTTCATAGCAGTACCACTTCATATAAGGTTGTGAAAGGCTAACCCCGGACTGAACCCCGTCATTAAAATGAATACCAGCAGCTCTGTTACCGCCGCCGCCAAGTTCACCCCCCAGCCTGTTTGAATAACTTACATTATTTTTATAAACATAACCTGTTCCACCTATGCCGTCACTTCCCCTTGTTTTATATAACGAGATACCTGCTTGTCCGGCATATGATACAGTATTATTATAAATGTGGATTTCATCTCCGGCTTTTGTTTTGGTATCGGCAAAAATTCCATTACTCCCGGTATGATAAACAGTATTACCATGTACTTTAATTATACCACCTGCGGAAAGAATTCTGATACCATAAGCATACTTTCCATTCGGATCTTCATTTTCAAGTGATGTATGATAAACTTTATTGTTAACCACTTCCGGATTTATACCGCCGGCAACAACTGCAGTATATCCTGCCCAATTTTGATCTTCAATATCTTTGCCGGTGTTCCTGCCGAATGTGGAGTTTTTTAGAATACAGTTCTTACCAGTCATTTTAATACCGCCGCGTAAAGCAGTTATTTCATTTGTCCATTGAATAAAATCAAGATTATCAATAATTACATTTTCAGAATTTGATGAAACAATAACAGTTTCGTTAAAAGTCTTTTCAACCTGAATGTCCTGAATAATTATATTTTTTGCATTTACATTAATTGCATTTTGTCTTACAGCAGCTTCAATGGAAAAAGCTGATGCAGGATCAGATGCAGAACGTACATATAAAATCCCTGAGTTGAAATACCAGTCCCTCTCCTCAGTCAAATCACCTATCGATAATTTCTGTTTTCCCCTTATATTACTAAAAAATACCTGACGGGGTGAAGCAGATGACTTTTTCCATACATTGCCTGAGTGAAGTTCAAACCCGGTAAGCAGGTCTGCGCCTGAAATAACCGGTTTGTCGCCGCTTCCATAACTGCCTACAGTAACCGGTGAACCTGCTGAACCTGAATTTTTAATATTAAGCTGTTCTCTCCATTTTCCACCGCGTTTTAACAAAACAACATTTCCTGCCTGAAATGTTTGTGAATTAACTTTTGATATAGTCCTCCATGCTTCACTTTCTGATGTGCCTCTGAAAGAATCATTCCCATTTTCAAAATCTACATAATATGTTGTTGCATAAGCAGTTACAGAAAGTATCAGGAATAAAAAAACCGAAATAATGTAAAAACCATATCTTCTCATTTATTAACCTCAATTAACTTAAAAAATACCAAAACAATTTTTCCCATTCCGGGTTAAAAATTACACCATTGTTCACAGCATGGCAATAAGGGAATCCCTTAGATAGAATCTAAAATTTGCTGATTTTTTGTAAAAACTGAATGAGAATGGGCACATATAACGGAGCGTACCTGATGGAGCATAAATACATCAAAAAGCAGGGGGTTACAGGGAGCTAAAAGTTGGTTAGAATGTAATAAAACTTGCCGGCTACTATATAATGATGTGAGGCACAACACTCAAGGAAAATATTATTTATCTATAACCATATATTAAGTGTTGTAATAAAAGATTAAAATATGCCTGACGTAAAGTATAGAGATATGATTGATAGAAACGAAGTAAATACAAATAGTGTTACTATTTTAATTGTAGAGGATGAACGAATAGTTGCTATTGATATAGGTGCCAGTTTAAAATCTCTTGGTTACCGCGTAGTAGGGATAGCTTCTACAGGTGAAGAAGCAATAAACCTTGCAGAACAAAAAATGCCGGACCTTATTCTTATGGATATAAGAATAAAAGGTGAAATGGATGGAATTGAAACAGCAAGAAAAATTAATTCCTTTGCAGACATACCCGTAATATATCTTACTGCGTTTGCAGATAATGATACCCTGGAGCGTGCAAAAACAACTGAACCCTTTGGATACCTGCTTAAGCCTTATGATAAAAAGGGGCTTCATACTACAATAGAGATGGCTCTTTATAAACACAGAATGGAAAAAAGAGTTAAGGAAAGTGAACGATGGCTGGCTACAACACTTAATAGTATGGGCGATGCCATGGTTGCTGCCGATGCAGCAGGCAGAATAATTTTTATGAATCCTGTTGCTGAATATTTAACCGGGTGGGAGCAGCAGCAGGCGATGCGGAAAAATATTACTTCGGTTTTAAAGATAAAAGGCAAGGGAAAGGATACTAACAATAATCCCTTTGAATTAGTAAAACAAAAACAAGATCGTATTCTTCTTAATGGAAGTTCGTACCTTGTAAATCAGAGAGGGGAGGAGATCTCAATTCTTGGAACAGCATCACCGCTGATAGATGATAAAAATAATATAAGCGGAATGGTTGTTGTTTTCCAGGATATATCAGAACAGAAAAAAATAGAAAACGAATTGAGGTTGTCCGAAGAAAGATTTGCTAAAGCTTTCCGTGCAAGCCCTCATGCAGTTTTTATAAGCCGTCTTTCTGATAATCAGATAATTGAAGTTAATGATAAATGGGAATTACTGTTCGGGTATAAGCGTGATGAGGTGTATAACCGCCTGTCAAATGAATTAAATCTTTACATTAAAAATTCAGAACAGCAGGCTATTGCCTTGCTTGAAAAAAACGGCATACTCCGCGATTATGAAACTGAAATACTCAGTAAATCGGGGGAGGTAAGGCAGGTTAATCTTTCAATAGAAAAGATAGAGCTAAACGGCGAAACACATTTGCTTTCACTAATTGAGGATATTACTGACAGGAAACGTGCCGAAAAAGAAAGAGAAGTACTTTTCAGGAAGGTGAGTACTGCACAGGAAAGGCTTAAAATTCTTTCAAGCCGGCTAATGGAAATTCAGGAAATTGAAAGAAGAAATCTTGCCCGGGAGCTTCATGATGAGATTGGACAAATTTTAACAGCAATAAAAATCAATCTCCAGATGAGCAGCCAGTTTATTGGTACTTCAGATATAGAAACACATATTCGCGAAAGTATTGAACTTACAGAAGAAGCTATTAAACAGGTAAGGAGCCTTTCATTGGACCTAAGGCCTTCCATGCTTGATGACCTGGGTTTAATACCTGCATTAAGATGGTATATAGACCGGCAGTCTCAGCGCACTGGTATAAATGCGCGCCTTGTTGCAGAACCTATTGAAAGAAGGCTTTCACCCAATCTTGAGATAGCCGGTTATAGAATTGTTCAGGAAGCAATAACCAATGTAATCCGCCATGCAGGTACAGATGTTAAAGTAAAAGTTGAGTTGTGGATCAAGGAAAATGAGCTTAATATTAAAGTATCTGATAATGGTAAAGGGTTTGATGTTTATGCGGCTTTACAAAAATCGTTAAGCGGTAAAAGTATGGGAATAATTGGTATGCAGGAACGTGTTGAACTTTTGGGCGGAACTCTAAAAATTAATTCAAAAGCCGGAAAAGGAACTGATATTTATGCAGTCTTTGGGCTTGAACAAAAATAATTGCGGGAATGTTTAATGGATCATATAAAAGTACTGCTGGCAGATGACCACGCTCTGGTAAGAGCCGGGATTAGAGCACTTCTTCAGAATATGCACAATGTTGAAGTTGTTGCAGAAGCACATAACGGCAGGGATGCCCTTAAGTTAATTGAAGAGTTTAAGCCTGACGTTGTTCTCCTTGATATTGCTATGCCGGAGCTAAACGGCCTTGAAGTAGCAGCAAGAGTATCAAAAGAAATGCCTGAGGTTAAAGTTGCTATTCTTTCAATGCATGCTGATGAGGAATATGTACTCCAGGCTTTAAGAGCCGGTGCTTCCGGATATCTTCTTAAAGATTCTGCTCCAACTGAGCTCGAATTGGCTATTACTGCTGTTTCAAGAGGTGAAACTTATCTGAGTCCTGCTATTTCTAAAAGAGTTGTTAACGATTATCTCCGGCGGGTAAGCGATGCTCCTTCAGACAGTAAAACCGAAATGAGTGCATATGTTCAGCTAACACCCCGTCAAAGGGAAATATTGCAGCTCATTGTTGAAGGTAATTCAACCAAGGAAATTGCGTATAAACTGAACCTTAGTGTTAAAACTGTGGAAACTCACAGGATGCAATTGATGGAAAGACTTGGAATAAAAGATGTAACCGGGCTGGTGCGCTATGCTATCAGAGCAGGTATAATTACATCTGAAGGGTAATGATGAAGTTGAAAAAACGTAATATAAAATCCACCAGTTATTTTAAATAATCTGCTGATATTTTTACTCTATTATCGATAATATTTTATCCGCTAACTTTTCTATTGTTTCTTCACCTGGTATAAAAAAAGTTTTGCCTGTATAATTTTCCTTAAAATAATTTATTACTGGAGTCGTTTCCTCATCATAAATATCCAGACGCTTTTCAACCACCCCGGGTTTATCATCTTCTCTTATTTCAAGTTCATCTCCGCATCTGCATCTGCCGCCCGGCGGAGGATTATAAAAAATATTATATATCTCATTACATTTTGTACAAATCCTTCTGCCTGACAACCGTTTTACAGAGGTTTCCCTTGTTATTTCCAGTACTATAACTGCTTTAAGTTCAAGATTTAATTGCCCGGATATTTTAAAAAAAGAATCTATCTGCTCTTCTATCCTGGGAAACCCGTCAAACAGAATTATTGACTGCGTTATAGTTCTGATCTTATCTAAAATAATTTTTGAAACAAGCTCTGTTGATGCAAGCCGGCCTTTGTCAAGAAAATTTTTTATCGCCTTCCCGGCATCTGTTTTATTTTCTATCTCTGACCGGAGCAGGTTGCCTGTCCCTATTATTGAGATATCTTTTTTTTCTTTAAGTTTATGTGCAACACTGCTTTTCCCGGATCCCGGCGGACCTATTAATAAAACAACCGGTTTGTATTCATCTTTTTTCATATTATTTAAGATATAAAAATTTTAGATAAGTTTAAGAATTATTAGAATAAAATGATGGAGAGCCTGGCTATAAAAGAGCTGTCCAAATTAAAATTATTATTATAATAATACTCCTAAATAGAGGCAGAATCCGGTTTTTTTTATTATCATAAAATCGATCCTCAATCTATCGTCCCTACGGGACTTTATTTCATTCTGTGAATTTATTCTATAAACGTTTAATCCCTGCGGGATTGTAATAATTACAGGAATACAAGGACTTATACCATAAACAGGTAACTATATGTTAAGGTATAATATATATTGCTGTTTTAAGTCCCGTCAGGG
>JAWOJF010000069.1:0-5838 GCA_046481785.1 Ignavibacteriaceae bacterium | reverse complement strand
AAAAATGAGCAGAGGTAATAAAAGTTTTAAAATATGTGGAAAGCCATTTTTATTAGTCATTGAACAGGGTGTAAAATTTCACTTATAACTGGTTAAGATTATTTTAACTGCTTAATATAGTAAAATGTTCCGCCTATAAAAGGTTATTAAATTAAACATTGATTTCGCAACAGAAACTTTCTACTTTTGTATCAGAAATACTCATCAAAGGGCTGTATGATAACTGAAATAAAATATTTTACTCCTGAAGAAGCATGGAAAACCCTCCCTCTTGTGAAAAAAATTGTTAAAGATATTCTTGATACAACAAGAGAGATGAGATTAATTGCTGAGGAACTGGATGGCAATGTTCAGGAAAACCCTATTATTGTGAAAATGGCAGAAGATGTTAATGGTTTTATGCTTGAACTTGAGGAAATCGGCTGTTTTTATAAGGACTGGAATTTTTCTATCGGCCTTGTAGATTTTCCCGCTATGTTTGATGGTAAAGAAGTTTACCTGTGCTGGAGAAGTGATGAAGATGAAATAAAATATTACCATGAGCCGGAAGCGGGATATGAAGGAAGAAAACCGATTCCTGAGAAGTTTTATATATAATCTTACCTGCTGATACTGCATCTGCCCGAATGGCTGCACTTTCTGTTTACCCTGCCCCGTTGCCCGGATACTTTAAATCAATTCCATAAGAAATTTTATTCGTATAATACACCAGTAAATTTTAAGAGGATGTAATGAATAATGAAGTAAAACATGACGAAACTAATATGAATTTTTCTATTAAACTTAATGGTAAGGAATCGAGTCTTAAATACAGGTTAAAAGGTAGCAATACTATTGAGATGTTTTCAACTTATGTGCCTGAAGAACACAGAAATAAAGGATTAGCTTCCAAAATGGCGGTTGAAGCGTTGTCGTTCGCCAGAAATAAAAATTTAAAAGTAATTCCAACCTGCAGCTTTATGAGGGATTTTATAAGCCGGAATAAAGAGTATGAGGATATGGTTAAATAAGCAGCCCGAGTGGTATAAGGATGTATATTTACAATAAGCCTTTCCCTTTAGAGGGAATGGCTTATTATAAAAGGTCAGTGCTGTAATTCTATTTTAGCTTAGCTGTTAAAACCATTTGGGTACCGGTTAAAGCTTTTGAAACAGGGCATCCGCTTTTAGTTGCCTGGGCATGTTTCTGGAATGTATCATTATCAATACCTTCAACATCCCCTACCGAGTTAATCTCAATCTTTGTAATTGTAAAACCTGATTCAAGCTTTTCAATATGAACCTTGTCATCTGTCTGTATAGAATTAACCTTAAAACCTGCATTTGAAAGTGCATGGGCAAGAGCCATAGAAAAACAAGCGGCATGTGCTGCACCTATAAGCTCTTCGGGGTTTGTCTCGTTTCCCTGTTCAAATCTTGAAACAAAATTAAAAGCAGTATTTTTTAATACTCCTGTTTCAGTACTAATTGTTCCGGTACCTTGTGTTAAATTGCCTTTCCATTCGGCGCTGGCAGTCCTTACTGGCATTGGGTTGCTCCTTTTATATTTAGTTTTTTTGTTGTGAGAATAATAAATATATCGAAATTTAAATTTAAGACAAACTTTTCTATTAATAATTAACAGGAGATGTGATGAAAAAATGTGACGATATAATTAACTATTTTTCCCCTCCGTTCGATAATAACCTATAATATTTGCGGTAAATATGTTAAAAAGACAACTGCTTTTTTCAGCTATTTTAATTCTATCATTTATTCTAACTTCTTGTTGTTCTGCAGATAAAACAACAAAAGAAAACCGGGAAATGCCTTCATTCAAAGCCGCTGAATCCATTCCGCCAAATAGTGCAGATGTAAAAGTAAAAATACTTAATGTAACAGAAAGCGGAGAAGATATTATATGTAGAGCAGAAGTTGAGCAGGTTACCGGTTATGGCGCATCAACACCTCCGCTGCCTGCAGGAAAAGAAATTGAAATTCATTTTACTAAAAAAGCAGCAGATGAAGCTGCTATTAAAATAAACAGCCGTTTATACCTAAGAGCCTCTCATTTATTTTCCAGGGGTGATGAAAAGGATTACTGGGCTTTTATAAAATTTATTAAGGAATAACTCAGGGTAACCCATGAACAATTATTACAGGAATATTTTTATATTCTTTTTGGCTGCATTATGTGTCTCGGCTGTAATTATAAGTTTTAACATCGCAGGGAGTGAAGAACATCCCCGGATTAAGATCCGGTCTTCTTCTTCACCTCATGCTTCTGTTCAAATGAAAGCTCAAAGGCTTGAATATTTTATACAATTGCTGCGTGATCCGGCAACCGGCAAAATTCCCGATTATATAAGGCAGCGTGAGCTTGCCTATGCTAAAAAATTAAATCTGACAGCAAAATCTCTGCAAAAAACTTCGGCATTTACATGGAATGAAGCAGGTCCATATGATGTTGGTGGAAGAACAAGGGCACTGGCTGTTGATGTTACAAATCCAAATACAATACTTGCCGGCGGTGCTTCGGGCGGTATCTGGAAATCAACTGATAATGGTGAATCATGGGTTTTAAAAAGTGGTACGTCTAATATTTTAAGTGTTACTACAATAGCGCAGGACCCAAGGCCCGGCTTTACAAATATCTGGTACTATGCAAGCGGTGAATATATGGGAGGATCCGGAGAAGATTTGGGATCTACCGCCCGGTTTACCGGCGATGGTGTTTATAAATCAACAGATAATGGCGAATCATGGCAGGTACTCCCTTCAACTTTAAGTGCAAATCCAACAGGATGGGAAAGCTATTTTGATTATGTTTTAAAAATGGTTGTAAGTCCTGTAAACGGAAATATTTTTTTGGTAGCTAATGCAATCGGAATATACAGATCAACAGACGGAGGGAACTCATTTACATTAGTATTGGGTGGAATAAATCATCACATATACAGCGATATCTCTGTTGCCTCAAATGGAAACCTGGCTGCGGTATTATCAAGAGCATCTGGCAGTATTACTACTGATAATGAACCAGGAATATATAAATCTACAGATAATGGTAATAACTGGACAAACATTACACCCGCAAATTATCCTGCAGCATCAATGCGGAGTCTTATTCAGATTGCCCCATCTAATCCAAACACTGCTTATGTATTAACATATACCGGCGCTGTTGTTGATGATAAAGAGGAAATAAAATTTTATAAAATTAATGTTGCTAACGGTGCTTCAGATGACCGTTCAAATAACCTGCCTGATTATTCTTCACTTGGAGGCCAGGTTGCTGATAATGCCCTTATTTACACACAGTATAATTATAATATGGTTTTAGCTGTTAAACCGGATGATGAAAATTTTGTTATTGTCGGGGGAACCAGTTTATTCCGTTCTATGGACGGCTTTGCCGTAAAACCAGCATTAAGCAGCAGCAAAACAGTCTGGATAGGGGGCTACCATCGCGAGGAATTCTTTTACCCCGGTTTTCATCCCGATGTACATTCGTTCTCTTTTGATCCAACGGATCCTAATAAAATGTGGTGGGGGCATGACGGCGGATTAAGTTATACAACTGATATAAGAAATACCACCTATTCACAATTCTTTCCGTGGAAAAATAAAAATAACGGATACAATGTTACGCAGTTTTATCATATTAGCATATCACCAAATGCAGGCGATAACAGGATAATAGGCGGTACGCAGGATAACGGGAGTCCCTTCTTCAGGTATACCGGTACAGAAGCATCTTCTGAAGATATTAGTTCGGGAGACGGCGCTTTTTCATATATTGGTAAAAATTTTGCTTATACTTCCAGTCAGAATGGAACAGTAATAAGATTAAGATATGACCAGCAGGGCAGCCCTGCATTTGAAAACGGATGGGGCAATATAACACCGTCAGATGCCGATGGCCAGTCTTTTATTAATCCGTTTTGTGTTGATCCTAATAATGAAAATGTAATGTACTATCCCGCAGGAAATTCCTTATGGCGGAATAATACGCTTGGGTCAATTCCTGATTATCAAAACCAAACTACCATTGGATGGACGAAGCTTAATAGTTTTACTGTTCCGTCCGGCTATTCAATTTCTGCCCTTACAGTTTCTACAACACCGGCAAGTATTCTTTATTATGGTGCCAGCGGCGATCAGGCTCCTAAAATTTATAAGGTAACCGGGGCAGCAACTGCCACCAATGGTGCAGTTGATATTTCAATACCAGGTGTACCCGAAGGTGCTTATGTTCATAACATTGCTGTTAATCCCGATGATGCAGACGAAATTATTGCTGTGTTTTCTAACTATAATATTATAGGATTGTACCACTCAACAAACGGGGGACAATCTTATACTGCTATTGAAGGCAATCTGCAGGGAGATACAGAAAACCCCGGCCCATCTCTTCGTTCAGCCTCTATTCTTCCTTCGGATGATGGGACAACCTATTTTATTGCCACAAGCATAGGATTATTTTCAACCTCGCATCTTGATGGAAACAATACCACATGGACGCAGGAGGGAGCAAATGTTCTTGGAAACGTTATTGTTGATCATGTGGTTTCCAGAAAAAGTGACGGGTTGATTGTTGCAGGAACCCACGGCAGAGGTGCTTTTGTCGGCACATCAGACGGCAGCGGCAGTGCAGTGTTAAGTGTAAATACCGATCCGTTAAATATTAATGTTCTCCCCGGCGATAAAAGCACTCAACAGATTACAATAACAAATAATGGTAACGCCGCTTTAACTTTTTCTGTATCTGCAGCCAGCGGAGATGGTTTGTTAAAACTGAACACCGGAACAATAAAAATATTTTCTAAACCTGTAAAATCTTCGTTGAAGTCAGGTACAGGCAATATTCAGTCAATCCCCTCCGGAAAAACCATCCTGCCGGGCAAAACAAATAAATCAAAGCCTGCTTCAGTAAATGCTGATGATGTTATAATTATGGATGATGGTAATGAAACTGCTGATGAATTTATCGGCTGGGAGGAAGGCGGTGTTTTTACCTGGGTAAATGAATTTAGCGTAGACAATGATTTTACTTTAAATGGTTTTAATTTCTTTTCAAGTTCAGAATCGGCTTTGACCAACAGTTATAATCTTACCGTTACCAATAGCACTCTCGAGGTACTTGCACAGGGAACTTTAACTTTTGCTAATTCGGCAGAGGGAAGCTGGAACAGTGTAAATCTTACTGAAGGTTTAAATTTTTATTCAGGTGAATTTTTCTATATTGTTGTTCAGTCTAACGGTTTGGCTAATTTTCCTGCCGGCGTAGATTTTGACGGCGCTGTTACAGGAAGAGGTTATTATCTGGATGGAACAGAGTTTGTTAATCTTAATACTGTTACGGGATTTGAAAACGGCGCATTTCTTATAAGAGCAGTGGGAACATTCAACGGCAACCTGCAGCCAATAGCCGTTGCACAGGTAACTCCTAATCCTGCAGATATAAATGAACCAGTTAGTTTCGACCGCTGCAGTGGAAGCAGCAGTGCGAGTGGAATCACACCAAACTCCCGCGACTCCGAACGTAGGCCCGGCGCTGCCCCCTGGCTTTGCTGTGATTGATGGAAACAGTGTCAAGTCGTCGTCGTCCTCTCTGCAGTCGCCGCCTCCTCTAACGTGTTACTATAAGATGGACTGCCCTGCTTCCATGAAGGCTCTAGACTACGAGGTGGTCGTTGAATGTCGCGTGGAGAGCGGGGTCGTGGTCGATGTTGTGGCGGGTCGCTGCAGCGCCGACTGCCCCGCAGGCCGGACAGGCCAGTGTGTTCACGTCGCCGCGCTGTTGTTGGCGTCTGCCAACGTCCTGCGGCCGCTGCAAACGGACTTTTTCCCCCTGCCC
>JAWOJF010000231.1:0-3695 GCA_046481785.1 Ignavibacteriaceae bacterium | reverse complement strand
ATAAAATTTATTTTCCTGATGACGGCTATACCAAAGGTGATTTAATAGAGTATTATGATTCGGTTTCAAAATACATACTCCCCTATTTAAAAGACAGGCCGGAATCTTTAAACAGGCATCCCAACGGGATTTACGAACAAAGCTTCTTTCAAAAGGATATGAGGGATACTGCGCCGGATTGGGCGGATACTGAATTAATTTATTCTGAATCAAATGATAAAGATATAAACTACTTTGTATGTAATAATAAAGCATCATTACTATATCTTGTAAACCTGGGCTGTATAGAAATTAACCCATGGTTTTCAAGAACTAAAAATCTTGAATACCCGGACTACTGCGTAATTGATCTTGATCCCGAAGATATAGGATTTGATAAAGTAGTTGAAACAGCACTTGTTGTTAAAGAAGTTCTTGATGAGGCCGGGGCAAAATCATATTGTAAAACTTCAGGAGCTACCGGTCTGCACATTTATATTCCTCTTAAAGCAAAATACAATTATGATGTCTCAAGGGAATTTGCTCATCTAATTGGTAAAATTGTACATAAGCAGATACCGGGTTTTACAAGTCTTGAAAGAAGCCCTTCAAAAAGGAAAAAGAAAGTATATCTTGATTACCTTCAAAACAGAACCGGGCAGACACTGGCATCGCCGTACAGTGCCAGGCCAAGGCAGGGTGCAACTGTTGCAACTCCATTAGAATGGAATGAAGTTAAAAAGGGTCTGGACCCGAAACAGTTTACAATTAAAAACACGATAAAGAGATTAGAAAAAAAAGGAGATATATTTAAGCCGGTTCTTGGGAAAGCCATTAATATAGAAGCATGTATCAAAAGGCTGGAGGTGAAGGGATATTAGTTTTAAAAGTTTTATAAGATTGTTTTCTATGATTGCTATAAATATTTCGTCCCGATATGACTTCGGAAGAATCTTTATTTCTTAATTTCTTTTACATAATTTCTACGCTAAACATTTTTACCACCGATTATATACTTATGCCTTATAAGTATTTGCGGGTTTAAAAACCTTCATTTTTCGTTAAAAATCAGGATTTAGGCAAAAATTTGTCTCCACTCTTCATTAAAAATTGCCGTTCTTCCGTTAAATTTACCATTTACGGGGCGGACCCCCCCCCTTAAAAACCAAAAATAAATCTTGTTAGAATTAAAAAATTCTTTAAAATATTAAAAATTTTTTATTATGTTAGGTGTAAAATTCGGGCGGACATTGAATTTAATAAAAAAAAACAGAACGGTGTTGACTTTCAGTTAGTTTTTTAACACGTTTCTGTCGGAATTTTTCAATTCATTTATATAAATAAAAATATCGTAATAATTATACAGCTTAAAACTACCAACAAGTGGATTTCTATTAGGGCAAAGAGTTTATAAAACTCTGTTTGCTTATGGCTGAATTTTAAATTCGATAATTATTCCGATATAGTTTTAAACATAATAGAGATTCAAAAAAATAACTTCACTTCGAGCTTAATTAAAAAGAAGGCAAATATTGAAAATATTTCGAACGGGCTTTTAATTTAATTAATAATTTAACCATCCATCAATACATAGGAGAGTAATATGAAAAGAATGGTTACAATTCTCCTTTCTTTGTTGCTTTGTTCATCAGTAATGTTTGGGCAAGGCAGTTTATCAGGAAAGGTAACAGACCTGCAGACGGGCGAGCCGCTAATAGGAGCGAATGTTTTAATAACAGGAAGTTCTTTTGGTGCAGCAACCGACGTTGACGGAAACTACCAAATCCGGAATTTAAATGCAGGCACATATGAAGTAAGAGCTTCATATGTGGGTTATCAGTCAATAACCGTTTCTAATGTACGTATAACAACCGATCTTACTACCGATCTGAATTTCCAGCTTCCATCTGAAGGAATATCGGTAGATGAAATTTTTGTAATTGCGGAGAGACCTCTTATTCAGAGGGATAATACAAACGCAATCCGCACAACAACAAGCGAGGATATTGATGCACTTCCAATAAGGGGTGTAACTAATATTATAGCCTTAGAAGCCGGTGTTGTAGAAAAAGATGATCAAATCTTTATCCGTGGCGGAAGAATTGATGAAGTTGGCTATTATCTTGAAGGAACCAACATCACCAACCCCATTGTAGGCGGGCGCGCTGTTACACTGTCCCAGGATGCAATTGAAGAAATCCAGGTACAGGCAGGCGGTTACACTGCTGAATTCGGCGGTGCTAACGCAGGTATTATACGCCAGACCCTTAAAACAGGAAGCTCTCAGTTTAAAGGAAGTATAGAATATATTACAGATAATATAGGATTCAAGTCGAAAGATGATTTCCATAGCGGAGATGAAAGACTTGGAGCTTACTGGTTCGGATACAATGAGCTTAGCGCGGTTTTAAGCGGCCCCATTGTTGACCCGCGTTTCCGTTTCTTCGTAAACTTTAATTATATATACCAGGGAGATCAGACTCCTCAGCCTTACCCGGGTATAGATATTGGGGTTATTGATGATCCATTTACAAACCAGTCTATTGATTTCAATTATCCTGCAGGGCCCGTATTTGGAAACTCGAGGGATGCATATACATATACAGGTACTATTAATGCAGATTTTAATCCTATAATTCTTAGATTGTCCGGTACATATACCGATATCCGGGCAGATGCAAGAACACAACCTTCAGGTATTATTAATGTAACCGGTTTTATGAATCCGCGTCTTGGTCAGACAGAGGGTTCCAACGGCACATTTAACCTGAAGATGACACATATAGTTAGTTCCAATCTTTTCTATGAAATATCAGGCGGTTATTTTCTTTCACAAACAGAACGTTTTGACCGTGATTTAAAAGATAATATATGGGCTTATGGAGATAGTGTTACTAATGCTGCACATGGCTGGGTTTACCCAAGCCGTTTCCAGGATCCCCAGAATATAGTAGTATATGGTTTTGAATTTGCTTCTTATGGAGCAATTCCAACAACCTATGCAAAGAATGAAAGAAATGCCATTACTTTTAATGGTTCACTTAATTGGAAAATTGGTAAAATACACGATTTAAAAATCGGCGGTGAATTCCAGCAATATACTTTAAGGAACTGGGGCCTTTCAATTGCAACAGATGCTCTTGCTTCTCTTCTTAACACATCTGTTAATGCTGCAGCAAATGCAGGCAGGCCTTTAGCTGATGTTCAGCGGGATCTTCTCCGTATCCAGGGTGTTACTGCATATGGTTATGATGAGTTTGGAAATGAATATGATGGCGACGGATTCCTTGCTCCTCATAAACCTGTTTTTATAAGCGGTTATATTCAGGATAAAATTGAATATGAAGACCTTGTGTTAAACCTTGGTTTAAGACTTGATCATTATGATGTTGATAATCTTATGCTGGTTGACCCCAGCAGGCCGGAGCTGGCTGTAAACAGAAACAGCGGAGAACTTATTGAAGAAGGCTGGAAAGAAGTACCTACATATACTGCTCTTAGCCCCCGTTTAGGTTTCTCTTTCCCTGTTACCGAGAGAACAGTTTTCCATGCTCAGTTTGGCCAGTTTGTTCAGCAGACACAGCTTATTGATATGTATGAAGGATACTACAGAACTTCATACCAGTTCAGGAATTCATTCTTTTTCGGCAGCCCTGCCGGAAAAAATATCAGGCCTACAAGAACAACACAATATGAAATCGGGTTTACACAGCAGC
>JAWOJF010000393.1:0-11881 GCA_046481785.1 Ignavibacteriaceae bacterium | reverse complement strand
TCCATAGAACCAAATCTTTTAACAGATGAGATACTGGAACTAACTGCAAGCAGCGAAAAAATGTGCAAACATTTTCATATTCCGCTGCAGAGCGGCAGCCCGAAAATTTTAAGATCAATGAGAAGAAGATATAAGGTTGATGATTATTATAATCTTATACATAAAGTTAAAAAACTGGTACCGGATATTGGGATAGGTGTGGATGTTATAACTGGTTTTCCGGGTGAAAACGAGAATGATTTTTTAACTACTTATAACTTTCTTAATGAACTCCCTGTTTCATATTTACATGCATTCAGTTACTCTGAAAGGCCTGACACCCACGCTATTACGCTTAAAAGTTCAGTTGATGTTAATGAAAGAAGAAAACGCACTAACATGCTTAGAATTTTAAGTGAAAAGAAGAAGCATCAGTTTTATTCCGGAATGATAAATAAAGAGCTTGAAGTTCTTTTTGAGTCTAATGATGATAATGGTTTTATGAAAGGCTTTTCTTCCAACTATGTAAGAGTTCAACACTTGTTTAATTCTGAATCGGTCAACCGGTTCATAAAAGTAAAAATTAAGACCGTAACAGATAGTATCTGCAGCGGTGAACTTATAGAAAAAACCGAATCAAAAAAGGATATAAAAAAATCAATTGATTTGATTGCCTGTTAACCTTAAAATTGTAATTAAAAACTATGAAAAAAATCCTCTTTGTCCTCCTTGTCTCTTTTATTACTGTTCATGCACAGGAAAACACCACAAAAAACTTATTAACACTTAAAAGTGAATTTAAATCAGGTTCAAACGCTGATTCTGAATTAAACCTTCAGCCGCAAACGGATTTTAAGAAAAAAAGCCCCGGGCTGGCAATTATCTACTCTCTTCTGCTCCCCGGAATGGGTGAGTTATATGCAGAATCTTATTCCACCGGTAAATACTTTACAATAGCCGAAGGGGCTTTATGGGGTGTATATATCGGCATGAATACATACGGCAACTGGCAGAAAGATAAATATATTTCATATGCAGCCTCCAATGGAGGTGTAAACACTACGGGAAAAAATGATGAATATTACAATTCTATAGGTCAGTATGAAAATATTAACGAATATAACCACCAGATGTCTTTAGACCGTGAGTTCCGGAAGATTTTGGATGAAGATACCCATTCATGGCAATGGGCAGAAGAAGACAGAAGAAGCTATAGAAATATGTGGGTAACCAGTGAAGAGGCATTTAATAATTTGCGGTTTGTTGTTGGAGCTTTATTGCTGAATCGCCTTGCAAGTGCTGTAAATGCAGTAAGGCTGGTTTCTGCATATAATAAAAGGGCTGCCGCAGAAATGAGCTGGAATGTTTCAGTTGGAGTTATTAACCAGGTAAATGTTCCCTCAGGGTTATCGCTTAATTTCCAGACAAGTTTTTAATTAAGGGGCCATTTTAGCAAACACAATTCAGGAAGCGGGCTTCATACTCCTGATAAGCGAACGCTGTCTCACTTATCAGGAATTATGAAAAGCTCAGATATTAACCTGAGCTTTTATACCAAAAAAATTACCAGCGTCTTCCGCCGCCGCCGCCGCTGCCGCCACGATTTCCACCGCCGCCTCTGGAGCCGCCGCCGCTGCCGCCTCTGTTTCCACCACCTTTTCTAAAACCGCCGCCGCCGCCTCTTCTGTCATCAGTTTTTTGACGTGCTTCATTTACAACAATTTTTTTACCTTTAATTTCCCTGGTATTAAGCTCGTTCATGGCTTTCTGAGCTTCTGAAACGCCGGGCATTTCAACAAAGCCAAACCCTTTAGATTCCCCGCTGAATAAATCTCTGATCACCTTAGCGCTTCTTACCTGGCCGAATTCGGCAAACAAATCCTGAAGCTCGATATCAGATACTTCCTTTGATAGATTCCCAACAAAAATGTTCATTTTATTTCCTTTATTTAAATTATTAAACTACTTCGGTCAAAATATTTGTGAATTAAGCTGGATTGCATAACCTATCACCAGGTGAGGTAAATTAAAGGATGCAATACGGGACAGAAACAAATGAATGAGCCGAGAACAAAGATAAGAAGAGAATAAGAAAAAACTCTGAAAAGAGATGTTGTTATTAAAAATCTTAACTTTAATTAATAACAAAAATATCAAATTCTTGATTCAAATCAATATTTAAAATTCTTTTTACCCTGCTTTTGGCTTGCCCGGTAGTACAGGGTCACACGTTAAATGTTTCATTATACTAAGCAATTATTAAACATATAACAGTTTAATGTCTTTTTTAAACAAAAAATAGCTCAGATTTTTCTGAGCTATTTGCGGACCGGTGAGAGTTTCCTGAATTCTATTTGGTATTATATCCTCTTTTTACTTACCTGCACTCCATGGAGGAACAACATTGTTCATTCTTGCATATGCAACTGCCTGCCCCAGATGTTCATGGCTATGAAATAATATTGTTAAAATCATTCTTCTTATATTGGATTTGTTTCCAAAGAAATCAACGGGCTTTTCCAGGTCTTCTTCTTTTACTTTTGTTAAAATATCCCTTGTATAACTATATGATTTATTTATGAAATCTATTACCTCAGATCTTTTTGTTATGGTTGTAGTTAATTCTCTGGTATATCCTTCAGGCATAGAGCCGCCAAAAAACGTAGACAGGAAATAATTAGCTTCTCCAATATGCATAAAAACCTCACTAACTGAACGCACATCTTCTGCCGGGCGCCATCCATATTTATCTTCAGGTATCGCCCCGGCAAGCTTCACCACCTGTCCCTGCACAAATTCAATTTCAGCAAAAATATCACTAAATATGCCTGATGCTTCTTCTTCTTGCTGTGCCAAAAGGTAAAAGGGGGAATAAAGTACCACTAACAGTAATAATACGTATTTCATAGATACTCCTGAAAAAATTATTGATTGGGGATACGTGAATTTAGCGTATTTTTGGGGAAAATCCATATAAACAGTAATATTTTCCTGAAACGGGAACAAAGTCCATTTGTATTTCATTTAACGTTAGTATTTATATCATTGCTTATAAGAGAATATAACTTTAGTTTAGGGTTAATTCTCTAAACCATTTAGAGGCAAAAAATGAAAAGTATTAGAAATTTAGCTTTGTTATTCCTTTTGGTAAGTTTTTTTGGCGGAACCATACTGGCTCAAGATGGAGCAAAGAAAGCTCAAAGGGAAACAGATAAGACAGTATTGAAACTCCAGCAGAAAGTATTACTTTCCGATGATCAGGCATCTAAAATAAAAACAATCCTGAACTCATATGTGAATAGTGACAAGAGTGCGGAGAGTTTGGGTGAAGTTCAAAGAAAAATTGAAGCGCTTCTTGACGAGAAGCAAAAAGACAAGTATGAAATTATTAAAGATGACTGGTGGAAAAGTGTAAATAAAATTCCCAAAGAATAATATTGTATAACTTTAAAATGATTAAAAAACTCATCCTGCCGGATGAGTTTTTTATTTTAAAAGAGAGATAAAACTTATAAGCAGACAGGGATGCCCGTTCTTATTTTAAAAAGCATTATCAATTTTTATTTTTAATTCTTTTTCATTAAATGGCTTAATTAAATATCCATAAGGAGAAACCTCATGTGCCAATTTCAATGTATTATCATCGGAAAATGAAGTTACAAAAATAACGGGTATGTTATAATTCCGTGTAATAGATTCGGCTGCCTGCAATCCATTAATTTTACCTCTTAAGGCTATATCCATCAGAACAAGGTCGGGATTTACTTCTTCAATTACTTTAATTGCTTCCTCACCGGAAGGAACAACAGCGGCAACGTAATATCCAAGATTTTTCAACCTGCTTTTAATATCAAGTGCTATGATGTTTTCATCTTCAACTACCAGTATCTTCTTAATATTCATACCTTCACCATAATTAATTCGAGGACAATTTTAGTGAAGTTTTTCCTTACAATGTGTGATACAGATAAATGATCAGAAAGGAAAGAACAATGGTATAAGGAATGTTGCCATTAACCAAAATAAAATATCCAGCGGAGTTCCGGCCTTAATAAAATCAATTACTTTATACCTGCCGGGGTTATAAATAAGTAAATGAGTTTGATAACCTACGGGACTCATAAAAGCAAGTGAAGCAGCAAATGCAACTGCCACTAAAAAAGGCATAGGATCTACTCCAAGAGAATTTGCAGTAACTATAGCAATTGGAGTAACCAGGGCAGCAGTTGCATTATTGGACATTGCTTCAGTTAATACCAGGGTAAGCAGATAAAAAGCCGAAAGAATTGCAGTAGGCCCCATGGGTCCAACCATGCCAATAACATAATCTGAGATAAGTTTAGCACCCCCCGTTTTTTCAAGAGCAACACCCAGTGAAAGAGAGCCTGCCAGGAGTATAATTATTTTCCAGTCTATTGCTCTGTATGCCTGTTCAAGACTTATACAACCGGTAAGTATTAATAGAATACCACCCAAAACGGCACTTACAACTATTGGTAAAATTCCTAATGTGGCAGTAACCACCACACCAAAAATTATAACCAATGCGTATGCAATTTTTGATTTTCTAAAAGTAGGCGGATCAACTTCCGATACGACAACAAAGGCTTCACTGTCTTTTACACGCTCATAATTTATTTTATTTGTTTCAATAAGCAGAGCATCACCGGCAACAAGTTTTGTTGTAGCAACATTCTCCTGCATAATTCTTCCCCTGTGCCTGATAGCAAGAGCAGTAGCACCAAATCTTTGGCGAAAGCTTACCTGTTTTAAGGTTTTCCCTTCAATGAAAGAGTTGGGGGCAATTATAGCTTCTACAAGCGTGTGATTTTCGGAAATAATATCCTCATCCTTCCACTTCAGGCCGGGTTTTAATAGTATGCCGTCCCTTTCCTGCAGTTCTTTAATTTTTTCAATGTTGCATTTTATACGGAGAAGATCGTTAGCCCGGAGTATTGTTGTTGGAGAAGGCAAAAATATACGTTCGTTCTCCCTTATTATCTCTAGGATATCAATTCCAAGTTTTGTAACTAAGGGAGCATTCCTGATTTCTTTATTAACTGACTGTGCATCCCTGGTAATAATTATCTCTGTAAGGTATTCACCAATTCCAAAAGAACTTGTTAAATCAATTAGCCCTCTTCTTTTCGGCATCATTGGTATCCCAACAAAAATCATGTACACTATGCCTACGGCAAAAAAGATAATTCCAAGATCAGTAAACTCAAACATAGTAAATGGTCTTGCACCTGACCGTGCAGCTACCGAACTGACAACAATATTTGTAGATGTCCCTATTAATGTACAAACACCCCCGAAAATAGATGCAAAAGAAAGAGGCATTAAAATTTTTGATGCACTTATTTCTGATTCCCTGGAGACTTGCAGCAGTATAGGAATAAAAATAGCAACAACCGGAGTATTGTTAATAAATGCAGAAATTAACCCCACAATAACCATTGTTGAAATAATAGCAACCCAGAAGTTTTTATTATAAAGCTTAATAACATTACGGCCTACGTAATTAACAACGCCGGTTTTAAATAATCCTCCACTTAAAATAAACATAGAGGCAATAGTAATTGTGGCTTCATCGCTAAATCCTCTAAGGCCTTCTTCTGCATCCAGGATTCCCGAGACCATAAGAATTGCAAGAACACATAATGCAACCAGATCAACAGGTAGTTTTTCTGTGATAAATAATATCACGGCACCAATCAAAACACACAGAACTATAATTATTTCAAGTGTCATTATGTTATATCACTTTTTATTTCGGGAAGGCATTGTGAGATGTTAATTATTTTTTCTGTAAATAATAATAAATTTTAATTTAAATCTTGTATGTGCCCGGGAATACCTAAACAGGATTTTCGGCTTTGGTTACATGCTTGCTTATAAAAGTTATTTTGAATTCAGTATTATTATTTGTATTTAATTCAATATTACCGCCAAGCTGTTCCGTTAAAGTATTAACAAGCTGAAGTCCAAGCGATTCAGTATTTCTGAAATCCAAATCATCAGGAAAACCTATTCCATTATCTCTTACTATAAGGATATAACCGCTGCCTTCAATAAAATGCAAGCCTATATAAATTTCACCCCTTCTATTCTCCGGGAATGCATGTTTTAATGAATTTGAGATCAGCTCATTTATTATCAATCCGCATAAAATAGCTGTATCAATTTCAAAAAATATTCCGGTCAGGTCTGATTTTAAGGATATTCTGTCAGTATCAATATTATATGAGGAAAAAAGATCTTTACACAAAGAACTAATGTATCCTGCAAATTCAATTTTATTAAGATCCTTTGACTGGTAAAGTCTTTCATGGATAAGAGCCATTGATCTTACCCTGTTCTGACTCTCTCTAAAAATCTCCAAAGATTTTTCATCTTCAATATAACCAGACTGTAAATTTAACAGGCTTGAAATAACCTGCAGATTATTTTTTACACGGTGATGAATTTCCTGCAGAAGAATTACTTTTTCCTGTAATGACTGGTTGATTTGTTCCTGTGCAAGCTTTCTTTGAATCACCTCATTTTTCAGCTCATCATTAGCTTTTGAAAGTGCGGCAGTCCTTTCAATTACTCTCTTCTCCAGCTCAACCTTGGCTTTTTCGAGGGCTTCCAATGCAAGCTTTCGCTGTGTAGTATTTCTTATTATTGCAAGTCCACCCACAATTTCCTTGGATAAATCATATACCGGAGAATAGTATGCCTCATAATAAAATTCTTTATCTGTTTCACTAAAATTTATCCACCTGTCTTTTGCTATAATAAAGTTTCCCTTTAGTGCTTCATAAAAATACTTGTCTTCTCCAATTTGTTTCAGAATTGGAAATGTACTAAACGCATTTTTCCCAATAACCCGGGAGCCGCTTATTCCTGTAAGTGACTCCATCCCGGGATTCCACAAACTGAAATTACAGTTTCTGTCAAATGATATTATACCATCTATACTGCTGTTAAGCAGACGTTCGGTAAACTGCATCTCATTCCTGATTTCCCCTTCAATTATTTTTCTTTCTGCAATTTCTTTATTAAGAAGATAGAAGATTATAAAAAACAGGAGACAGGTAGTAACCGTTCCGGCAAAAATTACTAATGAAGTGTCCTTCTGTTTCTGCATAACCTGCTGTTCCCAGTTATTTATAACATCAATCTCATAATTTTCTATTGTAATCATTGCATCCCTAATGCCTGAGTTTTGATGGAGTATTTTTTTAAGGACTGTAAATAACTGATCATCCTGATTCTCTCTTCTATATTTTATTGCCTCCTCCATTAAATTAAATTTTTCGGATGTCATTTTCTCCAGCTTTAATAATTCTTCAGACAAATAATGACTTTTGGGGATTATTATAGCCAATTTATTCAGTTGTTCAGCTACGTTCTTAAAAGGACCTGTTAATTCTATTACCATGCCTGTATCTTCTGAACTTATGTATTCATTAAAATTTTTATTTGCCAAACTTAATACAGAACGGAAATTAGACAGTTGAACTAACATCTCATATGAAATATTTCTTTTAATATTGGATTTATAAACTTCATTGTTGATTTTATTCATTACCAGTCCAATTCCAATTATTATTACCGTAACCAGTATTAGGATCAGCCTGATTGGATATAGGCCTCTGATAAAATTTATTAATTTTGTTTTTTGGTTCATCTTGGATAAATGTGGAAATAATCGCAATAAATTATAACAATTTATATTTTTAACCAATAGTGTTTAATTCTTTTATCCTTCCGTGATATCAAATGTGATTTATTTCATTAAGACTAAATAAAATATTAATAACTTGGATATTATTATTCCAACAAAAGAGGAACATAATGGAACTGCCGCATGATATGACGACCCTTTCCGAGGTTATGAACAGTCAGAGGAAAAAAGGATTTGAAGAAGATTTTGAATTTGATGATACAAAAATATATGCAAAAAGCTCAGGCAAAAAATATGAACCAGATGAACTTACAGTTGTACAGGTCTTCAGGTTTGAGGGAATATCTGATCCGGCGTATATGGAAGTTCTATATGCAATAATAGCAAATGACGGTACAAAAGGTTTGTTCGTAGATGCCTTTGGCACTTACGGAACTCAGGGGACAAAAGATCCGCTTAAACTGGCAGGCTTTTTAAAGAAGATGAAGATGCTGGAAAATCATAGTAAAGAATAGCAGTCTAGTCCACAGTCTTCAGTCAGCATATCTTAATATTGCAAATTTCAGACTGCAGGCTGTGGACTTATTTTAAGCAAGCTGTGGACTATTTTAATTTGAATACCAAGGCTCCTTTTTTGAGTACCTTTGCCTCAAATGTACCGGGGAGATTTCTTTTCTGCTTTTTGATTTTAAATTTAAGAATTCTACAAAAACAGAAAATGCCATTGCAAAATAAATATATCCTTTGGGAATATGCTGATCAAAACCTTCTGCAACTAAAGAAATGCCTATAAGTAGAAGGAAACTTAGTGCCAGCATTTTTATTGTAGGATGTTTCTCAACAAAACTGCTTATAGATTTGGAAAAGAACATCATAAAAGCAACAGCTATAACAACTGCGATAACCATTATAGCAATTTCATCTGCCATTCCCACTGCGGTAATAACAGAATCAAGCGAGAAGACAACATCCAGAATCAGGATCTGAGTTATCACTCCTTTGAATGACGGGTACACTTTTGCTGAAGCATGCCCTTCAGTACCTTCAAGTTTGTCATGAATTTCATGAGTACTTTTTCCTAAGAGAAACAATCCGCCCGTAACAAGAATTATATCTCTCCCGGAAATATCTGAAGAAAAAATATTAAACAAGGGCTGAGTTAACTGCATAACCCATGTTATTGAAAACAACAAAGCTATACGGGTAATCATTGCAAGTGCAAGGCCGGTTAACCTTGCTTTGTTCTGCTGTTCAACCGGCAGCTTTCCGGAAAGGATTGATATAAAGATGATATTGTCAATACCTAAAACAATTTCGAGTACGGTTAAAGTTAATAATGCAATTAACGATTCGGGCTGGGTTAACCACTCCAAAATGTTTCTCCGTTTAAAATTTGGGAAATTCAGACTGCAAAGATAACAGGTTTTTACATTTTTTATTGATTTGGCATAAAAATTTAAAAATTATTTTTATTGCCCATAGCAATTATTTTCCCTATGTTAAATCACGTAATCAAAACTCGCACAGAGTGTCTGATACGCAGGGTCAGTTGCTAAAAACTACAAACCAGCAGCTTCATTTTAGTTCTTTTCTAAAACAATCTTAAGCCCAAAGTAAATTAAGATATTGTTAAATCGTTATTTATGCTGCACGTTGTGTTGAATGCAAAACTGATTTATCAGATATTTCACGTAGAAAAATTTCAGTACATCAATAGTGTTACAAATCTCATCAAAAATGGTTAAACCACACATTTTAAAAACAAAATTTTTAAAGGAGAAAATATGAAGTTCAGTTTTACGAAACTTCTTTTAATTATGATCACTGGCTTTATACTATGCATAAACCAAAATGCTATGGCACAAGGTGTAACAACAGCAGCAATAAACGGAACTATAACAGATAACGAGGGAAACCCCTTACCGGCAGCTACTGTATTAGCAGTTCATGAACCCTCAGGGACGCAGTATGGTACTTCAACAAGAGATGATGGAAGATATGGTTTTCCCGCAGTAAAAACCGGGGGACCCTACAAACTGACAGTAACTTATGTTGGTTTTAAACCACAGGAAAGCCAGATAGAAAATCTTCAGTTAGGTCAAAATTTATTAATTAATTATATAATGGCTCCGGAAGCTGTGGAATTAACCACTGTTACAGTACTTAGTGAAAGAAATGCTATACTTTCAAGTGGAAGAACAGGTGCTGGTCAAAATATTACAAGTAAAAATATGACTGAAATACCTACCATTAGCCGTAATTTTCAGGATTTTGCTAAAATGTCTCCCCATGTTTCGGGTAACAGAGCTTCTATAGCAAATAGAAACAATCGTTATAATAATCTGCAAATAGATGGAACTCAATACAATGATTTATTCGGTTTAGGTGCAAGCGGAGCACCCGGCGGACAAAGCGGTACAAACCCAATTAGTGTTGATGCTATCCAGGAATACCAGGTAGTAGTTGCACCGTATGATGTAAGGTATGGAGGATTTACCGGCGGCGGGTTGAATGCCATTACACGCAGCGGTACTAACAGGTGGAGCGGTTCTGTATATGGATATGGTCGTAATGAAGGTTTAGTAGGAAATGGTGGTTTTATTGATGAACCTTCAGACCCTGCATATCCCGAATTTAAAGAGTATCAATATGGTTTACGCCTGGGCGGCCCTATTGCTCATGATAAATTATTTGTTTTTCTAACCGGAGAAATGACCACCAGGGATCAACCTCTCGGAAATATCTCTCTATCTACGGGACCGGCAGTTACAAGATCATTAGGAGATCAGTTCCGTCAGATTTTGACCAGTAAAGGAATGGATCCGGGTACTTATAATTCAACTACTGTTGAACAGCCAAGCTCTAAGTTCTTTGTTAGGTTTGATTATAACTTGTCTGAAAATCATAAGCTGACCCTAAGACACAATTATGTTAATGCCTATCAGGATATATTAGCCGGCCGGACTGCTAATAATTCCTTATCATTTAATACCCTGGCGTACCAGATTAAAAACATTACCAACTCTACAGTTCTACAATTAAACAGCACTATTAGTAATAAACTTTCTAATGAGTTTATAATTGGTTTTACCTCAATAAGGGACAAAAGAGCCGGAATTTCCGAAGACAGGCCGGAAGTTAGAGTGCTGGGTGAAGCAGTAACTCTTATTGCCGGACCAGACAGATTCTCTTCTGCAAATGAACTTGATCAGGATATTTTTGAATTAACCGATAATTTTTCGATGTATATGGGAGATCACGTTTTAACATTCGGTACTCACAATGAGTTTTTTAGTTTCAGAAATCTTTTCATCAGATCATTCTACGGATATTATGAATTTAATACACTTGTTGATTTGCAAAATAACACTCCAAGCTTTTATCAACGTGTATTTTCCAGAGTACCGGGTGAAGAAAGGCCTGCCGCTGAATTTAGTGTAAACCAGCTTGGCTTTTATGTACAGGATGAATGGACAGTAGTACCTGGTTTTAAACTTAATTTAGGAGTAAGAGTTGATATCCCATTTTTACCTACCGAACCAGCATATAACGACTCGGTAACAAAATATACCGGATACAATACAACTGAAATTCCGAATGCAAATCTTATGTTCTCTCCCCGTTTAGGTTTTAACTGGGATGTTACAGGAGACAGGACCCTACAGATTCGTGGTGGAGTTGGTATTTTTACCGGCAGAATACCTTACGTTTGGATGTCAAACAATTATGGAAATACAGGAACAATGATAGCAGAAGTCGGTCAGGCCCGTGACGGCAACGTGGGTTTTTCTGTAGATCCTGATAATCAACCCGGTGTTGGTGATCCTGGCACAGGTGCACCAAGTTACAGATCTGAAATTGATTTAGTTGATAAAGATTTTAAATGGCCTCAGCTTTTAAGATTTAATGCAGCAGTAGATCATCAGCTTCCATGGAATATAGTTGGAACTGTTGAATTCCTGTATTCTAAATCTATTAACGATCTTATTTATGAAAAGATAAATCTTAATCCTTCTACTGGTAATATACCTGGAGATGGCAGACCAAGATATGGCGGTACCAATAGCGGAAATAACAATTTCTTTGATGTACTTCTGCTTAAAAATACAGATGAAGGTTATCAGTATAATCTTACTGCGCAGTTGTAGAGAACTGTTACTTTAGGAGTTTCATTTAATACTGCTTATACTTATGGAGTAGCTAAAGAATCCTAACGGAGGAGAGCTG
>JAWOJF010000387.1:0-3937 GCA_046481785.1 Ignavibacteriaceae bacterium | reverse complement strand
CAACAAATAAGGCAGATGTGTTTATAAAATTATTATTTAGACGGATTTATACTTATTTTTGTACGTAACCAAAGAGCGAGTTTTGAACAGAAATTATTTATTCAGGGGTAATAAACTAATATGAGCAATACCCGGATTTGGCTTTCCCCTCCTGATATGGGCGGATCTGAATTGAGTTTTATTAAAGATGCATTTGATACAAACTGGATTGCACCATTAGGTCCTAATGTTAACGGCTTTGAAGAGGACCTTGTTAAGTACACCGGTTCTAAGTATGCTGCAGCTTTGATAACCGGCACGGCTGCTATACACCTTGCGTTAATAATGCTGGGTGTAAAACAGGATGACGAAGTGATTTGTCAGAGTTTCACTTTTGCAGCTTCAGCAAACCCTATAGCATATCAAAATGCTATCCCGGTTTTTATAGACAGTGAACGTGAGAGCTGAAATATGGATCCGGAACTGCTTGAAACTGCTGTTAAAGAACGAACCTACAGAGGAAAAAAGCCGAAAGCGATAATACTTGTGCATCTGTACGGAATGCCGGCAAAGACAGATGAAATCAAATTGATCTCTGAAAAATATGACATCCCATTGATAGAAGACGCGGCAGAAGCGCTCGGTTCCCGTTATAATGGAAGGCATGTTGGTAATGACGGTGTAATGGGCATTTTATCGTTTAACGGAAATAAGATTATCACCACATCCGGCGGCGGCGCGCTGATATCTAATAATGAAGAGTTTGTAACCAGGGCAAGGTTCCTTGCTACACAGGCAAGGGATAATGAACCGCATTACGAGCATTCACATATCGGTTATAATTACAGGATGAGTAACATAATTGCAGGTGTGGGGCGGGGTCAGATGATGGCAATTGAAAAAATGGTTGAGAAAAGAAGAAGAAATTACAATACCTACTATGAAGCATTATCAAAATATGAAGGTATAAAATTTGTTGAAGAGCATGCAGGATCGATTTCAAATCGCTGGCTGACTACAATTTTAATTGACAGTAACAAACAAATGGGTGTAACACGTGAACATATCCGGCTGGCATTTGAAGAGGCAAATATTGAATCCCGCCCGTTATGGAAACCGATGCATCTGCAGCCGGTTTTCAAAGATGCACCCGGTTATATAAACGGAACATCGGAATCACTGTTTAACATCGGTTTATGTCTCCCTTCAGGTTCCGGGTTGACAGAGAAGGATTTTGAAAGAATAATTACAGTATTAGGAAAAACATTAAACAAGTAAGGGGGTATTATGAATTTTATAAAGAAGTATTTAAGTTTTAATAATAGTGAAGATGAGAATTTAATGATGCAAAGAATTAAAAGACATGTTCGCAACAGGTATTACGTATTTTCCGACCTGATTATATTTACATTTATTCCTCTGCTTGCATTTTATATTCGTTTTGATGGTTTAAATTTTCCACAGAGTATAGGAACAATTCTGCTTTTCGGACTCTCAATCGCCACGCTGAAAATTTTAATAATGTATTTTACCGGCATGTATTCACGCTGGTGGGCAAATGCTAGTATTGACGATCTGCTGCTAATTATATACTCCGGTATGCTGATATTCGTTACACACATGGTTTTATTGGTCGGCATAAAGAGTATACCTTTCGAGCCCTTTGCAAAAATACCATACTCTATTCCGGTAATTGATTCTGTTTTTACAATTCTGTTTATTTCTTTTTCCAGGCTGACGCTTAGAATCTTCAATCATAAATCATTTAAAAAATCACTCAGCAAAGGAACAAAACGAAAAAGTACGTTAATAATAGGTGCAGGTCAGACCGGTATAATGGTACTAGAGGAATTCAAAAGAATGAACCGTGGAAGCCTGAATATTGCCGGGTTTATTGATGATGATGACAGAAAAAAAGGAATGAAAATACGGGGAGTTAAAGTATTAGGCAACCGGTTTGATATACCGGATATTATTGTTGAAAATAAAGTAAACAGAATCATCATTGCAATACCTTCAGCATCGGGCACTGAGATAAAGGATATTGTTGATATATGCAATACGGTTGATGATATTGAGGTTCTGACTGTACCTGCACTTCATGAAATATTTGACGGCAGGATTGAAATTAAAAAGTTGCGCAAGGTGCAGATTGAGGATCTCTTAAAACGAAACCCTATAAGAACCGATGTTGCATCCATTCACCGGATGTTAAAGAATAAAGTTGTACTTGTTACCGGCGGCGGCGGATCGATCGGCAGTGAGCTTTGCAGACAGATTATCAGGTGTAAACCGGATGCTTTATTGCTTTTAGGGCATGGTGAGAATTCCGTTTTTGAAATAATGATGGAATTAAAAAACAAATACCCTGAAGCTAATATTATACCTTTAATAGCAGATGTGACCGACTATGACAGAATGCAAAGCATTTTTAGCACCTATGAAATCAATATAGTTTTTCATGCGGCTGCACATAAGCATGTTCCATTAATGGAGGCTCATCCGTATGAAGCTATTAAAAATAATATTGTGGGAACAAATAACCTTACTCAGCTTGCCATAGCTTTTAATGTTGAAAAGTTTATTGATATTTCGACTGATAAGGCTGTGAATCCATCCAGCGTAATGGGCACCAGCAAAAGAATAGGTGAAATGATAGTGATTAATGCGGCAAAGAAATTTGACAGAAAGTTTTCGGTTGTACGGTTTGGTAATGTACTGGGAAGCCGCGGCAGTGTGGTGCAAATATTTAAATCGCAGATAAAAGAAGGCGGTCCGATTACAATTACGCACCCGGATATAAACAGGTATTTCATGACAATACCGGAAGCAGTGCAGCTTGTGCTTCAGGCATTTATTATAGGCAACGGCGGCGACATTTTTATTTTTGATATGGGTAAACCGGTTAAGATAGTTGACTTAGCAAAGGACCTGATTAAATTGAGCGGTTTAGAGTTAGGTAAGGATATAGAAATCAAAATTACAGGATTAAGACCGGGGGAAAAACTTTATGAGGAATTATTCAACGGCGGTGAGAAATTTAAGAATACTGTAAATGAAAAGATTTTTATCGCAGAAAATTCAGCGCAGATAGTGCCGGCTGATTTTGAAGAAAAATTAAGAGGAGTAATTGAGTTAGCCAAAAACCCGGGCTTAGATGAAGCAACATATAAATCTTATTTAAAATCTTTAGTACCCGAGTTTACTTTTCAAAGAGTCACTGCAAAAAGTATCGAATGGGAAAAACGCTGATTATATCCCTTAGAGTATTCGTTTGTGTAATAGCAGTTTCGTTTTCTATCCGATCGCAGGTTAATTTATTAAATAATAATGATGTTTATGATTTTCTTGAGCGGTTTGATGCCAGGGGAATTATAAATATTAACCACCATCAAAAACCAATTCCAAGACAGGAAATTTTTAATCTCTTACAGGAGATAGCATTAAGTAAAAACCTGTTAAGCTTACAGCAGCAGCAGGAACTGAATTTCTATCTAAGCGAATACAACAACTCAAATATCGGCGAAGATACAGGCAATACAACATTTCTTGAAGACAATTCAAATAAAGCATTCCGTTTTTACGAATACAATGATAATGTAAACAGGTTAGTGCTTAATCCGGATTTCGGATTAAGTTTTACATACCGTAACAGCACAGAGCACAGCTATACTTATTATAACGGGCTGAGTACATATGGAAGTATCGGGAAAATATTTTCAATTGATTTTGACTTTAACGATGTTTCTATTAAAAGAACCGGTTATTCTATCCAGACTCTGTTTTCCGATGAAAGAGGCTTTGATTATCCGAGGTATAACAGATCAAATAAAACGCTTAATTATGACCGGACAACCGGAGCGGTTACTGCTGGCTGGGACTGGGGATACGTGTCTTTAAGGAAGGACTATAATTACTGGGGAACCGGTAACACGGGTAAATTAATTTTATCGGATAA
>JAWOJF010000354.1:0-13457 GCA_046481785.1 Ignavibacteriaceae bacterium | reverse complement strand
GGCGGCCTCACCTGTGGTCAATGAGGGCCTGAGCAATGCCTATTGGCAACAGCAAGGGCTGAAAGGCCTCGCCGAACGGTACCACCAACTGCGTGTGGCTTGACGAACCACCGGACATGCGGGTCCGCATCCGTCTTTAATATACTGGTATGTTGCACCCGATATATTAATTTTCCCATGGTCAGCCGATGTTTCCATCCTGCTGGCAATATTTACTGCATCCCCCCATATATCATAAATGCGTTCATTTACACCAACAATTCCGGCAACTACTTTACCGGTATTTATTCCTGCGCGCATAGACCATTTATATTCAGAGTGCATGTTTCGGTGCTCAAGGTAAGTAAGCATTTCAATTGCTGCCATTATCATCCTTCTGGCATGATCACCTGAATCATAAGATATGCCGCCGTAAATCAAATATATATCGCCGGCAGTTTTCAGTTTTTCCAAACCATATTTTTTAGTAATAATATCCATATGAATGAATATATCGTTTAGTTCATTTAGAAAAACATCGGGGGGAATATCATCCATATCTTCATTAACTGCTTCAAAATCAGAAAACAGTATCGAAATATTTTCATACAATCGGGGTGATACTACCCCCTTATTTCTTAATTCCGGCATAACATAATCGGGCAGGCCCTCATTTTTAACTTTTCCATTTCCCGGCTCACAGGATTTTTTTTTTAGCTCAACCTCAATGGAATTTTTATCCAGTGCCTTTTCTACAGCAGCCAATAATGTTTTATCATCAAACGGTTTTAAAATATACCCGAGTGGTTCTGTCTTTTGTGCCCTCTGAAAAGTTTCATCATCTGTTAAGGCTGTTAGATAAATAACAGGAATTGAGTAATTTTTATTAATAACTTCAGCAACTTCTATTCCGTTCTTGTTTTCACCTAAATGAATATCCATTAAAACCAGATCTGATCTTTCAGCAGATAGTATTTTTAGCGCCTCATCACCATTGCTTACAACTGATATAATCTGATAACCTGATTTCTCAAGAATATTTTTTATGTCAAGTGCAATTATACTTTCATCTTCGGCAATTAATATTCTGACTTGCTGGGTATCCATATACTCCTCAAAAAATGTTAATAGTTACTAAAAAGAAAGGAATCACCAGAGGATCATAGGTAGCAAATCATTTTCAATTTGAAGTCCGAATTATTCATTAAGTCATATACCGGGATACCAAAATTATGCCACCTGGATAATTGCCCTAAATGATGTGATTTCTGTCCTATTTGACGTGGTTCACATTGGAAAAGTTTAATTAAGTAAGGAGAAATATTCGCTGGTGCGAAAATATTTCATATTTGGAGAGATTTTTTGGTTCTAAAATCAGGAGCATTTTCTTTTTGTTTTATAACCTGGTACATATCAACAGTTACTGTTTTTGCAACTTCAGCTTTTCCACGATATTCACAGTCAAAAAAATCTTTAATCAATTCGTGAGTTACAGAAGTAACATTTATTTTTCCAGGCTCGCAGTGGCGTTCCATACGGCTGGCAATGTTCACAGTATCACCCCATACATCGTAAGTATATTTGTGTGTTCCCACAACGCCGGCAATAACATTCCCCGAGTGAATCCCGGCTCTCATTATCCACTTAAATTCAGAAGAACTACTTCTTTTTTTAATATAATCCTGCATTTCACCGGCAGCAAGCACAACTCTAACCGCATGATCATCGGATTCCCTGGGCAATCCTCCGGCAGCCATATAAGAATCGCCAATGGTTTTTAACTTTTCAAGTCCATATTTATCAGTAATACCGTCAAAATTTTTAAAAATATCATTTAATTCTTCCACAAGTTTATCAGGAGGCATTTGAGATGATAAAGTGGTAAAACCCTGGAAATCGGTAAAAAGAAGAGTAACCATTTTAAATTCACGCGGTTCGATAATACCTTTTTCACGGAGTTCGTTAATTATATCGGCAGGAAGTATGTTATGAAGGAGTTTATTAGATTTTACTCTTTCCTCTTCAAGTTCCTGGGTTCTTTGTTTAAGTTTAAAATTTATCTGGTGTTTGTATAATGCCATTTCAATGGAAGTATGCAAAGCCCTTTCATCAAAAGGTTTAATTATATATCCAAAAGGTTCTGTTACTTTGGCGCGGTGAAGAGTTTCTTCATCGGCAAGGGCAGTTAAAAATATAAATGGAATATCTAAATGATTTTTTATTTTTTCAGCGGCTTCAATACCTGTCATTTCCCCTTCGAGCATTATATCAAGTAAAACCAGGTCGGGATTAAGTTTCTTAGCATATTCAAAACCATCTTCACCGGACCTGACAACAGCTAAAACATTGTAACCTAATTTTTTTAATGTTTGCGCAATATCCTTGGCAATTATACTTTCATCTTCTGCAATAAGTATATTAATCTTACTTGGCATTCTGTATATGGTCCTTAATAAATTTCCCTGATATGAAAAAAGCAAACAACTATTTACACTTAAAAAGTAAATTTCTGTTTATTTATCCGTTAAACCCTTATTAAATAATTCTTTATTGGTTTATATACAGGAATATAGTTTGTATTATTAAAAAAACAAAATTATTATATTATGTATTATTATAAATAATCAGGGAAAAAATTAGTAGTAATACTTATTATTTTGCCCGGTAATAAGTCGTATTCCATGCCTAAAAGTAATATAGTACCAAGCCCATTCCATCATTACTCTTATTCGATTTCTAAAACCAATCAGAAACATAATGTGCACAAAAGACCAGGCAGCCCATGCAAAAAATCCGGTTAATTTAAAACCTTTAATGAAAGCAATAGCCTTAGCTCTTCCGATAGTAGCCATTATTCCCCTGTCGTTATATTTAAATTTATCTCTTTTACCGGGGGGCTGCTTTTCTTTAAGAAGTTTTGATACAAATCTCCCCTGCTGCATTGCAACAGGGGCAATACCGGGAAGAAAGGAGCCGTCATCCAGTTTATAGGCAGCTGCATCACCAATTACAAATATATCAGGTGAACCGGAAATACTTAAATCGCTGTTAACCAGAACTCTGCCCGCCCTGTCTAATTCAACATTTAATGATTTTAACAGAGGTGAAACAACATTGCCTGCCGCCCATATTATATTAGCTGATTCTATAAATTTATCCCCTACCTGAATCCCCTTTTCATTTACATCAGTAACTTTAGTGTTTAAAAGCACTTTTACACCAATTTCTTCAAGCTGTTCCCTGGCTGCATTAGAAAGCTCTTCGGGATAAGTAGTAAGAATACGGGGTAAGGCTTCAACTAAGTACACCTGGGTTTTAGAAGCATCAATATTTCTGAAATCCTGCAGCCATGCTTTTTTTGCTATTTCGGCAATCGCTCCTGCCATTTCTACACCGGTTGGTCCGCCGCCGATAATAATATAAGTAAGATATCGCTGATAATGCTCAGGGTTGCATTTTTCTGCTTCTTCCAATGAACGAAGAATTTTTTCTCTTATAAAAAGTGCATCATGAATTGTTTTTAAACCGGGCGCATAATGTTCCCATTCATTATTACCGAAATATGAATGCCTTGCACCTGTAGCTATTATAAGGTAATCAAAAGGCAATTTAATCTCATTGAGTTCAACTATTTTCTTTTCCTTATTTATATTAATTACTTCTCCCATTAAAACTTTCACATTTTTATTTCCGCTGAAAATTGATCTGATTGGAAAAGCAATATCCCCGGGTGAAAGTGCTGCTGTAGCTACCTGGTACAAAAGAGGCTGGAATAAATGATAATTTGTTTTATCAACAATTGTAATATCATATTCTGAATTTTTTAACTGCTGAGCCGCCAGCAATCCGCCAAAACCGGCACCAATAATTACTACTTTTTTATTTTCCATGCTTATGTCTGAATTAGTTGTTAATTACAAACTTATGAAATTTTCGATAATTGGGAATAGAACTCCCCTTCTCGTTTTTGCGGGTAAAACGCCGCTGAAGCCCATCACTTCATTTTCAGCCGGTTTTGTTTAGAATTCCGGCCTTTTGTAATTTACCTATCATAACGAAAAAAAACTGTAACAATGAACATAACACAAAAAATTTCACAAGATATTAATTACCTAATTGACTGTTTCCATGAGATGCTTATAGAGATTGGCGAGAAAGAACTTGCAGAACTTCTTCCATGGAGAAAAATTTTTGATAAAGAAACTTACATTGTATTAAAAAGCAAGCATGATGACCGTCTTTCACAATTATATTCAATTGCATTTTATCTTCTTAATATGGTTGAAGAAAACACAGCAATACAAATAAGAAGGGAGATCGAAAAACAAAAAGGTATAACTGAAGAACCGGGATTGTGGGGAAATACAATTAAACATCTTCGGGATGAAGAATGCTCTGAAGATACAATTGCCGAAGCACTGCCGGAAATACGCGTTGAACCTGTTTTAACAGCGCATCCAACGGAAGCCAAACGCGCAACTGTTCTGGAGCATCACCGCGAACTGTATTTGCTTCTTGTAAAAAGAGAAAATGAAATGTGGACACCTCTGGAGAAGCAGACAATCCGGGAGGAAATAAAATCAGTGCTTGAAAGATTATGGAGAACAGGCGAAATATTTCTTGAAAGGCCTGATGTCCCCTCCGAAATAAGAAATATTATATACTACTTTAAAAATATTTTTCCTGAAACACTCCCCCTTCTTGATACACGCCTGCGGGCAGCATGGAAGGAAGCAGGCTTTTCTTTAAACCGGTTTAATGATCTCACCTTTCATCCCAAATTATCTTTTGGATCATGGGTGGGGGGTGACCGGGACGGACATCCTTTTGTTACACCTGAAATTACTCTTGATGCTCTTGTTACTTTACGGTTAAATGCTTTTATCATAATACGCAGAAGATTGGTTGAATTGGTTTCCAGGTTAAGCTTATCGGGTTTACTTCAGCCGGTTCCGGACAAATTAAAAAATAAAATAATGGACTATGTTTCACTGCTCGGCGAACAGGGAACGGAAGCAGTAATGAGAAACCCGGATGAACCATGGCGCCAATTCCTTAATCTTCTTATTGCAAGGCTCCCCGTAGAAGTAATAAGAGATCATGCAACAAAACTTAACGAACATGAAGGAACATACAAGTCCCAAAAGGAACTGCTGGATGATCTTCAGCTTCTGCATGATTCACTTATGCAGATAAATGCAAAACACCTGTCCATAATGGAAGTAAGAAGAACATATCTTACTGTTGCTGCTTTTGGTTTTCATCTGGCCAAACTTGATATAAGACAAAACAGCAAATACCATGATAACGCTGTATCACAGATACTAAAAGCTGCCGGAGTTGCAGATGGTGAAAATTTCGGTGAATGGCCTGAGGAACAGAGAGTAAAATTTCTTACGAAAGAATTAAAATCTCCGCGTCCGTTTTTACTTCAGGGCAGCAGTGTTGGTGAAGAGGCTGATAAAACTCTGGGATGTTATAACATTATTGCCCGGTATATAAACAAATACGGCGCAGACGGGATAGGGTCACTTATTGTAAGTATGACCAGGAGCCTTTCAGATCTGCTGGTTGTGTATCTGTTAACCAGGGAGGCTGGAATAACTTTTAACAATGGCAGTGGTCTTGTATGCAAACTACAGGTTGTCCCGTTATTTGAAACAATAGAAGACCTGCATGAAAGCAGCCAAATATTAAGTGCGTTTCTTGACTTTGATGTAACAAAAAGGAGCCTTGAATATCATAAAGTATCTAATAATTACTCTTCACCAGTGCAGCAGATAATGATAGGCTACAGCGACAGCAACAAAGACGGAGGTATACTTGCAAGTCAGTGGAATTTGTACATAGCCCAGAGTAAAATGACAGAAGCAGCAAAAACACGCGGAGTAAAACTGCGTTTCTTTCATGGGCGCGGCGGAACGGTTAGCCGCGGTGCAGGCCCAACACAGCGCTTTCTTGAGGCACTGCCGCCGGGCATGTCGGGTGATATAAGACTTACTGAACAAGGTGAAACAATCTCCCAGAAATATGCAAACCTTGTTAATGCCACACATAATCTTGAACTTCTGCTTGCAGGAACAACTTCAAAAGTTCTCAAAAAACCCAGTCTAAAATATGAAAGCAATGAGTATAAGGATATTATTTCTTACCTCTCGGAAAAAAGCAAAGAAAGTTATACAGGTTTATTAAATGAAGAATCATTTATGACCTTCTACAGTCAGGCAACACCAATTGATATACTTGAACACAGCCGGATTGGTTCACGCCCGCCGCGCAGAACAGGTAAACGCACTCTTGCCGATCTTAGGGCAATCCCCTGGGTTTTCAGTTGGAGCCAGTCACGTTTTTTTCTTACCGGCTGGTATGGTGTTGGTTCTGCCCTTGAATCATTATTTAAAGAGGATGAAAAAAGTTTTAATCTAATCCGGAGCGAGGGTGAAAACTGGAGTATTATAAACAACATAATGAATAATGTTGAAGCAATGGTTGCTTCGGCTAACCCGCTAATAATGAAGTTTTATGCAGGAATAGTAAGTGATGAGAAAATCAAAGATAAGTTTCTCGGCATCATATTGGAAGAATACGAACGTACTCAGGAAATGCTTCTTAAGCTGTTTGAAACGCCTGTTCAGGTAAGGCGCCCAAGACTTCATCTATCATTAACATACAGGGATAAAGCATTAACTCCTCTTCATTACCAGCAGGTTAAACTGCTTTCACAATGGAGAGAAGAGATAAAATCAAATAATTCACTTACGGTTAAGGAAACATTAAACCGTGTGCTTGTAACGGTTAATGCAATTGCCAGCGGATTGGGTAGAACGGGATAAAAAAGTAAGCAGCAATATTTCAATTTGTTTGAACACTGCGATTAGATCGAAATTAAAAAAGGTATTTAACTTTCCATCATGAAAATTGAGCGAATAGAACTAAGAAAAATATTTCTTCCTTATATCTCACCTTTTAAAACCAGCGGATGGGTAGAAGATGGCAACCATGGGATAATTGTAAAAATATTTTCCGAAGGATTAACCGGGTGGGGTGAAGCGCCGGTAAGTAATATGCCCTGGTATATCGAAGAAACAACTTCTACGGCATGGGCGGTAATGAATGAGAACCTCTCCCCACTCCTGCTAAACAATGATATAAATTCTCCCGGAGATGTGGATAAACTTTTTTCAAAGATAAGAGGAAATAATTTTGCAAAAGCCGGGCTGGAGTTTGCTGTTTGGGATCTGCTTGCAAAAAAGAATAACAAAAGTTTATCTGAGATGCTCGGTGGAGTACAAAAGGAAATAGCTGTGGGGGTAAGCATCGGTATTCAAAATTCAATAAAGGAATTAATTAAAACAGTTGAAGGTTATTTGCAGGAGGGATACAAAAGAATAAAAATAAAAATTAAACCCGGGTGGGATATTGAGCCGGTAAAAGCCCTGAGGGAAAATTTCCCGGAGATTCTTTTACAGGTTGACGCTAACAGCGCTTATAGTCTTTCTGATACAGACCATTTAAAAAAACTTGATGAGTTTAATTTATTATTAATTGAACAGCCCCTTGCACATAATGATATAATTGACCACTCCAGGCTGCAGCAAAAAATAAAAACACCGGTATGCCTTGATGAAAGTATTACTTCTCCCGATTATGCAGGATGGGCAATTGAGATGGATGCATGCAGAGTAATAAATATTAAGCCGGCACGTGTAGGAGGATTAACTGCGGCAGTAAAAATACATGATATTTGCCGGGATGCCGGTATACCTGTTTGGTGCGGCGGCATGCTTGAAACCGGAATAGGCAGAGCAATTAATGCTGCGCTTGCAAGCCTTCCAAACTTTAAGCTACCCGGTGATATAAGTGCAAACAGCCGTTATTATAAAAAAGATATTGTTCTTAATCCATTTACACTTAATCAAAACGGAACATTAACAGTACCCAACCAGCCGGGACACGGTGCTGTTGTAGATGAAGAATATCTTAAAAATATTACAGCTGAAAGTGTATTCATAAAATAATAATTCACATCCTGCTGCCTGCCGCAACAGCATGCAGAACTGACAGCGCTAAAAAGAATATCACCAAAGCTGCGGCGTAAACAAACTCCCTGCTTATCATCACCCGGGAAGATTTTTTTATATGATTCTTTAATGCTTTCCAATTCAGTATGATATGCCATGTTGAAAATATAACGAAGAAAACAGCCAGAATATTATGAACAGACATCCATATATGGTGCTGCTGATCTATTAGTGGTTGAAGACTCAGCACATGATTCATGTAGCCTGATAACGGAAGGCCAATTCCCGATATAAACATACCTATAGCGGTAAATGCCCGTGTATTAAATTTAGCCGGTGTTTCCATATGTACCCCCTTTAATGCTTTTAAAAAGTTAGTTTTTAAAAAATCTTCCATGTGTTGTTCAATATTTGTAAACACTATAATTACCTTTTAATATTTACCGTGATAAATATATAAACCCGGAGAATACAACGGCGATAACATTTGTTAATAAATCTCACCAAAGATGACATTATTTTAAAAGATGTCATCTTTTCCAAGATCTGATCTGTACCGGAAGGACGAGGGCAACCATAATAACTGTCCTCTCCTTACAGAGAAGATTTATTAGGCCTGCATCCAAAAGAGGCAGCCTGAAAGGGAAAGAGGATGCGACTGTTTTGGCATATCATTTTTTATCTTTTAATAACCTGTTTCTGATCCTGCTTAAAGAGACAGAAGTGATACCAAGATATGATGCAATATAATGCTGGGGAACTCTTTGAATAATATGCGGCTGGTTTTCCAGCAGTTGCTTATACCGCTCAGCGGGCGTATCCCTGATAAAGGAAAGAAATAATCTTGCATAGTGCCCCATACGCTGCATAAGCATTTTCTGCATATGCTGACTGATTTCCGGAACGTCATTAATTATTTTCCAGAAATCAGTTTTTGTTACTACATAAACAGTAGAAGGTTCAATAGTTTCAATAAAGAATTCACTTGGTTGATCTGAAATAAAACTTTCTATGGAAGAAACGGACTGATTCTCAAAAAAAAATTGAAATGTAATATCTCTTCCATCATGATGAAAACCCATTCTTATACAACCCTGTTTTATAAAATACATTTTATGAGAAATCTCCCCTTCTTTTAACAATATAGTTTTGGGAGGAACAGATATCTGCTTCAGATACTGGTCATTTTTATCATTCATTATTTTCCCGTCAGAAAATATTATTTTTAAGAATTGAGATATTTCTTCATTCATTGTAAATCATGAAAATTTTTAGAATAAAAATTTACTAATGCCTTGAACTAATAGCCATTAATAACTAACAATTATTTTTATTTTCATTTCAAAAAAGTTATAAATGCTCATTATTTCATTTTTGTAAATAATTAGCAAATAATAAACTGTATAATTCTTCCATAGTTGTCATAAACATTCAATAATAGCATTAATTTATTCACTCAACTATTGATTATAAAAATTTCCTCAATTAAGTTGCAATTGTAAACAATCACTTCTTTAGGGGATCGCAATGAGTTTAAGTCAAATAGCGCGGTCAATAAGCGCTTCACCCACTCTCAAATTGAATGAGAAGGCTGCATTATTAAGAGAAAAAGGTGACCCGGTAATTCACCTGGGCGGCGGAGAACCAAAAAGCAAAATTCCAATGGACGCAATACTTGCTACTTCCGCACATTTAAATACAGGTGAAGTCAGGTATGCACCAGCAGATGGAATTCCCGCACTAAAGAAAGCCATTATCAGGTATACTGAAGAATATTACGGCCGCTCGGTGGCACCTGAAAATGTAATTGCTTCAGGCGGAGCTAAACAGGCTATTATGGTTGCCTTACAGGCTATATTAAATCCGCAGGAAGAGGTAATTTATCCCGCACCCTACTGGGTTAGTTACCCCGAAATGGCAAAGCTTTGCGGAGCCATTGGGGTTGCTGCTCTTCCCGAAGACGGAAGCTTTTATCCAAAGCTTAGCGATATTGAACAAAGAGTCGGCTCCTATACAAGGGCTGTAATAATTAACTCACCTAATAACCCATCAGGTGTTATGTACTCCGAAGAGTTTATTTCCGACGTTGTTCAGTTTTGTGAGAAAAAAGATCTTTATTTAATAATGGATGACATTTATCATCGTTTGCTTTTTGATGGAAAGAAACCTATCAACTGCTATAACTATGCTAAAGACCTGTCTGAAAAATCAAAGATCATTCTTATTAATGGTGTTTCCAAACAGTATGCAATGACCGGTTTCAGGATAGGCTGGGCTGTTGGAAATAAAAAAGTTATTGAGGCAATGTCTAATATTCAGGGACATCAGACCTCGGGGCCTTCAGTCCTTTTACAAAAGGCAGCAGTTGGTGCCCTTAACGGAATTCAATCCGGTGTTGAAAGTTTAAGATTAACACTTGAGAATAACCGCAATGTAATGGTTGATATGTTAAGTGCTTTTGAAGGCGTAAAAGTAACCAAACCCGATGGAACTTTTTACTGTTTCGCTGATTTTTCTGTTTATGAAAAAAGTTCGAACAAACTTTCTGAATTCCTTATTGATAAAGTAATGGTGCTTACTGTTCCGGGAGCTGAATTTGGGCTTGAAGGACATTTAAGGTTAAGCTACTGCGGAACTATAAAAGAAATTACTGAAGGTATTGAAAGAATGAAATGGGCGCTTGATCCGAACTCACCTAATGAACTGTATATTGGCGACCGAAAGTTAGTGAGGGATTGGATATGAGCAAATATTTAGAGTTCAATACACCTGCATCCAAAGAAGCTAAAGAGATGGCTTCTGATTTTAAATTACATAACCATGGTTTATCAAACCTCGACAGAGTTTACTGGAATCTTTCAGAGTCCGCTCTTTATGAAGAGATAATATTCAGGAATGAAGCTCATCTTGCAAAAAACGGGCCTATTGTTGTTAAAACCGGTAAACATACTGCACGCGCAGCAGCAGATAAATTTGTTGTTAAAGAGGAATCTACCGAAGATAAAATATGGTGGGGAGTTTATAACCGGCCTTATGCTCTGGAAAAATTTAATTCTCTTATGCAGCGTGTGGAGGCATATGCGCAGGGAGAAGAGTTTTTTGTACAGGATTGTTATGCCGGCGCTGACCCCGAATACCGTATGGCGGTAAGAATTATTACCGAACATGCATGGCAAAGCCTCTTTGCCCGGAATATGTTCATTACAACTAATGACAGGGATACACTGAAAAAGTTTATTCCCGAATTCACTGTTATTGTTGTGCCCGGCTTTAAGGTAGACCCTAAAATTGACGGTACAAGAACAGAAACTGCAATAGTTTTAAACTTTGCAAACAGGACTGCAATTATAGCTAACAGCCTGTACGGCGGTGAAATTAAAAAATCTATCTTCACAGTCCTTAATTTTCTTTTAACGTTTAATGATGTTCTGCCTATGCACTGCTCCGCTAATGTTGGCAAGGATGGCAATACAGCATTATTCTTTGGCTTAAGCGGAACAGGTAAAACTACACTTTCTGCAGACCCGAACAGAAAATTAATTGGCGATGATGAACATGGCTGGAGCGGAAACGGTATCTTCAATTTTGAAGGAGGCTGTTATGCAAAGGTTATCCGTCTCTCCGCAGATAGTGAACCGGAAATTTATGCTACTACAAAACGTTATGGAACTATCCTTGAAAATGTAGTATATGATCCGGTAACCAGAATGATTGACCTTAATGATGATTCACTTACAGAAAATACACGTGCATCGTATCCTCTTGATTTTATTCCGAATACAATTAAGGAAGGATATGCTCATTCACATCCGAAGAATATAATCTTTTTAACATGCGATGCTTCGGGCGTGCTTCCACCAATTGCAAAGCTTAATCCGGAACAGGCACAATATCATTTTATTTCAGGATATACATCCAAAATAGCAGGAACTGAGATAGGCCTTGGTATTGAGCCGACAATAACATTCAGCGCGTGTTTTGGTGCGCCATTTATGGTACGTTACCCGCACGATTATGCTGCAATGTTAAAACAGCGTATGTTAAAACATGGTTCTAATGTATGGCTTGTTAATACAGGCTGGGTAGGCGGAAGATTCGGCGTTGGCAAAAGAATAAGTATACGTCATACAAGAAATCTTCTTAATGCCGCACTTGACGGCAAACTTGATAATGTGGAATTCCGCAAAGACAAGTTGTTTGGATTTGAAGTACCACTCACCTGCCCCGAAGTACCGCAGGATGTTCTTGATCCATCCAACTCGTGGGGCAATAAAGAAGAATACTGGCAGAAATATGATGCACTTGCTGCAAGGTTTGTAGAGAACTTTAAGCTGTTCAAAAAAGGCTGCTCGCAGGAAGTGATTGACGCAGGACCCAAAAGGTTATAACTGCTGATAAGGGAACGCCCGGCAGGGCGTTCTCTGGGATTTCATTAATCCCCTCTTTTCCTCCAAAACGAAAAAAAACATTTTAATACCACATATCTTTTCTAAAAGGACCAGGAATCCATTTGCGATCCCATATTGGAGTGATCACATCAACAAGTAAAGAATTGTAACCGTTCTCAAACTCTTGTGCAAGTTTTTCTAAACTTAAACCTCTTACAGACAACTCTTCAATATCATCAATATTAAATTTAGTTGGTCTTATACGATCATAGTGAATCACACGATCTCGAAGGCTTTTTAATAAAAATCCCCATCTATTTTCATTGAAAACATTCTTATCAAAATAAAGTTTCGCGTTAACAAGTTTATCTGGTGGATAAGGTTTCTTCTGTATAATTTTCCCATACTTTTCGTTTGTTAGTAATTTGTTATATGGAATACCACAGGCATGTAGGGTGTGAATCTGTGCTATACTTATAAAGGACCGTGCTTGAATCAAAAATGCTTCGAATTCTAAAGTTAGATACGCAACTTCGTTATCTGTAAAACATCTGGGATCAATTCTGTTTTCATTTACAGTTTCAAATAATCTTTTAATCATTTCAGATTCTTTAAATTGCCATAGTCGTTCTAAGTGTATTCCAGCTGCAGTCAATTTCCAAATTAAAGCATCCATCGACTTCTCGGCAGCATTTCTCTGGTCAACAGAAAAATTAAGCTGATCAGTTCTGGTTTCAACTAGACTTCTAAGTTTAGGAGCATAATTGTTTTGTAAATACAGTCTTCTCTCAACAGTTTTCTTTAATTTATTATTAATTACCATGATACTTTTCTCTCACTTTTTTTTCTCCCCCTGCTTCCTGTTTCTTTTCTCCCGATTAAGAGGGATTCAGCATGTCGCGGAGAGGACTGTTTTAGCTCCTTTAGGAACGAAAAATTAGTAATATTTAACATTAATAAAAATACTCTCGTCTCTTCCCATATCATCAAGACAGGTAATTTTATTTTTCCCCTTTTGAGGTTTGAAGAATACATTCTCATCTGCTTTTACTTTTTTGTAGAACCTGTC
>JAWOJF010000027.1:0-19683 GCA_046481785.1 Ignavibacteriaceae bacterium | reverse complement strand
TGATTTTAAAAGAAATATCCTGAAGAAAGCTTTTGAGAATTACAAAAAAAATGATAAAAGTATACAGAAAGATTTTGAAAAATTTGCAGAAAAAAATAAAGACTGGCTGGAAGATTTTGCCCTTTTTATGGCTTTAAAAGAACATAATAACTATAAGGCGTGGCCCGAATGGGAAAAAGGCCTGGTTGTTAGAAAAAGTGAAGCATTAAATAAATGGCGTGAGAAATTAGCTGACAATATTCGCTACCATAAATTTGTTCAGTATATATTTTATAAACAATGGCATGATGTAAGAGAATTTGCAAACGGTAAAGGGATTAAAATTATAGGCGACATACCTATTTTTGTTGCATATGACAGTTCAGATGTTTGGGCTAATAATAAAATATTTACTCTTGATAGTGAAGGAAAGCTTGAATTTGTTGCCGGTGTACCGCCCGATTATTTCAGTGAGACAGGACAGTTGTGGGGTAATCCTTTGTTTATATGGGAAGAGATGGAGAAGGATGATTTCCAGTGGTGGCGCAACAGGCTTGCGAAACTTCTTGAGTTTGTTGATATAATTAGGATAGATCATTTCCGCGGTTTTGATGCTTTCTGGAAAATACCCGGTGATGCACCTACTGCAGTAACTGGCAAATGGATTAAAGCCCCCGGTGAAAAATTTTTCAGCACTGTTAAAAAACACATGGGTGAACTACCCATTGTTGCCGAGGATCTTGGTGTGATAACAAAATCGGTTACTGCTCTAAGAGAAAAATTCGGCTTCCCCGGAATGAAAATTCTTCAGTTCGCTTTTGGAACCGATATGGAAACAAAGTTCCTTCCTCATAATATTCTGCAAGACAGTATGGTTTATACAGGCTCTCATGATAATGATACCACACGTGCTTATTTTGAAAAAGCTAAAACGCAGGATAATGATATTTATTCGCATGCTCAAAAATACCTTGATTATTACGGCGATGACATGGTTGGTAAACTGGTTAGGACTGCCTATGCAACAGCAGCAGATCTTGTAATTATTCCAATGCAGGATGTATTAAATCTTGGCGGTGAAGCACGAATGAATTTTCCCGGTAAACCGGGCGGAAACTGGACCTGGCGTTTTACATGGGACCAGGTGCCGGATTACCTGGCAGCACATTATAAAGAAATGGCTGAACTATATGAGCGTCCACCCAAACCTATAAAAGAAGTTGAAATAGAGGAAGAGTTAGACAATTAAAAATTGCTTTTTAATTATTCATTGTTCATTGTTAATTGTTAATTACACGGGAATGCAATGTTAAATCATTTGAAGAAAATATTTTTACCGGAATCCCTGGAGAGAGAGACCATTGATGAAAATAAGAAGCTTCAGGTGGCCACCTGCGCTATCTTCATAGAAATGGCAAAAGCAGACAGCAGCCTTACAAGGGAAGAAGAAGAGAAAATTATTTCTATAATGAAATCATCTTTTGATCTTGATGATGATTATATTGATGAACTGTTTGAGCTTGCCGAAGCAGATATAAAAGAAAGTATAAGTCTGTACGAATTTACTACTATTCTCGATCAGAATTTAAATAAAGAAGAAAAGTATGAAGTAATGAAAAATATATGGCGTCTGATATATGTTGATGAAAAACTTGATAAATATGAAGATCAGCTTGTTAAAAGAATAGGTGTAATGCTTAATCTTGACTTTAGGGAGGTTATTGCGGCCAAACTTGAAGCGAAAAAGGAAATTAACAGTTAATAATTAATAATAATTCACAATTAAAAAAATGTGGTTACTCTCTTCATCTATTGTTATTTGTAAATTGCAGTAATGTTTACAAAGAACCACTATATCAACTGGATTTCTTTAATATCAACCGGCCTGATCAATTCTCTTTTCATTTGTACTGTATTAGTAAGCAGCTCTTTTCTATTACCTGTAGTTTATTTTATCGCATTTATATCGCTGATACTTATTACGGAAAAAAAATTAAAACCGGTTAAAGAAAACCAGATACGTATCCTTATAGCTTCGCTTTCCCCTGCATTATATTATCTGCTGCTGGTTGAATATGGAATTTTAATCAACATCTTACTGATGATCTTCCTGATTTTTCTTTCAGAAAGATATCTTCATAAAACAGTAATTAACTTTACATCCCTTATTTTTGCGTTTTTGTTCGGTGTATTATTATCCGCTGATTCTTCAATGTTTATTATTTATATAATTTATATTCTCTATTCATTTCGTACCGGGTTTATGCGGATATTTATTTTTACAGGAGCCACAACTGCAGTATATGTTTTGCTGCTGTTAACTTACAGCAATTTAAATAGTAATATAGCCGAGCCTGCCAATCCACTTGAAATCAGGTCATTCTTATCTTTTATCCCTATATGGGGTACTATTTTGATTTTTTTATTAAGTATCTATATAGGCTGGATGGTATCTGATTTTCAGGAAATGTTTTTTGCAGGAGGCCTTATGCTTTTAATTCCAACTTTAATCTTATTAATTACCGGCATAATTAATCTGAAAGAGTATAATATATATAACACAGTACTTTATATGAGTGCAGTATCAATTCCGTTTTTTATCTTAGCAATAAGAAAATATAAAGTGGACAGATTTTTAGGGAAGTATTAGTAGGTGAAAATTGTAGGGCGACCTGCCTGCCTATGCCGAAGCGGCTTCGCGCAGGCAGGTCTGGCCGCCCAAATGCCGGAAGGCTCAGATATTATTTTATCCGGGAAATTATTTCGGCTGTCTCTCTATATCCTCTTTATCATGTTCTGTTCCCCGTTCCTGCTTCCTTCTTCTTTCTTCTTCTATGTTTGTCTCTTCTTCCCCACGGTTAATATTCTTTTTCCTGTTTTTATCCGGGGTTTCACCGCGATGGATATCATCTGCTCTAAATCCTTCATTCCTTTTCATAACTGTCTCCTGTTACTTGTTATCGATTCTTTTTTAAGATAATAGAATAATTATGAGAAGTAGTGCCGTAAGAGGGGTATATTTCTCCATTGTGAGGGGCAGTACAACCCCGGCTTTAAATAGACATATATATTAGTAGTGTAAAAAGCGGGAAATTTTTAGATAATTCTTTATTTAAGAATAAGTTAAATTAAATATTGTAACTATTTATATGTTTTGTAATTTTCGTTTTATCTTTATAAAAATTGTGATAATAAACAATCACCCGGCTATAATACTACATTAAAAAATGACAACAGCTTTCATAAAACAACCCGGCATTTTTATAATTATCCTGTTTTTATTTCCAGAAATTTTATCCCCGCAGGATATTCAGGTTAATATCGATCATATATCTAATGACAACGGCCTTTCGCAAAATACTGTTCATTATATAATGCAGGATAGTAAAGGATTTATCTGGTTTGCTACAGAAGACGGCCTTAATAAATATGATGGCTATAATTTTACTATATACAAAAACGACCCGCAGGATAAAAACTCAATTCCGGATAATTTTATCTGGACTATATGCGAGGACAATAAAGGGGACTTGTGGATAGGGACTAATAACGGCGGTTTATCCAAATTTATAAGAACTAAAGAGAAATTTGTAAACTATACTAATAATCCTGATGATCCCGGCAGTTTAAGTTTTAATAATGTTAGAACCATCTTTGAAGATAAACAGGGGGATATTTGGGTTGGGACTGAGACCGGCGGCCTTGATAAATTTATTAAAACAAATAAAACCTTTATTCATCACAGGCATGATCCGTTAAATTCAAACAGCCTTAGTAATGATGTGGTTTTATCACTGTTTGAAGATAATAACGGCTATTTATGGATTGGCAGCGATGGCGGCCTTGACAGATTTGACAGGGAAAAAAATAAAATTGTTAATTATAAATATAACCCTGTTGACAGCAATAGTTTAAGTAATAATGTTGTACTATCGATATATGAAGATAATGATGGTTATATGTGGATAGGTACTTTAAGTGGACTGACAAGATTTGATAAGAAAAAAAATGAATTCACACGCTTTTTTATTAATGAACCTGATTCTAAAAATCCCAATAGCAACAGGATCAACTCAATCCTGGAAGACAGGGAAGGTGTTTTATGGGTGGGAACCGGGGGCGGGCTTTATCAGTTTGACAGGAAAACTGAAAGGTTTGCTCTGGTTACTTATATATATTCAACTTCCTCAATACTAAACAATAAAAATATACTTACTTTATTTGAAGACAGCTCCGGCCTGGTATGGATTGGCAGTGCGGAAGACGGTGCGGCTAAATATGACAGGGAAAGAATGAAGTTCAGGCACTATAAACATGACCCCCATAATGAAAACAGCCTTAGCCACAATACTGTCCGTTCAATTTACCAGGAGGATGAAAAAACACTGTGGATTGGAACTTTAGGGGGCGGATTAAACAAGCTTAATCTCCTGACAAATAAATTTACGCATTATCAAAATAAGCCGGGTGAGTTGTATAGCCTCAGTGATAATTCAGTTTCTGCCATTTGGAAAGACAGCTATGGTTTTTTATGGGTTGGCACATGGAACAGCGGGTTAAACAGAACAGTTTTGCCTTATCATTCATCTTCAAACCTTAAGTTTTTAAGATATAGTGATATTACCCCTTCATCACAAAGAACAAGCAGCCATATTGTACAGGCAATTTTTGAAGACTCCAACAGAAATCTTTGGGTTGGTACCGGTACCGGCCTTAATCTTTTAGACAGGAAAAATAACAGGTTTATTAATTTTACTAATAACCCAAATAATCTAAATAGTATCAGCAGTAATTTAATCCAATCATGTATTCTTGAAGACAAAAATGGTAACCTATGGATAGGTACCTGGGAAGGACTTAACAAACTTTCTTCTTCTGATAAGAATAAACTGCCGGCTGATACTTCAATAAATTTTATTCACTATACTTTTAAACCGGATAACGAATACAGTCTTAGTGATAACAGGGTTATATCTGCTTTCGAAGATAAGGATGGTAATTTATGGTTTGGCACTTATGGCGGTGGTTTAAATATGCTTTCCGCAGATGATCATGATTCTCCAAAACCAAAATTTATAAATTATACCACAAGAGACGGTTTGCCAAGTAACATAGTATACAGTGTTCAGGGGGATAATAATGGTAATATCTGGGTATCTACTGATAATGGCCTGGCAGTATTTAATCCTAAAACAAAAGCCTTTACAAGTTACGATATATCTGACGGATTGCAGAGCAACCAGTTTTTCTGGGGTGCGGGCTATAAAGGTGTGAGTGGGGAAATGTTTTTTGGCGGCACTAACGGATTTAATGCGTTTAATCCCGAGTATCTGAAAATTAACGAACATATACCGCCTGTTGTGATTACAAATTTCCAGATTTTTAACAGACCAGTTGAAATTGATGCGCCTAATTCTCCGCTGGTGAAAACAATTTCTGAAACAAAAGAAATTGAATTAAGTTATGGACAAAATGTTTTTTCATTTGAGTTTGCATCACTTGATTTTACTGCCCCCGGTAAGAACAGGTATGCATATAAAATGGAAGGCTTTGATGAAGGCTGGATAAACTCAGATAACAGGCGTTTTGTTACATATACAAATCTTTACCCCGGGGAATATGTATTTAGAGTAAAAGGCTCTAACAGCGATGGAATATGGAATGAAGAAGGGGCAGCCGTAACTTTAAGAATATTACCTCCACTATGGATGACATGGTGGTTTATTACTTTGTCGGTTTTATTAATAGGGGGCATAATTGCTTTTCTTATAACATACAGGGTTAAGCATCTCCTGAACATTGAACGTTTCCGTGCAAAATTAGCAGCGGACCTGCATGATAATATTGGCTCAAGCCTTACTGAAATTTCCATATGGAGTGAGATTATAAGGAATAAAATTAAAAATCCTGATAAGGATATTGAAAAAAGCTTAAAGATGATAAGCAATAATTCGCGCAATCTTATAGATAATATGAGTGATATTGTTTGGCTGGTTAATCCTAAAAGGGACTCGCTGTACGATTTAATACTGCGATTAAGAGATACTTATGCCGAGTTATCATCATATACAAGCATATCTTTTAAATCCGAAAATATTAAGGCTCTTGAAAAAGTTTCACTATCTATTGAACACAGGCAGCACCTGTATTTAATTTTTAAAGAAGCAATTAATAATAGTATTACTCATAGTGAGTGCACAGAAATATCTCTTGATGCTTTTGTAAAAGGTAGAAAGCTGGAAATGATTCTTGCTGATAACGGCAGAGGTTTTAACGGCACAAGTTCAAGTGGTAACGGGCTTGAAAACATAAAAAACAGGGCGGAACTTATTGGCGGCAAACTGGATATAAATTCATTAGCCGGAAAGGGAACAACAGTTAAGTTCGAAGGAAACATATTATAACATTAAGGGGTTTAAGTCCTAAATCCGGTTTTAAATAAAAAATAAAAACTGTTCAATTAAGTTTGTATCTTATAAGGGAAAAATTATTAACTGATTTTGGCAAGAGATTGTTTCCCTTCTCAATCCAAAGACTGAAAAATTGAAATCTGAGAATATGATTAATGTAATGATAGTTGAAGATAATGAGACCATCCGTGAGGGATTGAAATTACTAATTAATGGAACAGAAGGATATAACTGTCTGGCAGCTTTTTCTGAAAGCGAAAAGATGCTTAAAGAACTTCAAAAGCTTGAACCCGATGTTTTATTAATGGATTTAGGACTTCCCGGGATGAGTGGTATTGAGGGGATTAAACATGCAAAAGTTATTATGCCTGATTTAACAATTTTGGTTCTTACAGTTTATGATGAGAATGAATTAATTTTTGATGCACTCTGTGCCGGTGCCTGCGGATACCTTGTTAAAAAAACACCTCCATCAAGACTTCTTGAAGCAATTAAAGACGCCTTTGAAGGAGGCGCCCCGATGAGCTCTAATATTGCCCGGAAAGTAATCGATTTCTTCCAGCAGAAAAAACCTGTTACTCCGGAAAAATCATCCTACTTTTTAACCCCGCGTGAAAAGGAAATTCTGAAGGGGCTTGTTGAGGGAAAAAGTTTTAAAGCAATTGCTGATACTCTGTTTATAAGCATTGAAACAGTCCGTTTCCATTTTCGTAATATCTACAAGAAACTTCATGTACACTCCCAGTCTGAAGCAGTAGCCAAAGCGATTAAAGAAGGAATAATCTAGTACGATTATCGGTTGAACATTTAAATCCAAAATCTCAAATCATAATTCGCAAATCTCACTTTCCCCCTATATGGGTGGATTATCCCCCCTGCAATTCTTCAAAATACCTTCGTTTATGTAGTAGATAGATTTCATTTTAAGTAATACCTTGAGCGGCGTAATAAAAAAATATAAAAATGAAATCTGACAGTATGATAAAAGTAGTTGTTGTTGAAGACAATAAAAATATCCGTGAAGGCTTAAAAATTTTAATAGAGGGAACTGATAATTATTCCTGTCCCGCCGCTTTTGAAAGCTGCGAAAGCATGATAAAAGAAATAAAGAAGTTAAATCCGGATGTACTCTTAATGGATATTGGTTTACCGGGTATTAACGGCATAGAAGGAATTAAGCAGGTAAAAGCTATTCTGCCGGATCTTTCAATTCTTGTACTTACAGTTTACGAAGAGAATGAACTTATATTTGATGCTCTGTGTGCCGGCGCATGCGGATATCTTGTTAAGAAAACTCCGCCGTCAAAACTTCTGGAAGCAATAAAAGAAGCTTTTGATGGCGGCGCGCCTATGAGCTCACACATTGCCAGGAAAGTTATTGATTACTTTCAGCAGAAGAAATTGCCGGGAAAAGATAAAACATCGTATATGCTTACATCCCGTGAAAAAGAAGTGCTTGGATACCTTGTGGAGGGGTATAGCGCTAAAGCTATTGCAGATTCTTCATCCATAAGTATTGAAACTGTGCGTTTTCATTTTCGGAATATTTATAAAAAACTTCATGTTCATTCGCAGGCTGAGGCTGTTGTAAAAGCAATAAAAGAGGGATTGTATGAACAGGAATAGGATTGAAACGGTTCATTTATGTTTTGAAAACAGCAGGATTTTTAATTTTATTAAACCGGATTTAGATTAAAAAAACACCCTATCTATTAGGGTAGTATTTTTTTGTGATTTTACACTCTTTTATATAAAATACCCTTGTTTGGGTAGTGGTTTGAATAATTTGAATTAAATAGGTTAAACAGGATGAAAGTAAGTTTCTTAGTAAACAACATCAGGTTTAAAGCTATTAATAGGGAATTGAACTTTTTTCTAAACTGAGTCTTGATTTATAATGCTTTTAATAAAGCTATTTTTTATCCAGCGATACTTTTCATGATATTAATGAATCCCGGAGGGATGAATGAAATATAGTTTACTGTGTTTTGCTCTTTTTTTAATTATCTCCTTTTCCAACACATACTCCCAGTCTGGTAAAATTGCCGGTCAAGTAACAGACGCCTCAACAGGTGAATCTCTTCCTTTTGTAAACATAATAGTTGAAGGTACATCTACCGGGGCAGCATCAAATCTTGATGGGGAATATTTTATATTAAACATCCCCCCCGGAACTTACTCAATAAAAGCCTCGGCTATTGGTTACAACAGCATTACAGTTCAAAATGTAAATGTAGCATCCGGTTTTACTACAACACTTGATTTTGATTTAACTACCCAGGCATTTGAACTATCCCAGGATGTTGTTGTAATTGCTGAAAGGCCTTTAATACAAAAGGATCTCACTGCATCAACATCAACAGTTGGTGCGGATGTTATCTCACAGCTTCCCGTAACTGAAATTGGTGATGTTCTTCAACTGCAGGCAGGTATTGTTTCTTCGGGGGCTAATCTTCATATAAGAGGCGGAAGAAAAGGACAGATTGCTTTCCAGATTGACGGTGTTCCTGTTACTGATTCATATGACGGGAGTACCGTTATTGATGTAGCCGCCGATGCTGTGCAGGAACTGCAGGTTATCAGCGGTGCATTTAATGCTGAGTACGGACAAGCAATGTCGGGTATTGTTAATATTGTTACTAAAGACGGCGGTAATGATTTTAAAGGAAGTATTACAACTTATGCCGGTGATTATATATCGGATAAAACTGATATTTTCTGGAACATTGATAACATTGATCCGATAGCTGTGAGGAATATTGAAGGAAGTTTAAGCGGACCTGTCTTAAAAGACAAATTGTTTTTTTATGCAAACGGCAGGTACTTTTATAACTCCGGTTATATATACGGACAAAGATATTACCTTCCAACTGATATGGCTCAGGAAGTTCCAAACTCTAACGGAACTGAATTTACTGTTGTAGGAAACGGAGACGGTTCTTATGTTTCTATGAACCCTAATCAAAGAATTTACGGACAGGGCAAACTTACTTACAGGTTAGCCCCCGGATTAAAACTAAGTTATAACTATATATATGATGGACAGGAGTATAAAGTACTTGATGGAGATAATTATCTCCGCAGGTATACTCCTGATAATAATCTTCAAAGGTTCAGAACCGGTATTTCCAATACTTTTTCTGTTAATCATGCTATAAGCGCCTCCTCTTTTTATAATCTGAACTTATCTTATTTCTTTAAGGAGTATCATCATTACTTATATGATGATATTTATACCAGTGACCCTAACAGGCCTACTCTTTATGTAGATAATTTTGTACGGCGTAACCCTCCTTATCATTTTGATGTGGGGGGTACTGATTATGCCCGGTTTAACAGGAACACCGGTACTTATTCGGCAAAGCTGGACTGGACAACGCAGTTTAACCAGGAAATCAATGTTCAGTTTGGAGGGGAATATAAGAGACATCAGATATATTATCATAAAATTACTCTATATCCTTATAATTCAGGGCCTGGTATTGTAAATGTTTTTATTCCCCCTCTTACTACAACCTTTAATGATGAATATCTTCATAAACCCACTGAGTCTTCTGCATATGTTCAAACTAAGTTTGAAGCATTCAATCTTATTTTTAATGTTGGATTAAGATTTGACATATTTGATCCTGATGGAGTTGTGTTAAGCGATCCTACTGACCCCAGTATTATCAATCCGCTAAGGCCCTCAAACAGGTTTAATGATTTAAATGGAGATGGCGAGTTTAATCCTGAAATTGGAGAAACTGAAAAAACAGTTGCCGACAGGCAGGCCTACTGGTACAAAGAAGCTTCTGTTAAATATCAGTTTAGTCCCCGCCTTGGATTAGCGTTCCCAATTACAGATAAAGGTGTTATCCATTTTTCATACGGTCATTTCCTCCAGCTTCCTTCTTATGAGCTGATGTATGAAAATCCTGAGTTTGAACTTGGGGTAGGTTCAGGCAACCAGGGTCTTTTTGGTAACGCCGATCTTAAACCTCAGAAAACAGTTAAAGGTGAAATTGGTTTACAGCAGCAGATAGGTGATGATATAGCTGTTGATGTTACTGTTTTCTTTGAGGATTTCAGGGATTTAACAGGTACACAAAATGATGAAATACTTGTTTTTGGAAGAGGGGCAGCTTACAGCAAGTATGCAAATTCCGATTTTGGTTTCTCAAAAGGGTTTATTGTAAAGTTTGAAAAAAGATTCTCCGGCGGACTGGCAACATCCCTGGATTACACATATTCTGTTACAAAAGGAAATGCTTCCAACCCGGCCGATGCGAGAGATGCATCTACAAAAGGAGCTTTGCCTGAAACCTTTATCGCTCCCCTTAACTGGGATCAGACACATACTTTAAATATGTCTATTGCTTATTCAAAACCAAGAGACTATGGCTTTTCTTTAATAGGTAATTTTTATACCGGTCAGCCTTTCACTCCTGTTGTTAATAAAAATACTAATGTTACCGAAAATGCATTCCCTAGGAACAGCGGCGCAAAACCCACTGTCTTTAATCTTGATTTAAGAGTTTATAAAGATTTCCCGATTGGCGAGACTCTAGTTTCAGTGTTTGTTAAGATATTTAATGTACTTGATCTGGATAATCCGACAACTGTATATGATAATTCCGGTGATCCGAGTTTTACTTTTGACAAACTTGATGCTGAAAAAGTAAACTACCCTGTATACAATAATCTAACCCTGGATGATTATTATACACGTCCCGATTACTACTCGGAGCCCAGGAGGATAGAACTTGGCGTATCATATAACTTTTAAAAATATGAAAGCAAAAAAGATGCACAGAAATTTTCTACTATTAATACTGCTGTTAGGAATTTTACCGGCAAACATAATTGCCCAAAGAAGTGATCCCTCGTTATTATCTATAGGCCTGCATACAGGAAACAGAATAGGAATATCATTCCATAATGACGGCCAGATAGCCGGGTTCCTTGTTGGTGTTGATATAAGAGGTGAATGGCCTCTGGGTTCAGGTGAAAATTATATCGGTGATTGTATTCCATTAATCGGTGCTGAATTTTTTAATATGCTTGGAGATACTTTACAGTCAGTTATAATTTCACGCGGACCAAGAAACAGGCAGGGGGAAGAAAGGCATCCTGTTGACGGCCATTTCTGGGGCTGGAATCCGCTGCCCGGTTTTAGAAATTCAAATTATGAATCAGTTGCAATGAGCCATCTGCCCGAATCATATCCTATTGGTGGATGGAATGACCCTATTGCAAGAAACTGGGTTGATGATGAAGGTAATACTCAATGGTTTGGGTATTTCGGAAGAAATATAAAAAATGCCGACCAGGAAAGTATCTTTGATGCAGATGATCAGGCAGATGATGAATTTAACTTCCTGAATTTTGATCCCAGTCAGCCCATATTTTTACCTGACAGCAGGGATCCTTCAAGGCTTGGTCTTGGATTAAGAATGAGGGTAAGAGGTTTCCAGTGGTCAAATTTCCTTGCAGAAGATGCAATCTTCTGGCTGTATGATATTACTAACGAGGGAACAACAACATACAGGAAAGCTAATTTTGGTACTGTTGTTGGAACTCTTGCCGGCGGCGATGGTGACAGCGGCGATGACCAGGCATTTTTTGATGTTGAAGATTGGATTACTTATTCATGGGATAGTGACGGCATTGGTAACAAAGGACAAAAAGTTGGATATGTAGGATATGCTTTCCTTGAGTCCCCGGGCAATTCATTCGATGGAATCGATAATGACGGAGATTCTGAAAACCCGGATTCTCCAAATTTTGTTAAGGCTGATTTTGATTCGGTTACTTTTAATGTGGGTGATGTAGTTGTTTTAATTAATCCTGATACCTATGAAAGAACAACTCATCAAATCAATTCGCTTCCGGAGACTGTTACATCTATGGGAGTTGAATTTGTAATTGAGGCTGGCAAATATTTCCGTGAAGGGCAGATCGGTGCAATTCAGCCGGTGCGGAATGGTTTTATTTATATTCCTCATGCTTCGGCATTAGACGGAATTGATAATGATCTTGACGGCCTTATAGATGAAAATGAAGCAGTTCATTTTGCTACAAGAAATGATGCCGGGGTACCGGGCCTTAAATATATTAATTATGTAACAGGTAATGGCTTAAACGATTTGCTTATCGATGAAAAAAGAGATAATGATATTGATGAAGACCAGGACTGGAACCCGTTAACCGATGATGTTGGTATTGATGGGCTGGGGCCGCGTGATAATAATTACGAGGGGCCGGATGAAGGAGAAGGAAACGGTATTCCTGACCAGGGCGAGCCTAATTTTGGAAGAACTGATCCCGATGAATCTGACCAAATCGGCTTAACAAGTTTCAATTTCTTTAATATCGAGCTTTCTCCCGATATGTCAAATGATACTCTTCTATGGAGCAGGATGACTCCCGGAAGGTTTGATGTTGTGCCTGCACAGCCCCAGGATGGTGATTTTATTTATGCTTCAGGATATTTTCCGCTTATTCCCAGTTTGGGAAATCCTGATATAAAAGAAAGATTTTCAGTTTCCCTGCTGTTTGGCGAAGACCTTCAGGATATAGTCTCTAATAAAAGAATTGTTCAGCAGATATATAACTCAGGATATAAATTCCCGCAGCCTCCTTTAAAACCCAAAATCAGTATTTCACAGGAGGATGGTAATGTTGTAATATACTGGGATAATGAACCAACACAGAATGATATAGATTTTATTACTAAAAAGAGGGACTTCCAGGGATATAAAATATACAGAGCAACAGATCAGAATTTTGCCGATTCCAGAGTTATTACTAATGCACAGGGATTCCTTGCATTCGATAAACCTATTGCTCAATATGATCTGGCAGATACTATCAACGGTTATTTTTATCCTTCACGCGGTTTGCTTGAAACTGTTGGCGGTACTACTTTTTATCTTGGTGACAATACTGGTATTACAAACAAGTTCGTTGATTCAAATGTTGTTCTGGGGCAGACTTATTATTATGCTGTCTGTGCATATGACGAAGGAGATTCAGAGCTTGATATTTTCCCAACTGAAAATTCAAAGTTTATAAGAAGAGCAAATACCGGGGAAATTATTACAGATGATAATACAGGTTATATAACTCCGGGGGCACGCCCCGCCGGTTACGTAAAAGCATCTTTTACGGATATTCAGAAGTCCGATAATTTTATTGGTACCGGAAGTGTTGAAGTTCAAATGGTTGATGACCAGGCTGTAAGGGATGGTTACAATTACCAGGTTGTGTTTGAGGATTCAGGTGCGCAGGATTATACTGCCAACTGGTCGCTTCTCGATCTTCAAACTCCCGATACTTTAATCATTCCCGGCAATGGACAGCCTGTTATAGTAAACCCAATGCAGACCATTACAATTCCTTCTGTTGATACTATAATAGTTAACGGCAGGCCTTTTGGAACCAACGGCAGCACATCTTACACTGCAGCTTATGATAGTATTATAAATAAATCATCTGTTTTTTCGGGCAATACTCCTGTTCAGCACGGCTTCAGATTGCAATTGTATAATGATCAGAACATAAGGCTGGATACTTCCAAATCCGGATTTGTTGGTGAATATAATGATCCAAACAGGAAGCCGACAATATCAATCCAGACTCTTAGGGATGTTAACTACCCGGCTAATAACGGACTTATAATTCCGAACGATTACCTGATAGAATTCTCAAATGTTATTGTTGATACATCTGTTGCTGATACTATATTTCCTGTTTCGCAAAGGAATATTCATCCTGCCGAACCAGTTACATTCAGGATAAAAAATCTTACCAAAGATCAATATATAGATTTCGCTTACTTCAGAACAGGTACAATATCTACAACTCATACAATTGATTTTAAGGAAAATATACAGGGTAACCTGCGCAGAACATGGAGGGTGGTTCTTAATTATGTGGGTACAAATATTCCTATCGAACAACAGGGCACCTACAGGATATCAACACTGAAACCTTTTAATGAAACTGATAAACTGACTTTCTCAATGCAGGGTGCAAAAATAAGCAGCAGCGCTACTGAATCGGACCTGGATAAAATAAAAGTTGTACCAAATCCATATGTAGTTACTCATGAAGCTGAAGCCCGGTTATTAAGTACCCAGGTAAGCGGCAGGGGTGAACGGGAAATAAGATTTACCCATGTTCCTCCGGGATCAAAGATTTACATTTATACTGTACGCGGCGAGCTGATCAGAACACTGTCACATGATAATCTTTTTGTAGGTGATGTATACTGGAATCTAAGAACAGAAGAAAATCTGGATGTAGCCTATGGTGTATATGTCTATGTGGTAGAGACTGAAAATATCGGGAAAAAGATCGGCAAACTGGCCCTAATTAAATAATGCTGTAACGGAGAAAAAATGTTTAACAAAATTAAATCCCTTGCAGGGAAAAATGTTTTAATACTAATATTACTGGCAGCCGGATTTATGCCTGCACAGACTAAAGTAGGTTCCACCGCGGCACCGTTTCTGAATATAGGAATTGGCCCCAGGGCAGTTGCAATGGGAGGCGCCTTTGTTGCAACTTCAAATGATGTTACTGCACTATACTGGAATCCGGCAGGCGCATCAAGGGCACAATCTAACGGGGCATTATTTTCACACTCTAAGTGGTTTGCCGATATAAGTTATAACTGGGCCGGCGCTATGCTCTCCATGGGTGATCTTGGCGTTTTCGGTTTAAGTATAAATTACCTTGATTATGGTGAAATGGAAGTAACCACTCTCAGAGAGCCCGAAGGTACAGGAGAAATGTTTAATCCTCAGGACCTGGTAATGGCATTAACTTACGGGTTTAATTTAACTGACAGATTCTCAATTGGAGCTAATGTAAAATATGTAAATCAGAAAATATGGAACTCTACCGCCGGGGCAATAGCCTTTGATCTTGGAGTCTTATTCCTTTCAGATATTTACGGATTAAGAATAGGCGCCACCATTACCAATTTCGGAAGTGATATGCAGCTTGACGGTAAAGACCTTTACATTCAAACAGATATAAACAGACAGATAAGCGGAAATAATGATGAGATACTGGCAAAACTTAACACTGATTCTTACCCGCTGCCTCTTACCTTCAGGGTAGGTGTTGCTATGGATGTTGTTAACCTTGAAAGCCACCGCTTTACTGTTGCCGCAGATGCACTTCATCCTAATGATAATGCCGAATCATTAAATATTGGTGCTGAGTACGTTTTTATGAATATGATAGCAATACGCGGCGGCTATAAATCTTTATTTCTTGAGAATTCTGAAGAGGGCTTAACTCTTGGGTTTGGTGTTAATTATGATTTTGACCCCAGCCTTGGGCTCTTTTTTGATTATGCCTTCCAGGAGTTTGGCAGGCTAGATAATACACAGCAGTTCTCTGTAGGAGTAAAATTTTAGCATTTAATTCATTCGTAATTTTTTTGATTACACAATAAACTAAAGGAGACAGGTTATATGAAAAGAATGTTGTACATAATAATTGCTATTTTTATAGCAGGCAATGCTTTTGCTCAAACCGTGGAGTTCAGGGTTGATATGAGCGATGAAGCATTAAGAGGTGAGTTCAACGTAGGAACCGATACTGTGCATATTGCCGGTACATTCAACGGCTGGAATACCACTGCTACACAACTGGATGGACCAGATGCAGATACAATTTACACAGTTACAATTGATACTTTTGCAGTTGGTGATACTTTGATGTTTAAATTTGTTAAAAATTCGGACGGATGGGAATCTATTGCAGATAGAATGTATGTTGTTCCTGAAGGCAATAGTGTTTATGAAGCTTTTTTTGACAGTGTTGTTGTAACAGCCGAAACAAAGGAACTTGCAGTTACTTTTTCAGTTAACATGGAGTTTGAAATAGTTTCAGGCCGTTTTATTCCCGCTACCGATACTTTAACCGTAAGAGGAACCTTTAACGGCTGGTCAGGAGATGATATATTATCTCAAAGTTCTTCTGATCCTAACTACTACGAGTTAACAGTTAATTATGTTGCGTTTGTGGGTGAAGAGATTGGTTATAAATATGCTTACCTGAATGCTACCGGTACAGCCTGGGAAGGTGATCCTAACAAAATTTATGTAATAACCCAGGAAGATTTTGATGCCGGGTCAGTGTATACCGAGAGAACATTTAATGATTTAACTCTTGACAACATTACTAATAATCCTGTTACAATTAAATTTGTTGTAAATGTTAATGGTGCTGTATCTTCTTATACAGGCCAGCCATTTACCTCAATTGAAAATGTTGTTATTGCTGGCGCTAACCCGCCCCTTCAGTGGCCTGTTGGCGGATGGCCTGATGACGATTCTACTGTAGTACACTATATGTATAATGACGGCACTAATGGTGATATGGTTGCAGATGATTCTTTATGGACACTAGAACTAGTTTTCCCGCAATATTCTCCATTTAGAATTCAATATAAGTATGGTGCAAACTGGGGGCTGCCTTCTAATACCGGAAGCAATGATAATGAAGCAGGCGTTGCAAGTGATCATTTTATCGAATTAACATCAGACATGGTTAGTGCTACTGTACGTAACCAGTGGGGTGTTACCGGTGATCATGAGCTTGTTGATGTTGTTACCGGTGTTACAGAAATTCCTTCAGGTATTCCCGCTGTTTACAACCTGGATCAGAATTATCCTAACCCGTTTAACCCTACAACAAACATCCGTTTCTCAGTTCCTGAGGCAGGCGTAGTTACATTAAAGATATTCAATCTTTTAGGACAGGAAGTAGCTACACTTCTTAACGAACAGATGAATGCAGGTACATTTGATGTAGATTTTAACGCTGCTAATTTAACAAGCGGTGTTTACTTCTACACAATTAGTGCAGGAAATTATACTGCAACAAAGAAAATGTTATTAATGAAGTAATTCTCATTTGGTCCTGAATGAATATGGAGCCAGGGTTGAAAAATACTCTGGCTCTTGTTTTTTAACCTGCCCCGGAGTAAAAAATGAAAAAAGTATTTTTTATAAGCTTTTTATGCATCCTCTGTTCAATTACTTTCGCCCAGGTGCCTGTAACATTCCATTTTAAACCTGATTACACAGAATTCACTGCGTTGAGAGTTGCCGGTACATTTAACGGCTGGCAGAATAACGATGATAATTACCTTATGACTGACCCTGACGGCGATGGAGAGTATGAACTTACAGTTGACCTGCCGGTTGAACCGAATCATAATTATAAATTTGTTATGGATGCCGACTGGGGCCTGGCTTTTACCGATCCCGATAACCCGGTAATTAATGTCCTTGACAGTGAGAACTCCATTCTTGAAGTAAAAGATCCCATGATTACCTATTTGCTTCCGAGAGACATTAATTCAAAGGGTGAAAGGTTTATAGATAATTCAGAAAACGGACTGCCTATACGGGCTATGTTTGCTTTTACCGAAGCTAATCCTATTAATGCAAATGATATTACGGTTACTATTGATGGTGTTAACCTGCCTGATCCTTCTCAATATTATGATGCGGTAAAAAGAGAATTTTCGTATCAGCCGGACCCTGCATTAAGTACAGGCGAACATACTGTAACTGTAAGTATTGTTTCAGGTCGGGGTACAGACAGCCGTACAGCCGAATTTACCAGGGATCCGGATTACGTTGCTTACCAGATACCCGTTGATTTTTATTTTGACCAGTACAACACAAGTATTGTTTATGCACGGGCAATTACAAAAGTTGCCGCTGTTGGTACCTTCAACAACTGGAATGATACTTTTAATCAATTAAGTGATCCGGATAAAGACGGTTTGTGGGAAGGGACTGCATTAATGCCGCCCGATACTTTTGAATATAAGTTTAAGCTTAACGGTACTACCTGGGTAAATGATCCGGATGAAACAAAAATAGCTTCAACTTCAGATGCCAATAATCTTGTTATTGCTTTCCCTGATTCTATACCGGCGGTTAAACTTCTGCAGCCTGCAGAAGGAACAGTTTATTCTGAAGAAACTGTAAATATAAACTTTCAGGCGCTGCTGCGCCCCGGTGTTATATCCGGTGGTGTGGATGAAACAACTATACAGGTAAAAGCAGATGATGTTACACAAACTTATACTTATAATTCCGATTCATCTAAAATTACTTCAACCTTCAGTTTTACAGGTGAAGGCAGGCATAAGATTGAAGTTTCATATAAAAATATGGAAGGCCTAACCGCATCAGAACAATATGTATACGGCATTTATACCCGGAATACCGGCGTTTATATAGTGGATGCAGAAAGTGATGACCAATATTCTTACCAGTTAAATTATGATGGGTCGTGTGATATTCTTTCTGTTACAATAGATGAAACTGAAAATCATGATTCACTTCATTTTACAATTGAGATGAAAGATATTGGAAACAATACAAGGCTTGGTTTTATTATTTCAAATCCTTCAACAACTTTAATTGATGATCCTAAGGGACTTGATATTAAGACCATTGACTGGAATGGGCAGGGAATATTTGCAGCAATAGCCGCACCCGGCAATCAGTATGAGAATTCCGACGTAGAAAACAGGATAATGATATCAAGCAATCCGCCTGAATACAGTGATATTGTTATTAATGTTAATGATGATGCATTAACGTCAAATAAGTTTCAATTTAAAATAAGTCTTGCAATTCTTGACAGCATAATCGGGACCTGGAATCTTCAAAGATATTTTTATGTCTTCTCATATATTGCACTAAGCGATGGTTCCGGTGATGCACATGAAGTAACTGAAGCAGAAGGTGGAATTGATAGCGATATTGATCCTGATATATATGATGCCGCATTTACCCGAAGCAGATTTTGGCAGAACAGGATGTTTTCTAACTATATCCCCTCCGGCCAATTGGGCGGACCCCGGGTTGTAGCACTGGATAATAAAGGCAGGGGCATTCTTTCACTCTCAGCAAGCGATATATCAGACAGTCTTGCTACTTTCGGGCCTGCTATTACTTTTCTTACCCCTTCACTTACTTATTGGTACTCAAATGTAACAGTACATGGTGAACTAAGTGATAGTGCTATAGCCACCGTGCAGGCGTTTTTTAATAATGCGGAACATATACTTCCTGTGGTGGACGGAAAGTTTTCAATGGATGTTATACTTAATGAAGGGGAAAATATCTTTTACATAATTGCAGAGGATAACAGGGGTTATAAATCAATCTCCAGGAATCTTGTACTTACGTATACTCCCGATAATTTGCCGGCTGCATCCATCAATGGAATAGTAAGCGGCAGACAGGTAACTCTTAATGCAGCGGCA
>JAWOJF010000385.1:0-6047 GCA_046481785.1 Ignavibacteriaceae bacterium | reverse complement strand
CCTCGGGACATTCGTGAATTAAACCTCACAGCGATTCCACAGGTTTCCAACAGCCTGAAAATGTGGATAATTTAGTGTTAATTGTACCGAATAGTGCAGACCGCATCAGGTAACTCTGTCGCACCGTCTTCATCTCTTCGCTGGTCGGTTGGACACCGCTCCGCCATGAGCAACTGCAATGATTCTGTATGCTGCTAGCTGAATGAACCGGGATCAGCCAGAGCCGCGTAGAAGGAACACCACAGCCACTGAGGCATTTGAAGTCTCAGCCAAGATCCAGGACGAGGACACCGGAATGCCGCCGCTCATCAGATTCGTGCTAAGATGGACTGCGGTAGGAGTTGCTGCGGGTTGTTATACCCACTTTCTTAACGTCTTTCGGTGATACCCTTCCGAATACTGAAATAGATAATGAAGACAGTTTCTATAAGTCTTCAGCATATTTAAATTTTAATACTACATTTTTTGGGAGGCTCTCTGCAAACCTTGGAGTACGCGGTGATTATTTTAATCCAATTGAAAAAAAGTTTTATATAAGTCCGAGATTTTCCGTTTCATACAGGTTTACAGATTTAACAAGCATAAACTTCAGCACCGGCATCTATTACCAGGCGCCTTCATATATCTGGCTGATTGCTGAGGAATTAAATAAAAATTTGAATAGTATAAGGGCAGACCAGTTTATTCTTGGAGTGGAACATTATTTAAGAGAGGATTTGCTGTTAAGAGTTGAAGCATTTGTAAAAAATTACAAGGATTACCCGACAAGTTTACTTCGTCCCTATCTTATACTTGCAAATACCGGTGCTGGATATGCAGGATCAGATGATAATTTTTCATCATTTGGTTTGGAGCCGCTGGTAAGCAGAGGAAAGGGCGAAGCAAAAGGAATTGAAGTTTCTGCCCAGAAAAAATTATCCGGCATCCCGGTTTATGGAATTTTTAGTTTTACTTACAGCAATGCCGATTTTATTCCGCTTGATGGAATAAAAAGGCCCGGGGTTTATGAACAGGAGTGGATATTTAATTTAAGCGGCGGATATAAAATTAATGAAAGCTGGGAAGCTGCAGTTAAATTCAGGTATGCATCCGGCAATCCTTTTACACCTTTTAACAGTGACGGTACACAAAGCGTTATCAATTATTATACTCAAAGGCTTAAAGCAAAACACAGTCTTGATCTGCGTGTAGATAAAAGATGGTTTTTTGATGATCTTACTCTTATTACATATATAGACTTACAGAATATTTACGGCAATAAAGCAAGCAGTTTTATAAGATGGGACCCGCGTGAACAAAAAGTAGATGAAGAATCGTCAATCGGGTTGCTTCCATCAATAGGTGTAAGTTTGGAATTTTAAATTGGAAAGCGGCAAGTCCCGCCGCTTTCTTCCGCATTAAGTGAGGTTGTTGAACTGCCAGTTAAAAACTCCAGCCAACTCCAAAAACCGGGGAGATGCTTTGAGTTCCATGCTCTATATCATTAACAAGCGGTTCTCCCCCTCTTTCATTGTAGTACCGGTTCCGGTATTCAATTTTAATAATAATATCAAAATTATCCATCACCGGGAAATTACCTCCTATTGAAAAAAGCCACGCAATAGCAGGTAAAGTAGTGAATGCATCCGAGTTATTTCCAGTTGCTGAGGGAATATCGCGCCTGCCGTCATCATCCCGTATTCCAACAAGAGCATAACCTATTTCGGCAGAAAGCAGCTTCCACCTGAACTGCAGAAGTGGCCCGAACCAGAATTCATTATACACACCTCCAACTTCACTTTCAGTTACTGCTTTACCATCCTCAAACCGGTCAAAAACTGCGGCTGCGCGTTCGCCGCGGTCTATTCTTAAAAATAACCCTGCGGCAAAATAATCAGTAAAGCTGTATGTACCGCTTAATAGTAGTCCAAGCTGGAACTCATTAACAAGCCTCTCCCCCCTAGGCTCACCTACTTTAGGCTTTACCTGCTGCTGAAAGTGAGTGACAAGAATACCTGCCTCTGTTCTCCATCGATTATCCTGTGCGGCAGATGTGAATATAATAATTAGAAACAGAAAAAAAGTGAGTATCTTTTTCATATCGTGTTCCTGTAAAAATATATGGGGTGTTAAATGTACGGCTTCCTATAAATAATTTCCTCACTTTTTTATCACAGAAGTAATACAAAGCTGTTTCCACTGGTAATAGTTGCATCTAACCACTGTTTACCCTGTCTACTTGAAACTCATTTAACTTTCAAACATCATACACTAAAATTAAAATTATTTAAAGGAGATGAGATGGAAATAAAACAAATCAGGTCAACTGATGGGACGGGAACATTATCTTATTTATTAATTGATGAAAAATCCAAAACCGCTGCTGTTATTGATCCTAACCTTGAGGATGTAAATAGGATATCTCTTACTGCTGATGAATATGGAGTAAAAATCACACACATATTAGATACACATACTCATGCAGACCATTTCACGGGTGCGGAAAAACTTAAAGAGATATATAATGCTTCAATCTATATGCATGAGCAGACAAAAAATAAACTTGAAGTACTAAAGAATGCTAAAAAATTCGGCGTTGAGGACATTCTTAATCACAATGCTAATATTAAAGTTGATGTTTATGTAAATGACGGTGATGTAATTACTGCAGGCGATATTAAGATCAAAGTTCTGCATACACCGGGGCATACAGATAATCATATAGCGTTTTTAGCTGAAGATGCTCTTTTTACCGGCGATCTTCTTTTAATCGGCCAGGCAGGCAGAAGTGATCTGCCGGGGGGTAACACTTCTGACCAGTATGACAGCATTTTTAATAAAGTTGTAAATTTGCCGGCTGATACAAAAATTTATCCCGGACACGATTATGAAGATAACGAATTTGCTTATCTGGAAGATGAACTATCAGCTAATCCTTTCCTCCAAAAAAGATCTAAAGAAGAGTACATTGAATTCGTAAAAGATTTCTTTCCTCCATTTGCTGAATCAACCGGCGAAAACGGAAAAGCTACACTTCAGTGCGGAACAAAAAGAGTTGCCCAGCCCTCCGAAGGTTTTAAACCGGTAACGGCTGTATGGTTATACGAAAATATCAGCAAAGGAAAAGATCTTTTTCTTCTTGATGTACGTGAATCTTTTGAACTGCTGATGGGCAAAGTGGATGGAGTAACAAATATTCCGATAGGTGAACTTCCGAAAAGATTAAATGAACTGCCTGATAAAAACAAAGAGATAGTATGTATATGCGCAAGCGGCAACCGTTCCTTTGAAGCAGCACATTTTCTTTCTTCAAAAGGATATAAAAATATATATAACCTTGAGGGCGGAACTTACGGCTGGTTACAATACGGTTTTGAAGTAGAAAGATAAAATGGAAGAATTTTTAGTTATAGCCGGAATATCCTTTTTAATATCGGTTATGTCCGGTGTACTCGGCCTGGGCGGTGCGGTTATATTAATCCCCGCCTACCTTTATTTACCTTCATTGTTCGGAATGCATGATCTCGATATTAAAACCATATCAGGAATAACGAGCATACAAGTACTTGTTACATCCTTTTTGGGAATGATAATACATAAAAAAAGAGGAAGCGTTAATAAACCGCTTCTATTCTATATCGGAATTCCAATGATGGTCTCCGCCCTTGTTGGTGCTCTGTTCTCCGGTGCAGTTGACGGACAGCTAATAATTATTTCTTTTGCTATTATGGCTTTTGCAGGCGCAGTACTTATGTTCTTTAGTAAAGCTGAACCCGCAGAGACAGTTAATCCCGCAGAGGTTGTATTTAATAAAAGATTAGCCGTAACAATTGCAGTGCTGATAGGTTTCTTTGGCGGGATAGTCGGCGCTCCGGGTGCTTTTTTGCTTGCCCCGGTTATGATTACAGTGCTTAAAGTACCAATGCGTATTACAATTGGTTCAACTCTCGGCATTATTCTTTTTACAGCATTAACTGCCAGTATAGGTAAAACAGTTTCCGGACAGGTAGATTTTATTCTATCCTCTTATGCAGTTATTGGTGCCGTTGCCGGTGTAGTTATAGGAAGTAGCTTAAGTTACAGGTTTAAACCAAAATTTTTACGGTTAGCTCTTGCCTTTATAATTATAGGCGTAGCTGTAGAGATGATAATATCCTTGCTGAGCTAAATATTAACTCTCACCATGCGGAGATTAATATATATTTGTCAGGCGCCTGTCTCTGCTAAACAACAAATACTTTTGCTACATCAATAAGCAGTGAAGGCTGGTTTAAAAGTGCAGTTGTAAATAATCTGCCAAGGGTCCTTTTATTATACGGAACAGAAGAAAATGAGCGGGCAATATTATTGAATTTTTCATCAGAGAAATTATAAATACCGTTTTTTATTCTTTCATATATCTCATGTTTTTTTCCTATCCTGTCATACCATTCTTCTTCGTATTTAAAAATATGATCAGGGTTATTCATCTTTATAGATTCACCGGCTAACCTGCCTGCAATACTTCCGCCAACCATGCCGCTTGATATGCCGCCGCCGCTTAAAGGATTAACCTGCCTTGCGGCATCACCAACAAGCATAATACCTGGTCCGGCAATTTTACTTAAGGTGATGGAACATGGTACACCGCCTGCAATAGTTGTAAGTACAGGAGCACCGGGATAATGTGTATTCATAAAATCAGTCAGATAAGAAAGCGCCGACCTGCTTTTACCAACAAATCCGCTTACCCCCAAACCTATATTTGCAATATTATCTCCCTTCGGAAAAACCCAGAAGTAACCGCTTGGGGCAACGTCTTTACCAAAATAAAAATAACAGGTATCACTGTTAACAGGAATGTTTGATGCAGTAATTTGAGTACAGCATTCCATATCCCGGAAATCAATATGTGTTTTTAAACCTGCCCACCTTCCGACTCTCGATTCAACACCGTCAGCGGCAATTACAATTTTAGCTTTCACTTCTTTCTGCTCACCGCGGTGTTCATACTTTACTCCTGCCGGCTTGCCGTCATCAAAAATAAGTCCGTTAACATAAGCTCTTGTAAGGATTTCAGCCCCGGCATTTGCGGCCATTTTGGCAAGCTCATAATCGAATATTCTTCTTTCAAGCACATAACCGGAATCATCAAACTCAATTACAACCTCACTACCGTCAGGTGATGTAAGGGAGAATTTATTTATCTCGGCGCATATCCATTTACTGTCAGGTTCAATAAACTGGGCAACTCCTCTTTTGCTTATTGCCTCACCGCAGCGTACAGGGTAGCCTACATCACGGTCTTTCTCAAGCATAAGCACAGATACCCCCTGCTCAGCAGCAAAACGTGCAGCAACAGAACCCGCGGGCCCGGCACCTACTACTATTATATCGTATTCATTTTTCATTCTATCTTATCACTTTAGATTAATTGTACCTTTTTGAGTGCTAACTTAACAAAGTCCACAGTCAGCAGTCCTCAGTCGGCAAATTAATATTGGTAGTTTACTTTTTGTATTTTCCTGGATTCTCAACCATGTGGTTTAATAATTTTCCAACTTCTTCCGATTTATTTATTAAATCATTGTAAGTTTCTTTATCGATGTACTTACTTTCAAAAGCAAAATCCAGCCATACCTGTGTTTCGCTATTTTCCATATCTGCATCGGACATCTTTGCTACAAAATGTGCTTCATACTGTCTTTTTCTATAACCTTCTGCAAGACAGGAGCAGACTGACCGGGAAGATTTCCTGATTTGAATTATTAATCCAAATTTTTCCTCTGACGGGAAATTTTTTGTTAGTTGAAATATTTCCATTGCCAGCTTAAAGGCCTTTTGATATACAATTAAATCCCTGAATTTGCCCATTTATTATTCCTAAATAAAAATTGTGGACTGTAGACTGCCGACTGAAGACTTGCTCTCATTGCCTATTGCCTACTGCCTACTTGCCTTCCTTGCCTATTGCCTACTGCCTATTGCCTACTTGCCTTCCTTGCCTACTTGCCCACTGTGAACTGCCGGCTGAAGACTTCCTTAACAGACACTCCTTCCTTATTAAACTTAATTACCTCAATCGGGCA
>JAWOJF010000372.1:0-4832 GCA_046481785.1 Ignavibacteriaceae bacterium | reverse complement strand
GAATGAATCAGATATAAAATGTTTACATGCCTGTAAGAATACTTGTGCATTACTTAATGAAGCTTTAAGAAGAGAGGCTGCTACTGTAAGGTATTACGAGGGCATTCTTGAAGAATGCAGTATGCCCGAAATAAAAAACTTTATAACGGATCTTATTGAAGAAAAAAGGAAAGAGATCCTCAGCATTATTCAAAAGCTTAATGAGATACATGCACGCTCCCAGTCTATGGACGGAGTAATCTCAAGCTTTAACCACTCCTGATCATAAGTCATACAGTTTTATGCCCCCTGAATTTTATCCCGGCACAACCGGGATAAAATTCAGGGGGGCAAATAAAATACCTGCAGCAATAAATTAATTTTACTCTTAATAGGATTCAGATTTGGTTACCAAATTCCCTAATTGCCACAACATTTAAGTTGCGGGTTGGCGCATAATTACAAAACAGATATTTTTACAGTAAATTATAAAGTGGTTTGTCTTTGTAAAAATTTCTCTCTTTAGTTATCCCCAGCTTTTTAATTTTAGAATTAAGGGTAGAGACCGGAATACCAAGCAGTGCTGCGGCGCCGCTTGTGCCGGATACCTTTCCATTACATTTTCTTAACACCTCCAGTATGTAATCCCGCTCATTCTCTTCTATGGTTTTGAACCGGATATTTTCATGTACCAGAGTTTTATTGGTACTGCCAATAGCGGGAAGGTGAATTTCTTCAATTGTAGTACCGTTAGTAAGAATAACACTCCGCTCAATCAGGTGTTCTAACTCCCTTACATTGCCGGGCCAGCTATAATTTATTAGTGATTTTGTAACCCCGGGTGAAAAACCTGTTATTTTTTTTCCGATATATTTTGCAGAATGGTTTAAAAAATACTGAGCAAGTTCAGGTATGTCATCTTTTCTTTCTCTTAAAGGGGGAATGGTAATTGGGAATACATTTAACCGGTAGTATAAATCACTTCTAAAATTTCCTTCTTCCACCTCTTTAAACAAATCCCTGTTGGTAGCGGCAATAATCCGCACATCTACATTTATCGTTTCTTTGCCCCCCAGCCGTTCAATTTCTTTTTCCTGTATTGCCCTTAACAATTTTACCTGCAGTTCAAGAGGCATCTCACCTATTTCATCAAGGAACAATGTTGAGTTATTTGCTAATTCAAATTTACCGGTTCTTCTTTCATTAGCCCCGGTAAAACTTCCTTTCTCATGGCCAAAGAGTACACTTTCTATTAAACCGGCAGGCAAAACAGCGCAGTTTACTTTTACCATCACTTTATCTTTTCTGGTTGAGTTGTTATGGATTGAGCGTGCAATTAATTCTTTACCGGTACCCGTTTCACCCAGTATTAATACAGAGCTGTTTGTAAATGAAACTAACTTCATCAGGTGAAACACTTTTTTCATTACTTCGCCTGATCCAACTATTTTTAAATCTGAATTTTTGTCTATTTCTTCACGCAGGGCAGTATTTTCTTTCTTTACTCTCTCCTCTTCATGTTTCCGGTCATCAATATCAATTCCGGTAGCGTACCATCTTACCAGTTTACCAAGTTCATCCACCTGGGGATTTAACCGTGTTAAGAACCACCGGTACTGGCCGTCTTTTCTAAGTACCCGCTGTTCCATTTCAAAAGGCAAACCCCGCCTGAGCGCTTCCATGCGGTCCTGCTTTAAATGTTCAACATCATCAGGATGAAAAACACGGTCACGGAAATTCCCGGCTACAACATCTTCCTGGGTATAACCGGTATACTCAAGAACTTTTTTATTTGCATATAGATATCTGCCGTCCGGAGACATTACAATTATAAGTGCAGGAATTGCCTCAACAATCTGTTTAAATTCCCCTTCGTTTTGAGTAACCTTTTCTTCAACAAAGTTATTTGATGGATCTTCCATCGTAGCGTTTTGTATATCCATAATTTTATAGCCGATTAAATGTTTACTCTGGTGATATTTCGCTATACACTCAACAAATTGCGAAATACCGTAACCATAATTAAAAGAGACGAATCAAAAACAAATAATTATCCACACCAGGGCCCCGGCACAGGATTTGACATCTTACAATTATCCCACTGACCAAAAATAATGAATTGAAAAGAAACTAATATTTTCAAAATGTTAAAAATATTTTGAAAATGCAAAATAGTGGCATTAAATAAAATCCTGATGCCCTCATTGTCATAATGGAATGAAAGTGCTGATCATATAATAAACCGGATTAAAAAATACGAGCGGAAGGAAGTTTTAATTAAAATATGCATGATATACATGCACTACAGATCAAAAATACAACTAAACATTGGGAGGTTACTATGAACGGTTCGATGTTGATGGATGCAGTTAAACCTATGGAAATAGAAAAAGACCCGCGTCTTTCAAGAGAAATAAAAGAATTCTTAAAGGCGCTTAATGCCCCGGGCATAGCATTAGAGACACTGCCTCCCCTGCAGGCACGTAAGGTGCTTGAAGATGCACAGGCTTCAGCAAAAGTAGATCTTTCAGGCATAAGTGAATCTGAAAAAACAATTAAAAGTGATGGATACACAATTAATTTAAATATTGTGCGCCCCGAAGGTGCAAAGGGAATTCTTCCGGTTTTTGTATTTATACATGGCGGAGGCTGGGTGCTGGGTGATTATCCGACACATAAACGTATGGTTCGCGACCTTGTTGTTCTTACCGGGTATTCAGCGGTTTTTGTTAACTACACCCGAACCCCTGATGCCAAATATCCGCAGGCAATTAATGAAATATATGCCGCTGTAAAATGGGTTGCAGAAAACGGTAAAGAAATAAATGTGGATGGGAAAAATCTGGCTATAGTTGGTAATAGTGTGGGCGGTAATATGAGTGCAGTAACTACCCTGATTGCCAAAGAAAAAGGCGGCCCTAATATTAAACTGCAGGTTCTGTTCTGGCCTATTGTTGATGCTGATTATGAAACTGAATCTTATAAACAGTTTGGTGTGGATCGTTTTCTTACTACATCTTTAATGAAATGGATGTATGATATGTATACTGCAGATCCTGAAGAACGTAAACAAATTTATGCATCACCGCTGCGGGCTACAGTTGAACAGCTAAAAGGTTTGCCCCCTGCATTAATACAGGTAGCAGAAAGTGATGTTCTGCGTGATGAAGGAGAGGCATACGGCCGCAAACTTGATGAAGCAGGTGTTCCTGTAACTACTGTCCGTTATAACGGAATGATTCATGACTTTGGATTGCTGAATGGATTGGCTGAACTGCCCCAGGTCCGCTCGCTTTTTGTGCAGGCAGCCTCAGAGCTGAAAAAATATCTGGGATAATATTTTAAACAGTCTTCAAATAATAGAAGCATATTCGCTGCAGTGCATAAAAAATGTTATTCTGATGAGATGCAGAGTATAAAAATACTATGAGAGAAATGCCGGATTCCGGAACAATAAAAACTATAATGGAGGTACATTATGAAAAAACAAAGACATATCAACACATCATCTTTTATAATAGGAGTTATTTTAATGTTACTAATAACTGGAATATTTAACCATGGAAACTTTGCTCAAACAACAGACACAAAACCCGCAATTGTTCTTGTTCATGGCGCTTTTATAGATGGATCGGGTTGGGAGGGGGCATATAAATTATTAAGGGAAGACGGCTATAAAGTAGCAATAGTACAGAATCCTACCATATCGCTTGCAGGCGACATTGCTGCAACCAAACAGGTTATAGAAGCTCAGAACGGGCCTGTAATACTTGTTGGGCACTCTTATGGCGGTGTAATAATAACCGAAGCGGGTACTCATCCAAACGTTAAAGCACTTGTTTATATTGAAGCCCTTGTACCGGATAAAGGTGAATCAGCCGCATCGCTTACTAAAGATCCTGTGCCCGGCGCCCCTGCACCGCCGGTACTTCCGCCGAAGGACGGATTCCTGACTCTTGACAAAGAAAAATTCGCTGCTGCATTTGCTGCAGATGTGGACCCCGTCAAAGCGGAATTTATGGCTAACTCCCAGACTCCCTGGGGATTGGAAGCGGTTGGCGGTACAATAAGCGAGCCGGCGTGGAAGACCAAACCAAGCTGGTTTCTGGTCGGCCTAGATGATAAGATGATTCATCCAGATGCACAGCGCTCTATGGCTAAACGTGCAGGTTCAACAATTGTTGAAACTCCGGGAAGTCATTCGATAATGTTATCTCACCCGCAGGAGGTTGCTTCAATTATCAAAATGGCTGCAGGTACAAATATTGCAAGCGGTGAGTAGAATTAAAATATAAAATCATCTCCATCATTTTAAAATTATAAGATTGTTTGTATATTCTGGAATTAAAGGAGATGAATGATGAAAGCAGTAATCCTGGATAGTCCCGGCGATGTTAGCCATCTGAAGCTGACCGAAATTCCTGTTCCGGAAATTAATAATGATGAGGTTCTTGTTCAGGTAAAGGCAATCAGTATAAATCCCGTTGATGCAAAAACACGCAGCGGCAAAGGTTTATATGGAAGTCTGAAAGATCAAAACCCGTTAATTCCGGGATGGGATATTTCCGGTGTTGTTATAAAAACCGGGAAGAATGTTAAAGACTTTACAAATGGTAACGAAGTATTTGGTATGGTAAATTTCCCAGGACATGGGAAGGCATATGCTGAATACGTTGCCGCTCCTGCAGAACATTTAGCATTAAAGCCCCCTTCTGTTTCACACAATGAAGCAGCCGCAGCTTCTTTAGCTGCAATTACTGCCTGGCAGGCGTTTACTGTTCATACTAAAATTAATAAAGGAAACAGGGTTTTAATACATGCGGCTTCAGGCGGTGTTGGACATTTTGCAGTTC
>JAWOJF010000180.1:0-13860 GCA_046481785.1 Ignavibacteriaceae bacterium | reverse complement strand
TCATTGGTGGCGATCGCGAGTGCGGAAGGCGGTCTCCTCAAACTGACGGCCAACCCGTCGGCGAGCGTTGCCGACGGTCGAAGCACCGTGACCGTGACCGCGGAAGTTTGGGACTCCTCCGGCAGCGTGGTCAAGGACGGGGTGCCCGTCGTCTTCTCAGCCAGTTTGGGTTCGTTCCGAGAGGATTCGGTCACCATCTATGGCGGTAAGGCCCGCGCCGTGCTTGTACTTACCTATACCGAAAAATATTATGTAGAAGAAGTTGATACACAAAAACTGGTTGAAGCTGCAATTAACGGTATGCTGGAAAAATTAGACCCTCATTCAGTCTATATTTCTGCAAAACAAATGGAATCCGTTGAAGATTATTTCAAAGGAAATTTTGAAGGAATAGGAATTGAGTTTCAGATAATTGATGATACCTTAACAGTTGTAACACCTATCAGCGGAGGGCCAAGCGAACAGGTGGGCATTCTTGCAGGAGATAAGATTATTAAAATTGACGGCAAGGATGTCGTAGGTATTAGTAATCAGGAAGTTAGAGAAAAATTAATGGGGAAAGCTGGTACGGAAGTTACTGTTTCTATTATACGAAATGGCCTGCGTGAGCCTATCAATTTTGATATTATCCGCGATGAGATACCTCTTTATTCCGTTGATACTCATTTTATGTATGATAACAGAACCGGGTATATTTCAGTTTCCAAGTTTTCCGAAACCACGTTTAGAGAAGTTTCCGATGCTCTTTCTGATCTAAAAGAAAAAGGGATGAAACAACTTATTCTTGATTTAAGGGGAAATCCCGGCGGTTATCTTAACCAGGCATTTCAGATGGCTGATATTTTTATAGAAGGAAAGAAAAAAATTGTTTATACAAAAGGGAGAAGATCAGAATTTAATGAAGAGTATTATGCTTCAGAGCCTTCGGCATATGAACAGATACCTTTAATAGTATTGGTAAATAAAGGCAGTGCCTCAGCAAGTGAAATTGTATCAGGCGCAGTACAGGATTGGGACAGGGGTCTTATTGTTGGTGAAACTACTTTCGGGAAGGGCCTGGTTCAAAGACAGTTTATGCTGCCTGATAATTCAGCTTTAAGATTAACAATCTCTGAATATTTTACTCCTTCCGGAAGATTAATTCAGAGAGATTATAAAAACAAAAAAGATAAAAATGAATATTATTCTGAAGTAAGTGAACGAGAAGAAGAAGAAGGAGATAATCTCAACCATGATGCAGAAAAGGATAGTATAAAACCTATTTTTAAAACTAATGCCGGCAGAGTGGTATATGGCGGCGGCGGCATCACGCCTGATTATATTGTAAAAGCTGAAAATATTACAAAGTACACTACCGAACTGTTAAAGAATAATGTCTTTTATCTTTTTACAGTAGGTTATCTTGAAAATAATAATGTTGGAGCCAGCTATAAAAATGATCTCGGCAGCTTTAAGGCCGGCTTCAGATTAAGTGACAGTGATATAAAAAGATTTATTGAATTTGCGGAAGGTAAGGGAGTGGAATTTTCCGACGAAGATTTTAAACAGGACAGCGATTATATTACTGCAAGGCTGAAAGCCCAGATAGCCAGGAACTACTGGAAAAACGAGGGCTGGTACACCGTCTTACTTGGTGTAGACAATCAGGTAAGCAGTGCAGTTTCGCTTTTTGATGAAGCTAAAGACCTGGCTAAATTAAAATGAAATATTCTTTTTTATTATTAATTATTCTTCCGGTAATGTTTTTTACCGGATCCAATCATAAGCAGGAAGTAAAAGAAGTTGAAAGCGGCTTTTTTTCTGACCGCAAAATGTTTGTAGGCGAAGAATTAACTTATGTTGTAAGCTATTCCTTTATGAAGCTTGGCGAAGTTAGAATTAAAGTAAAAGATAAACAAATTATTAATGGCAAAACTTTTTACAGTACTATTGCATATATAGATTCCTATTCAGGTGTTCCGTTTGTTAATCTCCATCAGATATATGAAAGCAGGGTTACTCAGAACAATCATTCCATTTACTTCCGGGGTATAGTTAAAGAAGAGGAATACAGCACTTTTACTGAATACAATTTTGATTATGATCATTCAGGTAAAATAAGAATTAGAAAAGGGAAGATTAGACCTTATCAGCTTTGGAATGATTCTACAACTGCGGCAGATAAAAGATACCAGGACGGCCTTTCAATACTTTTTTATGCAAGAATGAATCTGGGTAAAGAATTTTCTGCTGATGTACCGTGTTTTGTAAAGGAAGAAAAAGTATCTACGAGATTAAATTTTTATACTAAAAGTATCCCTGTTTCTATTGATGCAGTTGATTATGATATCAACTGCCTCAGGCTGGATGGTGATACAGATTTTGTAAGTGTGTTCGGATTAACAGGATATTTTGAAGGATGGTTTTCAAACGATGAAGCATCAATACCAATTGTTGCTAAAATGAAAGTAATAATAGGAAATGTTACTTTAGAATTAAAAAAATGGAAGAGAGACGGATGGAATCCTCCAAAATACAACAGTTAAATGAGGAAATTAAATTATTCCCTTACCTGGATTATTTTCCCAATATTCACCCCTCTGTATTTATAGCCTCTGGTGCTAAGATTATTGGAAATGTTGATATTGGTGAGGATTCCAGCGTGTGGTACAATACGGTTATAAGGGGCGATGTTCATTATATTAAGATCGGGTGTATGACCAATATTCAGGATTGCTCCATGCTTCATGTTACAAACGGAAAATTTCCTCTGAATATTGGTAACCAGGTTACAATAGGCCATTCTGTAACCCTGCACGGGTGTACATTAAATGACCTTTGTTTAATTGGCATGGGAGCTGTAATTCTTGATGGGGCGGTTATTGAGGAAAAAGCGATGGTAGCCGCCGGAGCAGTAATTACTCCCGGGTTTATTGTTCCTTCTGGTAAACTGGCTGCAGGAGTACCGGCTAAAATTATCAGGGATCTCAACGATTTTGAAATTGAAGATTTTGAAAATTCAGCAAAACGATATAAAAAATATACTGAACTTACAGTTGAATCATTAAACAAATATATTTTTTGATATGGTGTTAAAATTCTGGGGAACCCGAGGTTCAATTCCTGTTCCCGGTAAAAATACAATTAAGTATGGAGGCAACACTCCTTGCGTTGAAATCAGGTCTCGTACTAACAAGTTAATTATCCTTGACTGCGGTTCCGGATTAAGAGAGCTTGGCAATTATATGGAGGATAAAGGATCACCTGATGAAATTAATATACTTTTAAGCCATTACCATTGGGACCACATCCAGGGATTTCCATTCTTTAAGCCTCTCTACAATAAAACGAAAAAGATTATTTTCTACGGAATGACCAGCAATGGTGAAGATGTTAAACATCTTTTAAGTAAGCAGATGACTGAAAATTATTTTCCATTATCAATTGATTCTTTAAAAGCCGAAATGGACTTTAAACAAATTGAATCAGGGAAAATATATTCTATTAATGGCTTTAAGATCGAAACATTTTTGGTTGCACACCCTTCTCCTACTTTAACATATAAAATATCAAACGGTGAAAAAAATATTGTGTATATGACGGATAATGAAATAAATCTGGAAGCCTTATTTAAAGATAATAAAGACTCCGATTTTCATTACCATAACAGGGAACTGATTGATTTTTGCTCGGGCTGCGATTATCTAATTCATGATTCAATGTATGAAGAAGCATCAGTTTATGATAAAAGGGGGTGGGGGCATTCCAGTAATAAATCCCTTGCAAGATTCAGCATTCTGGCGGGGATAAAAAATCTTGTTTTATTTCATTATAACCCCGACTATACCGATGAAAAAATTGATGAGTTGGTTGCTGACACCCGTAAAGTACTTGAGGAAAATAATTCTAAGATAACTTGTATTGCAGCGGCAGAGGGTTTGGAGATCTCTTTTTAGATATCAATCACTTCGCACGGGCTAAATCCTGTGCTGCAATCCGGGGGATATTACGGGACGAGTTTAGATATGCATTTATTACTAAAAAAGTCATCTCTATTTAAAAATCATCTCTATTTTTCCTCAAAATGGAACATTTTACCCGTACATTTGGTTAATTGTATTAAAAAGTAATATTTTTGTCTGTGGTTAAAAATTTAGCTGTAAACTCGGAAACGAAGCATAAGGTAAATAAATTTCTTATTCACCGGGTAATAGGTTTTCTTAAAAAAGACCTGCTTTTTGATATTTCATCTTTAACAGTCAATTTTGTTTCTGCCGCAAAAATTACAGAAATTAACAAAAACTACTTAAAACATTATTATTCGACCGATATTATTACTTTTAATTATTCGGCAAATTTGACGATTATAGATGCAGAAATCTATATTTCGGCAGATGATGCGCAGGATAACGCAAACAAGTATAAAAATTCGTATAATGATGAAATTTTAAGATTGGTAATTCATGGAATTTTGCATGTTTCCGGTTATAATGATAAAAAACGGAACGAAAAGCTTAAAATGAAGAGAATGGAAAATAAATTACTTAAAAAGTACAAAATTACTTTAATGGATAAAAAAGATATATTATGATTTCGGAAATTGTTAACGTACTTGAAGAAATAGTGCTTGGAATGAGCCGGACTTCATCTCTGGATGAGGTTATTAAAATTATTAATAAAGGCAAAAAATATAATAAAAGTGTGGTTGCTGCAGCTTATAGCTGGGTTTATGAGAAACTGGTTCGGGAAGTAAGAAATGATCTTACATTCGGTATATCTTCCGGTGTACGGATACTTTCAGAGGATGAAACCTTGTTGATAGGCCCGGAAAATTATAATTATCTTCTTCATTTTATTAACATTGGCTTATTAAACCATAATGATATGAATCTTATAATTGAAAAGATTAAACTGTTTCCGGATGAACAAATTACTGTTGATAATATAAACTTACTTATATTATCACTATTTTTAGATGCCGATAGTCTTGCACTCCCTGGCAGCCGCATATTGTTAAATTCGTCAGATCAAATAAACTGATCTGATCAAAAAAAAAATTGAATTGAAAACAAATGAGTAAAAATCTTGTATTAGTGGAATCTCCTGCAAAAGCCAAAACAATAAATAAGTATTTAGGTAAGGATTATATTGTTGAAGCAACGGTTGGGCACATACGAAATCTGCCTAAAACCAAGTTGGGCGTTGACGTAGATAATAATTTTGAGCCCCAGTATGTTACAATTAGGGGTAAAGGCGATGTTGTAAAAAAAATAAAATCTCTGGCCGCAAAAAGTAAAGATATATATATAGCAACTGACCCTGACCGTGAAGGTGAGGCTATAGCGCAGGATATTGCTGATATATTAAATGGTAATACCGGATCCAATCTGCACCGTGTTCTGTTCAATGAAATAACAAAAACCGGTGTTCTGAAAGCTATGAAGGCTCCACGCCCGATAGATAACCACCTGGTTAGCTCACAGAGGGCACGCAGGGTTATGGACAGGATTATTGGTTATAAGATCAGTCCTTTCCTTTGGAAAGCTGTTATAGAAATGTCAGGCAGTACTTCACTTTCTGCCGGAAGGGTACAGTCTGTTGCATTAAAATTAATTTGCGACCGGGAAACTGAAATAGAAAAGTTTATCATAACTGAATATTGGTCTGTCTGGGCAATTTTTAGAACTGATAAGGGCGATACCTTTAGAGCAAAACTTTTTAGTGTTGATGGGAAGGACTTAAAGGTTCAGCCCAAACCCATAATGAATGAGGATGACTGGAAAGAATTTTTAGAGAAAAACTTTGCTATATCTGATGAAGCTTCGGCTTTGGACTATTTTAACAGAATAAAGGAAAAAAAGAATTTCGAAATTTCCAACGTTGTAAAAAGACATACAAAAAGAAATCCTCCTGCTCCTTTTATTACCAGTACATTGCAGGCAGAAGCATCAAGAAGATTAAGAATGCGGCCCAAGCAGACAATGATGCTTGCACAGAGGTTATATGAAGGTGTTGATCTTGGTAAAGAAGAAGGAACAGTGGGCCTTATTACTTATATGAGGACTGATTCGACCAGGATAAGCGATGAAATACTTACTCCGCTTAGAGATTTTATTAAGAATTCATATGGCCAGGAATATGTTCCTGAAACACCTATAAATCATGAGAAAAAGAAAAAGGCTAATATTCAGGATGCACATGAAGCTATAAGGCCTACAACATTAACTTATACACCTGAATTTGTAAAACCATTTCTGGACAATAAATCATTTAAGATATATGAATTAATCTGGCGCAGATTTGTTGCCTCCCAGATGAATCCCGCTTTAATGGAAACAACTGTTGTTGAAATTACAGCAGATGAGTTTCTTTTTAAAGCATTTGGTACCGCAATTCAGTTTAAGGGCTTTATGCAGGTTTATGAGGAAATTTCTGAGCCAAAAGATAATGCTGAAGAAAAAGAAGAATATAGAAATGAGAGTATACCATTAGGACTTGAAAAAGATCAAAAACTTGATTTAACCGAACTTCAGAAATCCCAGCATTTTACTAAACCGCCTGCAAGGTTTACTGAAAGCAGTCTTATTAAAGAATTGGAAGGCAGGGGTATCGGGCGTCCGAGTACATATTCTCTTATAGTAAGTACCATTCAGGATAGAAGATATGTTGAGATGATTGAGAGGAAGCTTAACCCTACAAAATTGGGCAGGGAAGTAAATAAAATACTTGTTAAAAATTTTCCGGATATAATTAATGAAGACTTTACCTCATTAATGGAAAATGAACTTGATCAGATTGCATCAGGTGAAAACCAGTATATAAATGTATTAAATGATTTTTATAATCCTTTCTCCAAAGCTTTAAAACACGTTGAAGCTAATGTTGAAAAAATCCTCTGTGATTTGTGCGGCGGGGAAATGGAAATAAAAGTCGGGCGTTTTGGAAAATACCTTGCCTGCTCTAATTATCCGGATTGTAAAAATATAAAATCATTTAAGGATGTTTTTCAGCAGAACCAGGAACCTGAGTATACCGGTGAAACCTGTGAAAAATGCGGCAGCAGAACAGTTTTCAGAAATGGCAAGTTCGGGAGGTTCATAGGCTGCGAAAAATACCCTGAGTGTGATTACATAAAAAATATCTCTCTCGGTGTAAAATGTCCCAGGTGTAAAGAAGGGGATGTAGTTGAGAGAAAATCAAAACGTAATAAAGTGTTTTTCGGCTGCTCTCGTTATCCTGATTGTGACTTCGTAGCATGGTACAGGCCTATTCCTGTGGAATGTCCTCATGGAGATTCTAAGTACATGGAACAGAAGTATTCTGCAAAAAAAGGTAACTATCTTAAATGTCCTGTCTGCGGTGAAGAATTAATTCAGGAAGAAGTTGAACAGGAAGCTGGAGAGTAATTTTTATCTTTATGAAAGATGACATCTTTTTTGAAAGATGTCATCTTTCATTTGTCATCTTTAATTTCAATTCACTATTGATAGTGGAGTAAGAAAAAAGTATCTTACAGCCGAAGACAAGTAGTAGAATTTAATTTATATAGTAATGAGAATAGAAGAAGTATCTTCTAAATATCTTGAAGAACTTAAGAATATAAAAAGATATTCTGAGAATACTATTAAATCTTATTCTGAAGACTTAAATGATTTTTTAACCTTCTGCAATAACAACTCAAAAATTGAAACAGATCAAATAACCGGCCGTTTCATTAAATCTTACCTGATGGATCTTTCAGACAGGAAAATACAAGTAAAATCCGGCGTTAAAAACCTGGAAAAAAAATCTATATCACGCAAATTAGCATCACTAAGAGGATTATTTAAGTACGCATTCAGCCAGGGTATAATTTCATCTAATCCTACTGCATATCTTACTAATCCCAAAATAAGCAGAAAACTGCCCGAGATAACTACTGAGAAAATGATCTTAAAAATTTATGGATTAGCCGAAGAAGATGCTAAACTAAACCCGGAAACTTCCGATAAATTAATAAAGGCTGTTTTTGAACTTCTTTACGGCTGTGCTCTGCGGGTTTCCGAGCTCTGCAGCCTGAATATTGGTGATATAGACCTTAGAGAAAAAATCTTAAGGGTAAAAGGGAAGGGGAACAAAACAAGAATAGTACCGGTTGGTGATAAATCAGTTACGGTTATTAAAGATTATCTCTCTGCAAGAAATGATTACCTTTCTTCAGAAGCGTTATTAACAGATAAAAAAAAGGAACGCTTATACCCCCGTTACATATACAGGATTGTTAATAAATATCTTTCTAAAGTAACAGACATAAAAAAGAAAAGCCCCCACATATTACGCCATAGCGCTGCTACACATATGCTTGATGCCGGCGCAGACCTGAGAGCCGTAAAAGATATTTTAGGCCATGAAAATTTATCTACAACACAAATTTATACTCATGTAAGTATTGAAAGATTAAAATCTGCTTACAAGAAGTCTCATCCAAAATCCTAAAGGGAGGACATTATGAATATCTCCATCACTGCTCGTAAATTTAAAGCTCATGACTCATTAAAAGATTTCATTACCGACGAAGTATCTTCGCTTGAAAAATACAGTGATGATATTTTAAATGCTGAGGTTATTTTAAGCTACCAGAACAGCAAAGACAGCATTAAAAAATCAGAAATTATATTACAGGTTCCGGGCCAGACTTTAACAGCAACAGAAGATTCCGATGATTTTAAAAAATCCACCGTTGCTGCTGTCAGTAAATTATCCCGTCAGCTTGAAAAACTTAAAACAAAAAGGATTGTAAGAGTTAAGTATGATCAAGATCAATCAGAAAGCGATATCGCGTAAAGAATCTATTACGGTAAATTTTTTATTAAACAACTCCAAAGATGCGTTTAAATTAAGTTTATTTTCAGATCAGACAGGGTTTGAAAGAAAAATTACAGATCAAAACCTGCACCGCCCCGGCCTGGCACTTGCAGGTTTTGTTGATCTGTTCTCTTTTTCCCGTGTACAGGTATTTGGCAATACGGAAATGCGATATCTTGAAAAGCTTACTGAGAGTCAGAAAACCGAAAAGCTTGAAAGAATTTTTAAATTTGATATACCATGTATAATAATTACGGATAACAATGAACCTTTCCCTGTGTTAATAGAACTTGCCAACAAACACCATATACCGGTTTTTGGTTCTCCGTTTTCAACAACTAAACTTGTTTACCTTGTAAGTGATTTTCTTGATGATCAGTTTGCCCCACGGATTTCCATTCATGGCTCTTTTGTAGATGTATATGGTGTGGGCATATTGTTTGTCGGCAAGTCGGGAATTGGCAAAAGTGAAGTTGCTCTTGACCTTGTGGAAAGAGGGCACAGACTTGTGGCTGATGATATAATTATTCTTACTAAAAAAGGGGAGGGCATACTAATGGGGTCTGGTACTAACCTGGGGAAACATTTTCTTGAGATCAGGGGGCTGGGAATTATTGATGTTGAAAGGATGTTTGGCATAAGGGCTATACGGTACCAGAAAAGACTTGAAATAATTGTAGAATTGGAGGTTTGGAATGACAATACAGAATATACCCGTACTGGTCTTGATGAAAGTTCTGTAAATATATCCGATGTTGAAATTCTTTATGTAAAACTGCCTATTTTGCCGGGTAAAAACATAACTGTTATTTCAGAGGTAATAAGCCTTAATTATCTTCTTAAGCATTATGGGTATGATGCAGCCAAACGCTTTGAGAGAAGGCTTAATGAGCGTATTATGGGGAAAAAAATTGATGACTTACGCGGAGTTGACTATTTTGAACATGATTTTGAATGATTAGCTAAATTACCGGCAACAAAGTTCGATAATAATAAAATGGGCACCTGTAAATGCATAAAAATTATACTAATTGACAGTAGTTTTACTTGACAAATCATTCATATTTTTTTAGATTCCGCCACCTGTTATGAAGAAATTATACTATTTTTCTAAATCCAGATTACAGTTTGTAGAAGTAAAGAACCTGAAGTCAAAAATATTAGGTTTTTTATCTTTATCACTTATTATATTCAGTTCTTTACTATTGGGATTATACTTTCTGGGTACATCGGTTTTTGGAACTGCCGGTAATTATCAATCTCTAAAAAACGAAAATGCTGCTTTAAGAACAAAATTAAGTGAAGTGGTTCAGTTATATAGTTCTTTGGAAAAGAGTTTAGACACTTTATCTAAAGTTAATAATGATCTGAGAATTGCAGCAAACTTACCCCCGGTTTCAGATGAAGAAAAAAGAGTTGGTGTGGGCGGTGGTTATTTTGATAATTCCCTTGATTTTATAAGTGGAGAATCTGACTTAAAACTACGGGATGCACTTTCCTATGTTGACGAAATTACAAGGAAGATAAGCTTTGAGAAGAAGCAATACCTTGAAATTGAACAGAAATTAAAGGAAAACAAGAAGTTATTTGAAGCTATTCCTGCTATTAAGCCTTGTTCCGGAACTGTTGCCGCCCATGGGTACGGCATGCGTCTTCATCCGATTTTGAATATTAGAAGAATGCATGAAGGAATAGATATTATTACCGATATCGGAACTAAAGTTTTTGCAGCAGGTAAGGGTATAGTTGAATTTGTAGGCTATAGAGGTGGTTATGGACTTGCTGTAGAAATTGATCATGGTTTTGGCTATAAAACAATTTATGCTCACTTATCTAAAGCTTCTGTAAAACAAGGACAGAAGGTCTCAAGAGGTGATTATATTGCAAAAACTGGAAATTCAGGACTCTCATCAGGCCCTCATTTACATTATGAAGTTCAGCATAACGGCGTAAAAGAAAATCCAACTGAGTTCTTTTTTGATGATATGGGTTTTTTTGAAATTAAATCAAACAAATATTCTTCTATTAAAAAGTAAGAATGTGGAGATAAAAGAATATGATCTGGACTATAGAATTAGCATCCTACCTTGATGATGCGCCCTGGCCGGCTACAAAAGAGGAGCTAATTGATTATGCTGAAAGAATCGGGGCTCCCTATGAAGTTGTTGAAAATCTGATGGAACTTGAGGATTCGGAAGAACCTTATGAATCAATTGAAGACATCTGGCCGGATTATCCATCCGATGAGGATTTCTTCTATAATGAAGACGATTATTAATACGGCGCCCTAAGCGCCGTTTTTGTTTATGGGAAACTACTGGAATGGTTTATACGGGCAGGAATTAGTTAAAGACATTTTAGAGCGTCTTATTCATTCCTCCAAAATACCACATGCACTTCTTTTTAACGGAATTGAAGGCTGCGGTAAAGATTTCTGTGCCATAAAGTTTGCCCGTGCGTTAATTTTAAATTCCAATGCCCCAAACAAGGAACAGATAGTTAACCAGGTCAGTAATCTTGCCGAGCCCTATTTTAAATATATTATCCCGTTACCGCGCGGAAAAAATGAAACCGATGAAACAGGTCCTGTAGAAAAGTTGAGCAATGATGAAATCCAACTGCTTAGAGAAGAATTAACTACCAAGATAAAAAATCCATACCACAGGATAAAAATTCCAAAAGCCAACCAGATAAAGATCAGCAGTATAAGAGACATAAAGAAATTTATTTCATTTAATTATGATGATGTTGCCTACCGGGTAATTGTAATATCGGATGCACACCTTATGAATGAAGAAGCCCAGAATGCATTGCTGAAAAATCTGGAGGAACCACCTGAAGGAGTAATATTTATTTTAACCACTCCTTATCCGGGACTGCTTAGAGAAACAATCCGTTCAAGATGCTGGCCGATAAATTTTCAGCCGCTAAGTGATAACGACCTGAAGGATGTTCTTATAAACCATTTTGAGCTGGAATCTCAAATGGCTGAAATGATATCACCGTTTGCAACCGGCTCAGTAACTAAAGCATTAAATCTGTATGAGCATGAATTTGATAAGATGCTGAACAGAACTATTGTTATTCTCCGGTATTCATTCGGACGAAAATATCACTCCGCGTTAACTGAAATTCTGCCATTTGTAACCGATGGGGGTGCAGATTCAGTAAAACTGCTTATACAGATGATCATCATCTGGCTCAATGATGTTCAAAAATTCAGGTATAAAACAGAGGAGTTTTACTTTAATGAGCATAAAGAAACTCTGGAAAAGTTTAATATAAAATTCCCCGATATAGAAGTAAATGAAGTAGTTTACAACCTGGACAGGCTTTCTTCATTAATTTCCAATAACATTAATCTCAACCTTATTGCCTTAAACATAATATTTGAATTATCATCTCTCACAAATAAATTAAAGTAATTTATAACTCCTTTATTGAGAGGGGAGTAGAGGACTTTTAATTTGATTTATCTAAATGTATTTTATCATCCTTTTATGTAAGTTTGTTTAAAACAAGTTAAACATAATTAAATAATGTAGCACAGGCTTTAGCCTGTGAAAAGTTATTAAAATTTGCAAACGTGCACAACCCGGAACTGTCATTCCGAAGGAGCCCGCCTACAGCAGGTCTTCGGCTGAGGAATCCACACAAATGCGGCGGTGAGATCCCGGCAAGTCGGGATGACGGAAGTTGTTGTTGTGCAACAGACTCTTCAGGCAGGTGTAGTGAAGGAACCCAACGTTTTTTCAATTAAAACAGTTCTTTATTCTCTATAAAATCACTCGATAAAATCGGTGTTAATATTTGGCTTAGTTCTGCAACACAGGCTAAAGCCTGTGTTACAAAATCAATAGGATAATTATGGAAATAAAACAAATTTCAGTTATTGGCGGCGGTACCATGGGCAATGGAATAGCCCATGTGTTTGCATTAAAAGGCTTTAGAGTTAATTTGGTAGAGCAAACATCTGAACTGACTGAGAAAGCTGTTAAAACAATTTCAGGAAATTTAGACAGGCAGCTTAAGAAAAACGTTATAACAGAGCAGGATAAATCTTCTGCTATAAATAGAATAAGCCCCGTTGTTGGGATTGAAAATACCCCAAAAGACAGCGACCTGATTATCGAAGCTGTCTATGAAGATAAGTTAGCTAAAATTAAGATATTCAATCAATTACAGAATATAATTAAACCAGAATCGATATTTGCTACAAATACATCATCCATATCTATAACTGAGTTGTCATCAGCATCAAGGGCTGATAACTTTATAGGCATGCACTTTATGAATCCGGTTCCGGTGATGAAATTAGTTGAGATCATACGCGGATATTCAACCAGTGATGACACATATAACACCATTAAAGAACTGACTTTGAAAATAGATAAAACACCTGTGGAAGTATTTGACTATCCGGGATTTGTGGCAAACCGGATACTTATGCCTATGATAAATGAAGCTGTATTTGCTTTAATGGAAGGTGTAGCCTCTGCAGAAGATATCGATACAGTAATGAAACTGGGTATGAATCATCCCATGGGGCCATTAACATTGGCCGATTTTATAGGCTTAGATGTTTGTCTGGCAATAATGGAAGTATTATATAACGGTTATAATGACAGCAAATATCGTCCATGCCCGTTATTAAAGAAAATGGTAGCAGCAAAAAAATTAGGCAGAAAAACAGGAGAGGGATTTTTTAAATACTGATCCGGGTTAAAGAAGCAGTTTAAACTTAATATTAAATGAGTTAATTGAGAAGCGATATCTGTCCGATAATGTATATTATGTAAACTAACGTATTCCCTACGCTTAAACCAGGCCTTGCAGCTTTAAATAAATAAATACTACAAATATTGCTAATGCTACCCATAAAAGCGGACTTTTCTTTTTCCTTCCATGCTTTCTTTGCCGGGTAAAACCCAGTTTTCTTTTTTTCCGTTCCTGTTCATCCTCTTCAGGTTTATAGAAACGAGGCGGATAGTCAAAAACCCTGTGGTTTGGTTTCTTCATAAACATAATAAACCCCGC
>JAWOJF010000334.1:0-5700 GCA_046481785.1 Ignavibacteriaceae bacterium | reverse complement strand
GAGCAAGAAAAGTCAGCAGGCAAGTGGGGCAAGTCCCACAGTAGGCAGTAGGCAGTAAGCAATTAGCAGTAGGCAAAATTTTGAAGAGGCTGGATTTATCCAGCTTTTTTTTGAGGGTTCTTTAATAAAAAAGTTACACGGAGATTAAGAGCAAGAGCAAGTTCAAGTTCAAGAGCAAGTTCAAGAGCAAGGTAGGAGCAAGGATTTATCCAGCTTATTTTTTCAGGGTGTTTACTAATAAAAAGAATTACACAGGGTTCCACGGATTCTATTTAGGAAGGTTATATACCTGGCTAATAATTCTGCTGCAGAACCTGTTTGTTAGTGCGATTTGGTTTTTGGGGGTCAGACTCGATCACATTTTGTGAAGACCATAAATGGTCAGATACCCGTCTGGCGACAGGCCTGCCTTCCGAAGGAAGACATTCACAACAACAGTTTGCAGGTTCTGCAGCAGATTTATTAACTTCAAATAAATTTATTACTTAAATATTGTTGAATCTTTCTTAACCAGGTTTTTCTACCTCCACTCTGAATTTATAACAGCCGTATTTTCTTTCATTGCTTTTGTAACTTTAGAATTGCTCTCTATATCTTCTATTGCCTTTAGATATCCGAATACTATCAGGTTTTCGGCAACAACCAGGTCATCAGCCGTATAATTCTGACCTTTTACGGAGGCAATGTAATGCCTTGCTTCTTTTTGAATTTCATAAAGAATCTGCTTTGATATATCAGGCACAGCATCTCTCTTTCTTTCATATGATAGAATATTCTTCACTGTATTTTTTATCCTCTTCTTTCTTTTCATTTTTACCGGTTACTACGGACGAATATGAATATTGTATCTTTTCGGAAATAATTTTAACAGTGCAGTTATCACAACTTAGTCTGTCTAATATTCTTTTCTTTATCTCATCTGACAGTTTCAGGCGTATATTTTCCCCTTCAGCAGTCTGCGGTTCATAAATGCGGTTATCAGTAACATCTTCAACTATTTCAATTATATCCTCAGCAAAAATGGGTTCAAATCCTTCCGCCTTAACAAGTATTTTATTGTTAACATCAGGCGAATTATTTGTACTGCCGGAAGCATGCTTTTCAAGTATAACCGGGATCTCTACTACAAACAACTTTTTATATGTAATTAAAGATGTCCTCTTTATTATTCTTTCACAATTATATTTTGCCAGGTATTTTGAAGCTGAGCCTCTGCGGTGCTTTTCAAGAAATACCGGGTACCTGAAAACAATAGTAAAATTTCCGGCATTTATTGAGTTTATATAAGCTATTATTTTAGTACTCAACTGCATGGGACCTATATAAGTATCCCTGTTATTAACAATTTCAAGTATGTTTTTTCCAAAATCCTGCTCATATTTTCTTTCTATTTCCGCCTCAACCATTATATTTATTAATGTACTCTCCCCTGCTGCTTTTGATTTTGTACCAACTGTGATTGGACAAACCAAATCATACAAACAAACATTTACAAATTCCCTGTGTTGTTCTGTCATATATAATACCCTATAATTATTTTAATAACTTGTTTAAAAGATTCTACTGCAGGAGAAACTTTAATACCCGGTCATTTATTTTATCGAGAAATAACTTTGCTTTTTCTTTTTTTCCTCTAATAGAATAGAGTCGGAAAAGATCTGCATATTTAATTTCCTCGCTAATTTTATCTCTATACTCTGATTCACTATCAATTTCTCTTCCGGGAATCATTTTACCCAGTTTGTTAAGTTCATCCGCCGTTATATTGTGGCTATAAATTGTTTCCATAACATCACCCTTTTAATAGTCTTTAAGCTGATTGACCAGCCGCAAAATTATTTTGAACAGTTTCCGGATGGCAGAGAATATCCTTTACACGTAATTTTCTTTTCCCTGCAGGTACTTCCCATTCAACAACATCACCAGTTTTATAACCCAGTAATGCGGTACCTACCGGGGCAAGTATTGATATTTTGTTTTGTGAACTATCGGCATTTTCCGGATATACAATAGTATAAGTATATTCTTCCTTTGTATTAAGATCTTCAACAAGTACAGTTGAGTTCATTGTAACTACAGAATAATCCGGATTTTCATCAGAAATTACTTCAGCGCGTTCCAGTTCATTTAATAAGTCCCTAACTGTTTTTAAGTCGCGCTGTCTGAATCCCATTGTTGATGCAAACAACCCCATTAGCTTAGTCTTATCTTTTTCTGTAACATATATTTTTCTTTTTTTCATTTTTGTTCCATAAATAGTTTGTTAGTATTCAAAATATTTTAATATCTCTTTTTTTCTCAATCCTTTTTAAAGATTATCGCGGTATCAGGAACCGGTTTTGGTTATCTTATTTCATTGAACCAAGTTTAATATCTTTTTGTTCTTTCTTTGCTCTTTTTAAAGCTCTTTTTTCTTTGATTGTCATCACGGCTTTTTTCTTATCCGGCTTTATTGATTTATCGCTGCTCATATCCAGCAACCTCCTATTTGAATTTAATTGAATACTGGCAGTAAGCTTTAATTATACGTTTCAAAAAGGGGGCCAATGTTTTTAAGGGGATTAACAGGATTACTGCGGATTATCTGCCGGAACATTGCAAAAATGTAACAAGGTATAAACGGCGTTTCACTTTGCAATCATTTTGTTCATATCTGTCCAAAATAATAATTTTTTTCGTTCCTACGGAACTTGAATATTTTTGAGGTTACCTATGTCTATAAACATACGTTTCTAATGGGACTTAAAACAGCAATATGATATTAAACCTTAACATACAGTTGGCTGGGTTATGATGTTAGCTTTTGTATCCCTGCAATATTAATGATTTAAAGAATAATCAAACCAAATAAACAAAGTCCTTTAGGGACGGCAGATTGGGATTGATTTCATAATAAAATAGATCCAGATTCTACATCTATTTATGAATATTATTATCAATAATAATTTTATACCGGACAGCACTAGCTGTGTATAGTCAGCGTTTCATTTTATATTCCTGAAAATGATTATATTTATGGAATAATATGAAGCATGAAATGACGCCTGATCAACACATAACCGAAAAAATGAACGATAAATTATTTACTCCCGATGGAATTATTGCAATTAACAGGGAGAATAAGATAATTATATTTAATGAAGCCGCTGCAAGAATTACCGGTTTCCAGGATAAAGATATTATATCAAAACCGGCAGATATTTTATTTGATTTTTCAGAGGGGAAGAATCAGCTAATAGGGCAAAGCCTTATTTCCGGCGAAATATATTCAAACATTCCTTTAACAATAAATTGCAGTAATAACAAAGTATTGTCTGTAACAGCCTCAATTACCCCAGTAATACAGCCTTCACAGGGAACTATAGGGGTTATAGCAGTATTCAGAGATACACAGGAAATGCTATCACTATACAATCTTTTAGATGAAAAAAATAATGAAATTATTGAAGAAAAAAATAAGCTTGAGACCATATTTAACAGTCTGCTTGAGGGTACCTTTACAATAAATTCGAACTGGGAAATAACTTCTTTTAACCGTTCTGCCGAAAAAATAACGGGATTTACAATTTCAGAAGCTGTTGGAAAAAAATACTGGCAGGTATTCCCATCCGAAGACGGGAAAGAGGATTTACAGCTAAGAACATTCATAACAGAACATCAGCAGGCATTATTACGAGAAACTACTATTATACGTAAAGACGGCAGCAGGGTTTTAGTCCGTATTAATTCAGCTCCACTACTTGATGTGTCAGGGAAAAAAACAGGCAGGGTTGTTACTTTTGAAGATATAAGTGTAATGAAAAATCTTTCCGAGCACATTGAAGAGCGTTTTCACTTTAAGAATATTATTGGCCGCAGCAAGCCAATGATAAAAGTATTTAATATGATGGAAAACGTAATTAATACCGACAGCACAGTGCTGATAACCGGCGAAAGCGGAACCGGTAAAGAAATTGTTGCACGTGCCATTCATTTGAACAGCGACAGAAAATCAGAACCATTTATAGCGGTAAATTGTACGGCTTTTGCTGAGAGTTTGCTTGAAAGTGAACTTTTTGGACATGAAAAAGGAGCCTTTACAGGAGCTATGCATACAAAGCCGGGCAGGTTTGAGCTTTCAGGAAACGGTACTTTGTTCCTGGATGAAATAGGGGATATTCCATTATCCGTTCAGGTTAAACTGCTGCGAGTACTTGAAAACAGGCAGTTTGAAAGAGTCGGCGGTATAAAAACTCTTCCACTTAATGCAAGAATAATTTCTGCTACACACAGGAACCTTGAAATGGAAATAAAAGAAGGAAGGTTCAGAGATGATTTATATTACAGGATAAATGTTATAAATATTCATCTTCCATCTTTATTTGAACGAAAAGATGATATTCCAAGTCTTGTTAATCATTTTATGGATAAGTATAAAAAAAGATTTAAAAAGGAAATTCATTACATATCACCTGATGCATTAAAAGCAATAACATTATACAGGTGGCCCGGAAATATACGCGAACTTGATAATGTAATTGAACATGCCTTTGTTGTTTGCAACTCAGAAGCCATTAAACCGGAACATCTTCCTTCAAAATTTCAGGCTCTTCTGGATGAAACAGATTCAAACGAAGCGTTAATGCCTAAAACCCCACTTGAAGATGCCGAAAAGCAATTAATTATTGAAACTCTCCGAAAGTTTAATGGAAGCCGGACTAAAACCGCAGATTCACTTGGCATAAATAAAACCACCCTCTGGCGAAAGATTAAAAAATACGGCTTATAAAATAGATTTAGTTTGCTGAATAGCAGAAGCGGAAAACGACTCATTTTTCTGGTCTGGTTTTTGCACACCTTGTTGAAATAAATAATGGTGCAGGATATGAAAATAGCTGTAAGTGTTGAGTTTATTTCTAACGGTGCAAGGGTTTCCAAATTGTTCGGTAAATCAGAATACTTTTTTATTTATGATATGGATAGTGAAACATTAATACAAAAAATGACAAACCACATAAGTAATTCCCATGGTTCGGAAGTCTTCTGTGCTCAAATGCTGATAAAGCAGGGAGTTAATGTTGTGGTCTGCGGGATATGTGAAAACGATGCGAAAAAACTTTTTTCCGAAGCTACTATTAAGGTAATAGAAAATGTTGAAGCAAGTCCGGCAATGTTTATGGATGAATTGTACGGCATGTACAGAGAACAAGAGCAAGTCCACAGTCGGCAGTTTGGGCAAGTAGGCAGTTAAGGCCAGTAGGCAATAGGCAGTAGGCAAATGGCAGTAAGGGCAAGTAGGCAGTATGCAGTAAGGGCAAGTAGGCAGTATGCAATAGGCAGTAGGCAAATTTTGTAGAGGCTGGATTTATCCAGCTTATTTTTTGCAGGGGTTTATTTAAAGCCTATAGAACCATAACATGGGCTTTAGCCATGAACTGAAGCTAATTCAGGGCTAAAGCCCATATAATATTAGCTCATATCCCCCAGGCTGAAGGGAGTGTTGCACAACTCAGCCTTAACTTCACAAGGAGAAGATATCAATTGCCACGACTTAAAAGTCGTGGCAATTGATATCTTCTCCTTGTGAAGTTAAGGCTGAGTTGTGCAACACTCCCATCAGCCTGGGGGATATGAGTTAATATTATATGGGCTTTAGCCCTGAATTAGCTTCAGTTCAGGGCTAAAGCCCGTTATGGTTCTTTAGGCTCCCCCATGTTAAAA
>JAWOJF010000261.1:0-3151 GCA_046481785.1 Ignavibacteriaceae bacterium | reverse complement strand
TGTAAGCCAATGCCGTTATCTTCAACTAATAATAGTATGCCGTTATCAGATGTTTTCAATTCTATATTTATTATTCCCTGCCGGGAATCAGGAAAGGCATATTTAATAGCATTGGATAATAACTCCACCAGGATCATTCCAATTAGTGCTGCAATTTGAGTAGGGACAACAATGTTATCAATACTACTGTTTATTGTAATATTTTTAGAAAGACTAAGGGCTGATTCAATTACTTTATTGCAATATGTTTTAAGATGAACCTCGTAAAAAGTATCAGTTTCATTTAATAATGAATATAAATCGGAAACAGATTTAACTCGTAAATTTAATTCCTCAAGCACATTTTTGGTTTCTTCAGAATCAATTACGCCGCTTCTCAGATTTATTAAACTTGTAATCATATTGAAGCTGTTTTTAGTCCTGTGCTGTAATTCTTTCAGTAAGCCTTCTTTTTTTTCAATATCATCCGTAAGTGATTTTTCAAAATGCATCCGGCTGGTTATATCGCGGATATTGCATTGAATAACCTTATCACTGTCAACCAGGTAAACATTACTAATAAATTCTACATGTATTATTCTTCCGTCTGAGGTTTCCAGAGGTAAGTTATCATACCTTACATATTTTTTATCCTGCAGGGCTTTAAACAATTGTTTTGCATAATCAATATTTTTAAAAGCACTTATATCCCAGATACTTTTATTAAGAAACTCTCCGCGTGAATAGCCTAACAATTCGATTAAAAATGGGTTAACATCAACAATAATTCCTGTTTCTGCACTTAGAATAAGTATCCCGTCTTTTGCCGATTCAAACAGCCTGCGATACCGCTTTTCATAATGCTGTAGTTCCGTATCCTTATCTTCAATTTTCTTCGATTTGCGTTTTAAATCCAAGTTTGCCGCATGAAGCCTGAAAGCCATTTTAATGGATGCATCCAACACAGTAATACCGGAATTTTTAACAACATATCCATAGGAAGTTATATCCTCGGTTTTAGTTACTATTTCACGTTCTATATGGCCTGAAAGGAATAAAATAGGAATATCATGTTCCTTAAGTATTATTTTAGCCACTTCTGTGCCATCCAGATCATGACCAAGGTTAATATCCATAAGGATAAGATCAATTAAGGCTTTATTATCTCTGATGCTTTCAATTGCTCTTGGACCATTCATAGCATGGATAACGTCATACCCATAGTTTTTTAACTCCCTGGTTTCCAGCATAGCAATCATTGCTTCATCTTCAACAAGGAGAATAGTTTTATGTCCATTACGATTTATCATTTAAACCCCCCAATAAAAGTTTCCATAATCATATATATATTTATTTTCTTCCTCACATTTTGTATACATAAACCCCCATATGCAATCAATCAGTTCCTGCTCATCAAAGGGTTTAGACAGAAAATTATAAGTTACCAGGTTATCATTAAGCTGACGGCTTATAATCCCTTCTTTCATTGCTGATAAAATTATAACCGGTATATTCAAACTATGAATGGCAGAGATCATTTCATCTGTCATCTTAAAATCCAGGTCCGGGCAAAGAATAAATGAGTCTGGGTGCTCACTTGAAATAAGACATGTCAAATCTTCGGGCACAAGAATTCTCCTTGGGTCGCATCCTGCTTTTAATAACAGGCTTGTTAAATCAAGGGCTATTATGCCCTGAGTTTCCCATATAAATACTTTTGGAGTTATAATAAGATTCCTTGTAGTTACTAACTATATCTTACAAAAAAACAGCCATTTAGCAAATAATCTATTAGAATGATTAAGGTATTAATACTTTTTATTACTTTATCAGCAATGTCCAATGTTTTAGAAATTCTGAAGAAGAAATACTTCAGTTTTCAGATATTTTTCTGAAATGGAATCCGTATATCGTAAATAATATTGCCAGCGAAAACAACTGGGGTTTTCTGAATAATGACCAGAAAAATAATTTCCAGTAATAAATTCTTTCTTTACCAATCACACCCAGTTTAAACATAGATTTAAACAGAGCCATTATATAACTCGAGTTAAAATGGAAGACTTTCTTTTTCGGGTTAAAATCTTTAAGGAAGCTCATTACACGTTCATAATAATACTTTGGTGAATAGATTTTATCCAGGATTTTCTGATATCCTTCAAGGAGTACTTTAGTGTCCATTCTCGGGATAAAATTTATTGAAAAGTCAGTATTGTCCCCGGTAAAATCAGCCAGCATTCTCCCCTCGCCTTCCAATCTTTTTTGAAGCTTTGTACCCCGGGGGGCATTTAATAACCCTACCATGGCTGTTACTATTCCGCTTTCCTGGATAAAGTTTGTAAGTTTTTCAAAAATTGAAGGAGGATCATTATCAAATCCTACTATAAATCCTCCCTGAACCTCCAAACCTGCCTTCTGAATTTTTTTAATACTTGATATAAGGTCGCGGTTGCTGTTTTGGCTTTTATTACACTCAAGCAGGCTATCTTCGTTTGGGGATTCAATACCTACAAACACAGCTTCAAAGCCTGCGTTAACCATAAGTTCCAGTAAAGTATTATCATCAGCCAGGTTAATTGATGCCTCAGTGTTCAGATAAAAAGGACTTTTCTTTTCCTTCATCCAATTTGCAATGGTAGGAAGTATCTCATTTTTAAGCTTTATTTTATTACCGATAAAATTATCATCAACAAAAAATACAGGCCCGCGCCAGCCGGTAACATATAATGCATCCAGTTCGGCAGATATCTGCTCTTTGGTTTTTGTCCGGGGACGTCTTCCATAAAGAACTGTTATATCACAGAACTCGCAGTCATAAGGGCAGCCGCGGGAATACTGGAGATTCATTGAAGAATAATTGTTAATGTCTATAAGCTCCCAGAGTGGCAGCGGTGTGGCAGTAATGTCTGCCCACTCTTCACTAATATATTTTTGTTTAGGTTCACCTTTACCAAGGTCAGTTAAAAACCGGGGCAGAGTTATTTCGGCTTCGTTAAGAACCAGGTGGTCAATTTGTTTGTATTGGTCAGGATTGCTCGTAAATAATGGACCGCCTGCAACAATTTTAGTTTTTAACTTTTTGCATTTTTCAATAACAAAGTTTACTGATTCAGATTGAACTGACATAGCACTTATATATACGTAATCTGCCCACAGAATATCCTTGTCTGAA
>JAWOJF010000159.1:0-2696 GCA_046481785.1 Ignavibacteriaceae bacterium | reverse complement strand
AGCGGCGGCGGAGCAAGGGGTATTGCCCAGGTGGGAGTTTTAAAAGCTTTTGAAGAAAATAATATTCCTATAGATATTCTTGTTGGTACAAGCATGGGCAGCGTTATCGGTGGTTTATATGCCGCCGGTTATAGTATGGATGAGATTGATTCTATAGCAAGGAATACCGACTGGGATTATATACTTTCCCTTGACAGGGAAACAAACCGCCGGGAATTATTTATTGATCAAAAAATTACTGAAGATAAAGCCATATTTGCATTAAGACTAAAGGGCCTAACCCCGGTTCTTCCAACATCAATAAACGATGGCCAGAAACTTTCTAATTATCTTAACCTTCTTACTTTACAGGCACCAATCCATGTTGAAGAAAGTTTTGATGAACTGAAAGTAAAATTCAGGGCTGTATGTACCAATCTTGTTAACGGAAACCTGGTGGTAATAAACAGCGGCTCTCTAAGCCATGCTATGAGGGCAAGCTCCAGCGTGTCTTTTTTCCTTTCACCTGTTAAAATGGATTCTTTAATTTTGGTGGACGGCGGACTTGTAGCAAACATACCCGTAAAGGTTGCCTCAGAGATGGGGGGTGAGTACATTATTGCCGTTAATACTACAAGTAACCTTCATGAAATAGAAGAACTGGAATCCCCATGGATGGTTGCCGATCAGATTGTAAGTATCCCCATGCTTCAGTTAAACCGGGCACAGCTTGAAGGCGCCAGCATAGTAATTGAACCCGGCTTAAATGACAAACAATCTACTGATTTTACTAACCTGGATTCTTTAATTGATGCCGGCTATAATACTGCATTAAAATATATCGGTAAAATCAAATACCAGATAGATTCACTTCTCCATAATAATCTGAAGGAAAAAGAATTTTTTATCCGCAATGTTCTGTTGGATAACTCAGATGTTTTACCGGAAAACAATCTCAAAAAGAAATACAGCCTTAAAGATTCGGTTTCCAGCTATGACATCTTGTCTGATATGTATACTTTGTTTGAAACAGGCAGGTATGAAGATATTACGGTTTTTGTAAGTCAGTCCGGAAGTTATTCCACACTCGATTTTGTGTATGAGGAAAAACCAACCGTAAATAAAGTAATGTTTTCCGGCATATCGGCAGTTAAGAGGGAAACCGCTGATTCCATATTAACATCTGTGGAAGGTAAATATTATGATCATGAAATTATTGCTGCAAGAATTGTTGATGTGTTAAAACTATACCGTGACAGAGGCTATTCTCTTGCTGAACTTAAAAGGATGCATTTTGATAAAAGCGACAGTACATTGTTTTTAGAATTTAGTGAAGGTATTATCGACTCAATTATAATCGAAGGGAATTACTATACCAATATTACAATAATTACCAGGGAATTTAATTTACGTTCGGGTAATTATTTTTATTATAATGACGTTGAACGGGGATTAAGAAACCTAAGAAATACAAATTTATTTGAAGACATTATTTTAACAGTTAGTAAAGACAGTAACGGGAAAAATATCGTCGTTCTGAAAGTAATGGAAAAGGTCTCAAGCCTTGTAAGGGTCGGGTTCAGGTCCGACAATGAAGATAAACTGCAGGTTAGCCTTGATTTCAGGGATGAAAATCTTTTTGGAAGCGCTACTGAGCTGGGTTTGCTTCTTTCACTGGGTCCCAGAAAGCGGGCTTATATTCTTGAGCACAAATCCAACAGGATATTTAATACTTATCTTACATATAAAATTAATGCATATTACCGTTTTGATGATGCCTTTGAATATGCAACCGATCCAATAACCTCTGAGAGGAAATTTTCAAGGTCATCTGTAGGCGAATACCGTCAGATTTATTACGGTGCTTCGGTTGCCGCCGGGTGGCAGGTGCAAAGATTCGGCAACCTCATTTTCCAGGGGAAGTATGGATATGATGAGGTAAAAGTTAAAACCGGCAGCCCGGGGTTTGATCCGTATAAAATAAAGATAGTAAGTCTTAAAGTAAGCTCAACCATTGATACACAGGATAAATACCCTTATCCGGAGAACGGAATTTATTTTTACGGTTCTTATGAAACTGCTCAGAAAATCCTGGGGGGTGATATCGGGTTTTCAAATATCGGTTTTGAGTATAAAAATTATTTTACACTTAACGGCGGCCATACTTTGTCACCCCGCATAGTTATGGGCTTTGGAGATAAAACTCTTCCGTTAAGCCAGCATTATTCATTAGGCGGACAAAGTTCATTCTTCGGGATGAGAGAAGATGAGTTCAGGGGAAGGCAGTTATTTTTAACTTCTCTTGAATACAGGTACCAGCTTCCAATAAGTATATTTTTTACAACCTTCTTTAAATTTAGATACGATCTTGGTTCAGCATGGGCAGAACAGGAAGAGATCCGGTTTAAAGATTTAAGACATGGCGCCGGCGCTTCATTATCATTTGATACCCCCATAGGCCCGGCAGATTTCTCCGTAGGCAAAAGTTTTCTATTCACAAAAAACCTTCCCGGCAACCCTATTAGCTGGGGTGAAACGCAGTATTACTTCTCTATAGGATTCTTCTATTAATCATTTGTTTTTGCAGCACAGGCTTTAGCCTGTGTGAAATTCAATTCTTTCACTTCAGTAGTGTCAAGATTTTTATAATGATTGTTCAGATCAATCAGCGTTTGTGCGTGCAATTGAGATATTGCAAAAAGAAGGCAAAAAAAGAA
>JAWOJF010000039.1:0-5161 GCA_046481785.1 Ignavibacteriaceae bacterium | reverse complement strand
GAATCCATAGATTCATAAAACCACTGAGGTTCACCTACATGAATATTAATAGGCATTCCCAGTTCACCGCATTTTTCCAGTATAGGATCCATTCTTTTATCATCTACATGCATACCGTAAGCAGGCGGCTGAAAATAAAAAAGTCCTTTCCCTTTATCACCCATTTCACCAATTCCTCTTGTCCCTGCATTATAACATCTTTCAAGTTCCTTTATAGCATTCTCTCCAAAACCGGGTTTATCATAACCGGTATAATCAATCCCACACCACAATTCAAATCTTCCGGGATAGCGGGAATATTCAGCATATATTGAATCGAACTTGGCTCCATAAGCATAAGTTAAGACAATTGTTTTCTCAATCCCGGCTTCATCCATAGTTTTTACCCATTGGTCTATTTGTCCGGGGGATTCTGCGTAGGCATGTGAATGCATATCTATTACAGGGTATTTTGCCTTTTCAATATTTGTTACAGGTGTATTGTAAATATTTTTAGGCCTGAAACTATTCAACAACAGTTTATCCGGAGGTGTCTGGGCGGATATTTGAGAAGTTAATGCCGAACAAAAACAAAATAGAAGAAATTTATTAATTAATTTATGTATTTCCATTTTTACTCCATATTCTTTTATTAATTCCACATTTGTAAACGTGTATATTTAACAGAATTTAATCTTGCTTTAACCAAACATCACTTTACCGGAATACATTCAATGAGCAAACTTTTATTAAATTCAACATCCAATTTTCCTACAGGCCCTTTAACCTCACCTAACTCTTTATTATTCACATAATCAGTTACTTTATATGTCTTACTCTCCAAACCTCTGAGTTCCACCTGGCCATTCCATTTATCAGCATAGAATGCATAATATAATCGGGAATCTTTTTTTATAGCATGAGTTTCCGGTACATCAAAACCTATATCATAAAGTTCTCCAAGATATTCACCTTTAGGCAGCATTTTTTGATGATAAATATCTATCCATTTCTTCCATTCAATTTCTTTATCTTTAGTTAGTATGTATCCTTTTTGCGGATGCCTGTCTGAGGGCCATGTAAACTTAGTCCCAACAACGGCACCAATTCCAACTGATGTTGCAAAGTCGGTACCATTATCACTAAGCTCAACATGATCACCGTAATAAGATGCGCTTTCACCCATTAGTCCTTTAAGTGTTTTACCTTTTAACCGAATCTGCCAGGAAGAAAGCGGATCAGAGCTTACTGTTTGATTCATATAAGGAAGATTATAAAATGAATATGAAGTACCGCATGGACAAATTTGTATAACTGCATCTTTATTTATTTCCTGTGCAGTCTCAATAACCATCTTCCAGAAGTCCTGAAGTTTTTCAACAGACTCTTCGGGGTAAGCATGTTTATGTGCAGGGTTATAACAGGGCGGAACACCATTCAAATGCTGACCATCTATTTTTAGTCCTTCATATCCCCAATCCTTCATTATTTTTATAACAAGATCTTTTGTATAGCTTAACGTTTTATCATAAGCCGGACAGAGGTAGTAGCTATCCCACCATGATATATCCTGCTTTGATCCGTCTTTATTTAGCAGCAGCATATCGGGATGTTCTTTAATTAAATCAGTACCGGGATCAACCGCTAAGGGAGCCCACCAAAGCTGCGCCTTTAAGCCTGCCTCTTTTATTTTGTTAACAAATGCAATCATGTCTTTATCACCATTAGGAAATTTTGCAGGATGCAGGTACCAGTCTCCTTCTGAAGTCTGCCAGCCGTCATCAAGAACAGCCCATTTATAACCAAGCTCCTTTACTTTAGGAAGTGTTCCTAAAACTTCTTTTACATTAAAGTCCCTTTCATATCCCCAGGCGCACCAGGCAGCTTCATAAGATCCGGCAGGCGCTTCCTGTATAACCAGCCCCTTTTTTGCCATTACATTCCTGAAGTTTTTTAATGTAGCGTAATAATCGCCTTTGTGAATATTAATAAAAGTTTCATATGTCTTTATTGATTCACCGGGATGAAGTGTCTTTTCTTTCTTATACATTACTTTTACATCTGCACCTTCTGACAAAGAATTTACCTCTACAGGAAGCGATACAAGTTTTGGAGTAACCTCTGCATGTCCTATTGCCATACCAATATCTTTTCTCCAAACATCTGCTATGGGTGTACCGTTGCCGTAATCACTGGCATTCATTCCCATATAATTTTCCTGGCTGAAGCCGTCAGTTAAGGGCATTACCCAATCTCTTCTGTCAGGAAAGGATGCTCCCTGATACGACCAGAATTTATTACCTGATCCGCTGCCTGATGAAATTGTGTAGGAATTATTTACCCACCCTGTTACATTTAAATCCTCTTTGCCTGAATTGGTATAAGTTACATTAACAAAAGCCATTGAGGGAAATTCAGAATATATTGCTGTTCGTATTTCTTTTTTCAGATTTACACCTTCCCCTGTACTAGTGCCTGTTAATATCAATGTCTGTACAGAATCACTTTTATCCAGATCAATTGTTTCCAGTTTAAAATCGGATATTGCTTCATCTCCGATATAGATAACTTCCGAGGGAAAATATTTATCCATTAATCCCTCTGAACCAGGCAGTTTACTATCAACAAAGCTGTGCATGAGGCTGTCATATTTTATCGTAAATATGTCTGAAGATATTTCAGGCTCCTGATAAGAATCTGCACATGCACTAAACAGCCCCAGTAAAGCGGCAAAACAAATTTGATATATTATTTTTTTCATACTCTTATATTTTGTTAATGTTAAAAAAATTACAAGTCTATTGAAATGATTCCCTGCTCCCCCTGAATATCATGCCCGCAAATTTCTATCGATAAAATTTTTTCACTGTTATTGTAATTGCTTGATATTATTTTAAGCCGGGGGTTATCTGAATTTACACTTATGGGGTTAGGACATTTAATCCGGACCGCCTGGGTACCATACATTTTTATTCTGAAGATTATATTAGTAACTGTATTCTTAAAACTATAAATGTTATAAGTTCCTGTGTTATTTATGTAAACCGGCAGTGTGTCCACTCCTGTTTCATAAGTTAATACATATTCTTTTTGTTCCAGCCTGTTTAAGTATATAAACCCATAACCGGCATCCTCATAATAAGCAGAAACAGTACTTCCATTTATTTCCGCTTTGGAGATATGTTGATTTTCTTTCAACTCTATTTTCAATACCATGTTTCCCAGCAGATCCCCGTTATAAGCATCAGCAGGCATGTTTCTGTTGTCAATAAAAATCTTTCCCTTAACTTCCTTCACTTTTGTATATTTTTTGTAAAGCCATTGAGAATAAAGCTGCTCAGTATTTTTAGCAAGATAATGTGTTTTGCTTTTTTGAATATTTGTAAAAAATTCTATCCATTTTTTATTAAGTTCTTCCTGGAGGAAATAATCCTGTGCAAGCCAGTTAGGCCAATGGGTTTCTATAATATCTGTTTCATATTCTTCAAGTGATGCCGCAGGAAGTGAGGCTAGTTCATACCATTGATTTCCGTAAATATGCCTGTTTATTACAAGCACACCATGGTCAAAGCCGCCGCCGTATTCAATAGGTGGATTACATTCGGGTATTTGTTCAAACCATGTATTAACATATTTTACCCCCATCCCGCCTGCAAATTTACCGGTACTCAGTTCATTTTCCGGATTCCAGTAGTAACCATATGCGCATGGGACAAAACTTTCAGGGAATGAGTGTCCGTTTCCTTTTGTTAATCCATACTGCGCCATAATTTCCGTAAATGCTTTTAAATGATCCCTGGTATCGTGTTCAGGCCATGGCTTTTTATTCTTAAGGTCATACCATTCTGCTCTTGTTCTTATTCCGTTTGTAAAATGTTCATGGCCCACACCATGAAGCCCAAACTCGAGGTAAGCTGCGTTGTCAATTACATAGTTCATAATATCAAGCTGCTCTTGTTTAATATTCTCCGAATTATCAAAATCAGAACCATACTTAGTAGTAGTAGGATATTTCGCACATATATTCAGCCTGTCCATTTCGGATAAAACAAACAATCCCTGAAATCTTATTCCCAAGGCTTTCCCTGTTTCAACTATAGGGAAATAATCTTTCATTCCCATTTCCCTGTTAACGCCAATTCTCGAGGGTCCGTTTTCATCCCTGAGAGAACTCCCCTGGATCCATCCCAAATCATCAATAGCTACTCCGAAAGCTTTAGGAAATATGATCGATTGAGAATACATTTTACTGCTGTTTCCTGCGCATATAAATGTTAATTATTTTGAAATTTTCACATCGTTTAATGTTTCATAAACTGCATCAAGCAATGGTGTTTTTCCATCGGATAAATAATCTCCCATCAAAGGCCAAATGATTATCCCTGCCGCATTATTTTTTTTTACATATCCGGCCTTCATAGAAGCCGATACTTCATCTTCAAATGAAATTAAAGTATTATGTAGTTCACTTATAAGATAAGGTGCCCCTGCTGTACTATCCCAATGTCGCTCAAACTGATCCATCTTGCCTGCAATGCGCGAATAAAAAATATCTTGCCCTGCCGGGAAAAGAATTGTATCAGCACCACTATGTTCACCATATATTTCACTGCAGTCAGCATAGGAATAGCCAAAGAAGGCAGCACACATATTAATTTTTTCTGATGGAACATTATGTCCCTTATTGTATAGTTTAAACGCACCATCCACACTGCGTGCAGGGTCCCCCAGGGCAGGCCCGTATAATGCTGAATTATGATTACTGATTTTACCCCAGGGACCAAACAAATCGTACGTCATTATATTCATATAATCTACAAGAGAGGATATCTTTTGTACTTCAATATCTGTCAAATGGCTGGCAGCGGCAGGCAGAGAAACAGTTAGCAGATAATTTCTGCCGGATTTATCACCAAGTGCCTGAAGACTATCTCGAACAGTTTGAAGAAGTTTGGTAAAGTTTTCACGGTCATACTCAGTACCTTTATGAGGTTTATAACCCGGAAATTCCCAGTCGATATCAATACCATCAAAACCATATTGAGTAATATGTTCTACGCACCAGTGTGCAAAGTTAGTACGTTTTAAGGGATCGGCTGCCACCTGCGGAAAATTATAAGAAGTTTCCCATCCACCAACCGACAGAATAACTTTAGTATTGTGCTGCTTTGCGAGTTCAATT
>JAWOJF010000020.1:0-3324 GCA_046481785.1 Ignavibacteriaceae bacterium | reverse complement strand
CCTACTCGTGCTACTACTGATTTTATAATTATACCAGAAGTTTTTTTACAACTTCAATTTTAATCGGGATACTAATTAAGGATTTGGGATTTTTAATTTTTGCCCTGCCTTAATCAGATCCGGATTTGTAAGCTGATCTTTGTTAGCTTCAAATATTTTTGTATAACTGTTTGCATCTTTATAATAATGCTTTGCGATTTTACTCAGGCTCTCACCACTTTCAACTGTGTGCAAATGGTAGTATCCGGTATTTGAAACTTTAATATCCGCACCTACTTCTGTTTGTCCTTCACCGCCGATTTCTTTTATTTTGTCCCATAAAATATTTTTTTCATACTGTGTAATTACAGTTCCGGATAATTTTAATTTGCCGGCATCTTCTTTAACATCCAGTCCCTGTACGTTTAATTCTTTGGCTAAAGCCAGAACTGGACTATATTTAACTTGCAGTGACATAGCAGATCCTTTCTATTATTATTCAACAGGAAAAGCAAGTTTAAGATTGACTTTATATTGCATTATCTTACCATCTTTAACCCTTGCCATATGTTTAATAACTTCAAACCCGGTTATCCCTTTTAAAGTTTTAGAGGCTTTTTTCAAAGCCTGATTAATTGCATCATCAAAACTTTTTGAAGAGATACCAATAATTTCGATGATTTTTACAGCGCCTTCATTAATGTGGGTGCTCATAACTACTCCTTCTTTTAAAAATAATTAATAAATCTCATATTATCACCAGATAAATATTTTACAACTACAATATATTAATTGACCTTTCAGGTTCAATAGTTCAAAAGATTGAAAAAGGGATTACATCTTTAAGAAAGCCTGTTCAACAGAAAGACATATTATATAAGTTGAAAACAGAACTTCCTATAAATCAGTATTTAATTAGCCGGGTAATGGAATTTTGACTTCTACGTGATGTTCCTGACGGTCATCAACAAGAGGAATAATTTTTTCAACATTCTGAACTCCATCGACTGTTATAATCATATCATCATTATCGCTTTGTGTTTGATAAATTGCGATGTGGTACGTTGTTTCACGATAACGATAATGCACTTTATATGTTTCCCAATCAGTTGGAATGCAAGGTTTAATATGAAGCTTATCAACTTCAAGTCTCAATCCCAGTAATGATTCGACGATAAGCCGATACATCCATCCAGCCGAACCTGTGTACCAGGTCCAACCGCCGCGTCCGATATGAGGTGATACTGCATAAATGTCTGCAGCTATTACGTATGGTTCTGCTTTGTAAGTGGTAATACCCTCCGGAGATGATGTATGGTTAATCGGGTTAATCATTGTAAACAGTTCCCATGCAAGTTTACTATCACCCAAAGCTGCAAATGCCATAGCTGCCCAGATTGCGGCATGCGTGTACTGACCTCCATTCTCTCTTACTCCGGGAACGTAGCCTTTTATATAACCCGGATTCAAATCTGATTTATCGAACGGCGGATCTAAAAGTTGAATTATTTTTTGTTCACGCCGAACAAGGTTTTTATTCAATGACTCCATAGCCATACGTGAACGATCTGCATCTCCTGCAGAGGAAAGAACAGACCAGCTTTGCGCAATAGAATCAATCCTGCATTCCTGATTACCTGCTGATCCGAGTGGTGTTCCATCGTCAAAGTAAGCTCTGCGGTACCATTCGCCATCCCATCCGTTTTGTTCAATGTTTTTTTGCAGTTTGTGCGCTTCACTTTTGCAACGTTCAACAAATTCTATATCACCATGTATGCCGGCAATTTTTATGAACTGAATGAGTACTTCATAAAGGAAGAAGCCTAACCAGACACTTTCACCTTTTCCATGTATACCGACCATATCCATACCATCATTCCAATCACCACTGCCAATTAACGGTAAACCATGATCACCAAATCTTAATCCATTTATTATGGCTTGAACACAATGCTGGTATAGACTTCCGGATTCTTCAGATCTGTTCGGCATATCATAATACGAATCATCATCTGCACCAACTGCCCGCCCTTCAAGGAAATAAACAGATTCATCCAGCACACCTGTGTCCCCGGTGCTTGTAACATACCGGCAAGTAGCTAAAGGCAGCCAAAGGTAATCATCCGAACAGCGTGTACGCACACCCCGACCGGAAGGTGGATGCCACCAATGCTGTACATCTCCCTCACGGAATTGACGGCTTGCGCAGAGGAGCAGGTGATTTCGTGTTAAGGTTGGTTCTATATGAATTATTGACATTACATCCTGCAACTGATCCCGAAAACCAAAAGCTCCACCGGATTGATAATATCCGCTTCGCGCCCAGATGCGGCATGCTAAAGATTGATATAAGAGCCAGCCGTTCGCTAGTATATTAAGGGAGTTGTCCGGAGTTTCAACCTGAACTGCACCAAGTGTTTTTTTCCAATAATTCCAAACAAATTCGAGTACATTTCGTGCGGCACTCGATCCACGGAAACGATGCAGCATATTAATAGCATCATCCTCATTACTGCCTGCACCAAATTTGAAGATAATCTCTTCCTCCTGATTGTCAGTCAGTTCACATAAAACCTGGATAGCTGCACAAGGATCCAAAGCCGCACCTGTTTTGCCTGAAAGATGTGAACGATTCATTGCAGCCGGATTTCTAAGGGAACCGTTTCGCCCAATGAATTCATTCCGATCACCTGTGAATGAACGGGTTGTACTATCTGTTTGAAAGAAGACAATCCGGTCCGTAAACTCTGAGTTATAAGGGTTTCGTGCAAATAATGCAGCACTGCCGGGATCAACTTTAGTAAGAATGTGAATGCCCGATTTTGGTCGTAGATCACCCAACACCAACTCTACGAAACCTGTTACAGACAGTTTACGTGATCTGCCAGACTCGTTTTTTAATTTTAATACTGAAAACTTAATTGCTGCATCCGCAGCCACATAAATCCAAAGCTCCGATCGAATACCGCTTTCAATATGCTCGAAAACGCTGTAACCGAATCCATGTCGGCTTGCGTATGCACCAATTCCACAACAAGGTAATGGTGTGGGTGACCAGAAGTGCCCGGTTTCCTCATCGCGAATGTAAAAAGCTTCTCCACTCGAATCGGTAACAGGGTCGTTGTTCCATGGTGTAAGCCGAAACTCATGCGCATTCTCACTCCATGTATATGTAGGGCCGTTCTCAGATACTACAGTTCCAAAAGTCGGGTTTGCTATTACATTTACCCACGGTGCCGGTGTGAATTGTTTGTTCGAAGTTGTAATTATGTATTCGCGGCCATCGGGTGTAAATCCCCCGATACCGTTATAGAAGATTAAATCTTCACGAGGCAGCACAGAATC
>JAWOJF010000401.1:0-4930 GCA_046481785.1 Ignavibacteriaceae bacterium | reverse complement strand
CCATAATCAATTAGCGCTATCATAATATTCCTTTTGTAGAGGGCAGGCCGCCTTCATTTCTTTCATCAAGCCTGCACGCTTCATTTAATGATTTTGCAAAAGCCTTAAATATAGATTCAATTTTATGATGGTCATTTTTTGCTTTTGCACGAATAAAAATATTTGCTTTTAGTCCCCGTGCCAAACCTCTGAAAAATTCTTCAGTAAGCTCAGTTGGAAACTCTCCTACTTTTTCTCTTTCAAACTTACATTTAAAATTTAAAAATCCACGCCCGCCCAGATCAATGGCACAATGAGCTATTGCATCATCCATAGGAAGAGAAAATCCGTAGCGCTTTATGCCCACTTTATCACCAAGAGCCTCATTTATTGCTGTACCAAGTGTTATTCCCACATCTTCAACAGTATGATGCTCATCAATATGAAGGTCACCTGCCACATCAATTTTAAGGTTAATATTTGCATGCCGTGCAATCTGTTCAAGCATATGATCAAAAAAACCGATTCCGCTGTTTATCTGTGCCTGCCCTCTTCCATCAAGTGATATTTCAATATTTATGTCTGTCTCTTTTGTTCTTCTGTGCTGACTGGAATATCTTAACCTGTTAATAACTTCGGTTACAGCCTGTTCAAAATTATTATTATTCTCTGAGGGTACAATAACTATATTTTTGTCTGCTTTTTTTTCTTTTGCAGCAGTTATATAAAATACTTTGACCGAAGGGACTTCAACAGATGGATTAATTTCTATCTTTTCCAGTGTAAGTATCTGTAAAAGAGTTGTATTATCTGCCGGATTAAATCCTTCCGCCTCTATAATAAAATTTCTTTTGGAAAGTTTCTTTAACCCTGAAATTAAACCCTCTGAATAAGGATTGGCTAAATCGAAAAAGGCCTTATCTATTATTACTTTGTTCATATTTTTTTATTTAGAGATTATATTAAAGATGACATCTTTTTTAAAAAGATGTCATCCTTTACTGCTATAAAATTTTTTTTATTGCTTCCCAAAAGATATCATTTTCTTCTTCAGTACCTATTGAAACCCGCAGGCATCCTTCAAGTTTTGGCTGAGTACTGCGGTCCCGGATAATTACTCCTTTATCAGCCAGTTTTTTCTGTACTTCTTTAGGATTTTCACATTTAAACAATATAAAATTAGCATCAGAATCGTAAACTTTTATTACTCCTTTAAGGCTTTCCAGCAGATTTTTTAATCTTTCACGTTCTTTAACCAAAACCTTAACATATACATCTTTTATACTGGAATTTTTAATTGATGTTTCAAGTGCAAATCTTGTAAGAGAGTTAATATTATAAGGAGCTTTTACCTTAAATAAATATTCGATTATACCCTCATTTGCGGCGCAGTAACCCAGCCTTATTCCTGCAAGTCCCCATGCCTTGGAAAACGTCCTCATTACAACAAGATTGGGATAATTCTGAACTTCATCTAACAGTGAGCCTTCATAACAGAAATCTATATAAGCTTCATCTACAGCTATTATTGCATTATACTTTTTGCAGATATTTAATACATCATCCTTTTTTAGAAGCTCTCCTGTCGGGTTGTTAGGCGAGCAAAGAAAAATTATTTTAACATCATCATCAAAAGCAGCGGCAATTACCTGTTCATCAATCTGAAAATTATCATCCAGCAGAACTTCCACGGTTTCCACGGCATTTATATCTGATGATACTTTGTACATGCCGTAAGTAGGACCAGGTATCATAACTTTATCCTTCCCGGGCCGGCAGAATATCCTAATAAGCAGATCAATTATCTCATCAGAACCAACACCAAAAAAAAGATTATCTGCAGGTACTGAATAATATTCACCCACCATCTTTCTCAGATCTTTTTGATGCGGATCGGGATAACGGTTTAGCTCTGCATGATCCCAGCCGGAAAATGTTGAGCCAAGGCTGTTCTCATTTGCATCAAGCAGAATACCGGTGCTGTATATATCTCTTGCACAGGTATAAGGTTTTAAGTCAAGTATGTTAGGGCGTATCAGATTTTTTATTTTCATAATATAGTACCTTAAGACAATTACCGAATTTGCGGATTCCCGAATTTGCGGATTCCCGAATTTGCGGATTACTGAATTTGCGAATTACCGAATTCATTTATTGTAAAACGCTGTTCGCTTGTTCTTATTTCGCTAAACCAAAATTTTCCGTTAAAACCACATAAGCGATTCAGTGAATCGCTTTACATCAGGATCGCGAATTCTTTTCTAATCTTATAGTAACAGCATTTTTATGTGCCCGCAGTCCCTCTGTTTCAGCCAGTGTTTCAACTGTTGCTGATATTCTTTTTAATCCTTCAGGTGTTAGTTCCTGGAACGTAATTGATTTCATAAAAGATTCAACCGAAACACCGCCGGATGTTTTTGCATAACCGGATGTAGGAAGCGAGTGGTTAGTCCCCGATGCATAATCTCCTACACTTTCGGGTGAATACTGCCCGATAAACACTGATCCTGCATTAGTAATTTTAGACGTATAACCTGATGCATTTGCAAAATTCATAATTAAGTGTTCCGGGGCGTAACGGTTGCTGAAAGCTGCAGCATCATCAATATTTTCAACAATAAGTATAAAAGAATTTTCCAATGCCTGTTTGGCAAAGTCCTTCCGCGGAAGTTTGTTTAGCTGTATTTCAGTCTCCGTCTTAATTTTACCGGCTAATAATTCTGAAGTTGTAACAAGTATTGCCTGTGAATCCGCACCATGCTCTGCCTGTGAAAGAAGATCAGCGGCAATGAAAGAGGGGTTAGCTGTTTCATCTGCAATAATAAGAACCTCGCTGGGCCCTGCAGGCATATCAATAGCACACCCAGATGGATCAATACTTACAAGCATTTTGGCAGCGGTTACATACTGGTTTCCCGGTCCGAATATTTTGTTTACCTTCTTAATTGATTTATCACCATAAGCCATTAATGCAACTGCCTGCGCACCCCCAATTTTATAAAACTCATTTACACCGCAGACCTTAGCCGCATAAAGCAGGGGTAAATTAATAACTCCTTCTTTTGCGGGGGAACATGCAGCAATCCTGGGGCACCCGGCTATCTGTGCAGGAATTGCAAGCATAAGCATAGTTGAAGGAAGAACTGCTGTGCCGCCGGGAATGTATAACCCGGCATTTTCAATTGCACGGAATTCACGCGAACAGTTTATCCCTTCCATTGTTTCAACTGAGTAACCTTTGGGAAGTTGTTTTTCATGGAATCGCCTGATATTATCCGCTGCTGTTTTTATTGCGTCTTTAATTTTAACATCAAGCTTTTTTTCTGCTTCATCAAATTCTGATCTGGTTACCGCCAGGCTGTCCCCGGTAAAACCATCAAACTTTTTTGCATAATTAATTGCTGAAGCTAAGCCATTTTCTTTGATGTCTTTTAAGATTGGCTTTACAATCTCAAATGTCTTCCCGGTATCAATAGCGGGACGAAGAGTGAGCTGTTCAACTTCTTCTGGAATTAAGTTTTTATAAATATAAATTTTCATAAAATCATATTTTCAATGGGCAGTAAAAGAATGCCGGAAGCTCCTGCATCCCTAAGGTCTTCTACTATATACCAGAACTGGTCTGCCGGAATTACCGCATGAACTGCCACCAGTTTTTCATCGGCAAGAGGGAGGATAGTAGGACTTTTTAATGAAGGGATTATCCCGGTAATTTTTTCCAATGAATCTTTCGGTGCATTCATCATCAGGTACTTTGATGAACGTGCCTTCAGCACCGACCTGATCCTTCTAAGCAGATCATTAAGCAGTGCATTTTTTTCATTATCAACAAGAGTCTGTTTGGCAGAAATTAATACAGCCTCCGAGTCAAATATCTTAAATGATTTTTTCAGCTTGTTCATCATAAGCGTATTGCCGGTTGAAACAATATCGCATACAACATCGGCAACACCAAGGGATGGAGCAATTTCCACTGAGCCGCTTAACTGGATTACTTTTGAGTTCAGCTTATTTTTTTTAAGATAATCATTTAAGATAACCGGGTGAGATGTTGCTATTGTTTTGCCGTTAAGATCGGCAGGTTTTAATATTTCTTTTCCATCGGGATAAGCGATAAGAAGGCTGCATCTTCCAAAGCCGAGCTTTTGAAGTGTTACGGTTGGGAACTGTTTTTCAAAAATAATATTTTCACCCACAACACCAATATCCGCTACACCATCCTTAACATATTCCGGTATATCATCATCACGCAGGAATAAAATCTCAAGCGGAAAATTGCGCGTTATAATAACAAGCCGTTCTGAATAGCTTTCTATATCAAGCCCGCACAGGCGAAGCAGTTCAAGAGATTTTTCAGTAAGCCTTCCGCTCTTTTGAAGAGCAAGCTTTAAATTACCATTCATATATTATTCCTTGTAGCACAGGCTTTAGCCTGTGAATCTCCTTAATAATTATTACTGCACAGGCTAAAGCCTGTGTTACACTTTTTACTGTACAGGCTAAAGCCTGTGTTACAATTTGTTTAAAACTAAAAACCCCGGTAGTGCCGGGGTGTAACTAAATTATTTGTTATTATACACTAACCGGCACAATTCTTCCTTAGATGATGATGGTGAAGTGTAACGGTATGTAATAAATTCAATTTCATAATATGGTTTAAACATAGTGAAATTTGAGAATAAAGCAAATATAAAATATTTCTGATACCATCTCTATTATGCAAAATATTGCGAAATAAAGACAGTTTTCTTTATGTATTTGCAATAAACTGAATAACAATTCTGATGCAAATACATGGTCTCATCTTAAATACAGGAGTTATCCTGCCCTGGAACAGGGATAGATCAACTAAATATCATTAAAATCAAACGGCTGTTTTTTTAGTAGTTTTAATTTTAAAAGGATAATAAGCCGGGCAGAACCCGATAAAACTTGTTAAAAGAAAAACCAG
>JAWOJF010000280.1:0-3934 GCA_046481785.1 Ignavibacteriaceae bacterium | reverse complement strand
TTTTAACTGTTTCAACAGTTTACCACTTCTGAATTTGTTGCAAAAACCGTCCCGCCACGGCGGACAGGTAAAAACGGTTAGGAAATTTCCGGATTTTTTTCTCACACCTGATTGAAATCAGGTGTTAACCTTTCAACACCATAATTTATAGTTATGCAACAGACCCTTTAACATGGGGGATCCTAAAGAACTATAACCGGGGCTTTAGCCCTGAACTGAAGCTAATTCAGGGCTAAAGCCCTTTAATTTTATCTCATATCCCCCAGGCTGAAGCCCGGGGTTAATACACCTTTATTCACCACTTTCTACTTTTCACACAATCTCCGGAGAAGATATTATCATGACAAGACAGAAAATGACATCTTAACAAAAATGAATAAATATTCTTTATATCTTACTTTTGAGATACCCTCTTTAAATTTTAATATTTAATTTCTGATAAAATATGGTTTGCTGCCTGAAATTTAGATTCTAACGGAAATTCTTTTTTATCACCATTCTTTTTCAGAATAGTAATTTTATTAGTACTGTATTCAAAGCCGCTTTCCTGATCTTTTAACGAATTCAGGACAATCATATCCAGGTTCTTATTTTTTAATTTTTTCTCAGCATTTATAATTTCATTATCTGTTTCAAGTGCAAAACCAATTACCTGCCTGGCTGATGTTTTTAATGAAGATAAAATGTCTTCCGTTTCAGTTAATTTTATTTCAGATAATCTTTCTTCTTTTTTTATCTTTTTTTCGGATGCTTTTACAGGTTTATAATCGGCTACTGCGGCAGACATAATAAGTATATCATTCTTTTCCAGCTCAGTATTAACCGCGCTTTTCATTTCTGCAGCAGAACGGACTTTGATCAGGTTTATTTCCGGATAATTTATTTCACCCGTGGGACCTGTTATTAGAGTAACACTTGCACCTCTTAACCACGCAGCTTTTGCAAGAGCATATCCCATTTTACCTGAAGAACGGTTGCCGATAAATCTTACCGGGTCAATGTCTTCGTAAGTCGGTCCTGCAGTTACAACTATTTTTTTCCCTGTAAGATCCTTTTTAAAACCTGATAAAATTATTTCTGCGGCATCAACAACCTTTTCCACTTCAGGAAATCTGCCTTTACCAGAGAGTCCGCTTGCCAGTTCCCCTTCTTCAGCAGAAAGGATATAATAGCCAAGTTCTTCAAGTGCCTTAATATTTTTCTGCGTTATTTTATTCTCATACATATCAACATCGGCGGCAGGAGAAATTAATACAGGTGAACGTGCGGCAGATACAACGGTCAGTAAGGCATTATCGGCAAAGCCGTGAGATATTTTTGCCATGGTATTAACTGTACACGGGGCAATAATTGTAAGGTCTGCCCATAAAGCAAGATCTATATGCCATGTTTTAACAGCAGTACCGTTTTTTTGTGTTTCCGGAAAAATATTCACTATAACTTCATTTTTTGATAAAGCAGATAAAGTTAACGGAGTTATAAACTCAACCGCTGAGGGAGTCATAACAACTTTAACTTCGCATCCTCTTTTGGTTAATTCTCTTACAAGGTATGCCGATTTATATGCAGCAATACAACCTGTAACGCCTAAAATAATATGTTTACCGGATAAAATATCTTTTACCATTTAATTTCTTATTTATACAACTATAAAATAGTGAGAAAGAGGGTTCAAGAGCAAGAGCAAGTGCAAGAGCAAATACATTAACAATTAATAATTACGATTAAAAACAAGAAAAACAAAAGCCCCAGGTCGGGGCTAAAAATAATCTTTTTATAATTGCTTCCCGCATTGCGGGTTTTTTTGTTACTTGCTCTTGCTCTTAATTACTTCTTATAGCGGTATTCCACTTTACTTTCAAGTAATTCATTCAATGCCTGAATATGAGGTTTTTCTTTCTTTTCAAAATCGAGAGATATTTTAAGCTGAGCCGGATTTTCAATGTCCTCACTCTCGTCATCATTACCTGTGGTAGGTATTGTGCTTATAAGAGCATTATACTCAATTTTATTTTCGTCATTAATATTTCTTGCCCTTCTGGAAGCTACAATAATTGCCTCATATACGTTAGCCGTCTCTATATCAATCTGACGTAAATCAATAGGTTTAATTTCCATTAACCTTCTCCTTATCTATTATTTTTTTTATTAAACTTTTAGTGTCTTTAACTGCTTTATCCAAATCGGAATTTTCCACAAAGAAATCAAACTTATCTTTAAGGCCAAGCTCCATCTGTGCGCGTTCAACTCTTTTCTTAAAATCAGCCTCAGTCTCGGTCTGGCGGTTCTTAAGCCTTTTTACAAGTTCATCAAAACTGGGGGGTACAATATAAATTAAAACCGCATCAGGGTAAATACTTTTTATTGCCAGTGCGCCTTTTACATCAACCTCAAGGATAACTGGCTTACCGGCATTTATGGTATTATCGATAAAACTTCTGAAAGTTCCATAATAATAATCATAAAACTTTTCCCATTCAACAAATTCATTTTTTTCAATTTTTGCAAGAAATTCTTCTTCGGAAAGGAAAAAATATTCTACGCCGTTTGTTTCATTTTGCCTTTTTTTCCTGGTTGTTGCAGAAATTGAAAAAACCAGTCCCGGAATATCGTTCAGGATCCTTTTAACAATTGTTGTTTTGCCTGCGCCGCTTGGTGCAGATACGGCTATTATTGCTCCTTTTTCCCTGCTCAAATATTACTCAATATTTTGGATTTGTTCTCTTATCTTTTCAATTTCTTCTTTTATCAATACACTGTTATGGGTAATAACAGTTGATATAGATTTTGAAGATATAGTGTTTGATTCCCTGTTCATTTCCTGGCAGAGGAAATTCAGTTTTCTGCCCGGTTCATCATCTTTATTTAGACTTTCAAGGAAAAACTTCAGGTGGCTTCTTAAGCGCACACATTCTTCATTTATTTCGGCCCTGTCAGCTATTAATGCAAGTTCAAGTTCCAGTCTTTCACTATATACAGTAACATCCTCAATCAAAATCTTTATACGGTCTTTAAGCTTATTAAAATATTCAGTAACACTTACTGACGATTCCTGCTCAATAACGGTAAGCTTATCTTCAATTGCTTTAATTCTTTTTTCAAGATCTTTCTGAAGTTCAGCACCCTCGTTCCGTTTCATCTTTTTAAGGTCGGAAATGGCTGTATCGAGTGCCTTTTTAATAAGCTCAAATTCTTCCTCAGCATATTCGGCTTTATTTGCTTCCAATAAGTCTTTATTGCTGATAATATGCTCAATTTTTACTTTTTCGGTAATTTTGGCGGCTTTTCTTATTTCTTTAAGCATATTAAGATACTTTTTCAGCTTGTCCTTATCAAGTGAGGAAAAACCGTTGTCATTTTCTACACTCTTAAGCTGAATATTAACCGAAAGTTTACCCCTTGATATTTTATTCTTTATAAACTCCCTTAATTCGTACTCCTTATTCATTAAAGAAGAAGGCAGCCGCAGAGATATATCGAGGTAACGGCTGTTAACGCTTTTAACCTCAACTTCTGCCGAAAATTTATCGTTTCCGGCTGTTCCTTTACCGTAGCCGGTCATACTATTTATCATATAATCCTGTATAATAAAGAATGTTAAAATAACGATTTTTAGGCTGGTAAACAATGGAATAAAGCAGACTTAAATAGCATGAGCGGCTGCCCGGATCCGGCACCCCGGGAGAGTCTTGCAGTCTCTTGTAACACAGGCTTCAGCCTGTGAGGTGCCCATAATAAACAAATAAATCACAGGCTAAAGGGTCTGTTGCATAACTAATAATTTAAATGTCTTCTCCTTGAAAGAGACTTTTATTTATTGCCACGACATTTATGTCGTGGTTTAGGATTCCAAATATTTTTGGCTTTACCCCCGAAGGGTCGGGACACGCACAATTAAGGCAAATTGTGGCTAAAGCCTCCATGCTAATTGTTT
>JAWOJF010000225.1:0-5068 GCA_046481785.1 Ignavibacteriaceae bacterium | reverse complement strand
AACAAGTATATAATCAACGACTTATGGAGGAAAATCTGATGAAAGAGCCTAAATTTACTAACTGGGTAAAATGGGTATTGTGATTCACAATAAATTATATTAGGGTTTGTATAATCGACATTAACATAAAAACCATCACCGCCATAAATAGTCTGCCAGTCATCTAAATCACCGGTTGTTGTTCTGTTTGTTCCATTATCCTGTGTTCCGCCGAAGAGCCGTTGGGGATTGTTATAATCCAGACCAATTTCATAAAACTGTGTTGCGGGAATATTTTTTGGTGCAGACCATGTTTGACCACCGTTTGTTGAAGTGTTAATTCCGCCATCATTTCCACTTATTATAAAGTTCGGATCAACCGGGTTGAATGCAAGTGCGTGATGATCTACATGTAGTTGTGATGGACCGCCATATCCATAAATCACCGGCCAGCTATTTCCGCCATCCGTTGAACGCATAAAAGCAACATCAAGTACATAGACAATATTGGGATTTGCAGGATGTACTCTTACCTGTCCGAAATACCAGCTGAAGCTTGAAGCACCTGAAATTAATTCATTATCTGGATCAACATCTCTCCATCTATTACCAAAATCATTTGACCGGTAAAGACTTATAATTGTATATCCATCTGTGTAAAGGGCATAAACAATATCCGGATTGTTCTTGTGAACAGTTAAACCTATTCTTCCAACATTCTGAGAATTTGGATTCGGCAGATCAGGTGAAGATATTTTTGTCCAGCTGTCACCGCCATTGGTAGTTTTGTAAATTCCGCTTGAGGGTCCGAATAAACGGGATGAGGTTGGTCTTCTCACTCTTTCCCATGTTGCAGCCATCATTCGGTCCGGGTTTACGGGATCCATAATAATATCAATTGCACCGGTTGTATCTGAAACAAACAAGGCGTGTGTCCAGTTTAATCCGCCGTCGGTGGATTTATAAATTCCTCTTTCTGGATTAGGTGCAAAGTACGAACCAACAGAAGCAAGATAGATTATATTTGAATTAACCGGATGAATAACAATTCTTCCTATGGAAGTTGTGCCTTCAAGTCCTAAAAACTGCCAGGTATTGCCGGCATCCGTTGATTTAAAAATGCCGCCGCCCGGAAAATTATTATGTCCGCCGTTTGCTTCACCAGTTCCAACATATATAATGTTGCTGTTCAACGGATCTATCGCAATATCGCCAACAGTAAGTACTGCAAGTGAATCAAAGATCGGCAGCCATGTTTCGCCGGTATCGAAAGATTTAAATACACCGCCTGTAGCAAATCCCGCATAAATAATGTTAGGGCTGTTCGGATCGAACTCAATGTCAACAACTCTTCCGCCTATATTTAAAGGCCCTGCAAACTCCCACTGAACTGCACTCATTCCTTTACTTAATCTTTTATTACGCGTTTCATCATGAATCCTGTGTGCCTGTTCAAGTGCATCGATGTATACACGGGGATCCGCATTGTAATAAGGATATGTTTTCTTAATATAAGCCCATTCATAAGGTCTCATATCAGGACCGGGTTCATCCCCGGTTGAAAAAACTATTTCAGTGTCCGCGGTTGAAGTTTTCTTTTCCGGAAGAAAGAAAATTATCAGTACTGCAATCAGGATAAGAATAAAAAGCTTAGCTAAAGATTTCATTGGTGCTCTCTTAAAAGTAAGAATATTTATTATGAAATAAATTTAGTAAAAGTTATATACAGGATTAAGACCTTAAATTGCTCCTTAGTCTGGTTACAGATTACTATATTTTACTAAAATTAATGTGTCAAGAAATTCGGATTATCAAATAATGAATTGATAAAAACATCCTGCTTTTATGTTTAATCAGTTTTATCAGAAATCTGATTGTTCTATTAAAAAGAGAGGCATATATGAACATTCTTGTAAGACTGTTATCGATAGTCTCATAAACCGATTATCAGACCGGGGAAGTAGTCAGTAAGAAGCAGGCAAGTTCTTCTTGCTGCCTGCCAAACCACTCATTCAGTAATTTCTAAAGAAAAAACGAAAGTTCTTTCAACAGTGATCAAATATACTCAACACAAAATTTTAAAAGGAAGGGGAGTATTAAAAAAGCAAAAGGCATTCTCTTAATGCCTTTTGCTTAAATATTTTTCTATAAAAAAAAGTTACCGGATAAGGATCATTTTCTTTGTCTGAACAAAATCAATACCAGTTAATTTGTAGAAATAAATACCGGATCCAAGGTTATCAGCACTGAATTCAATACTATGACTTCCTGCATCTTTGAATCCCTGTACAAGAGTTGCAACTTCATTACCTATTACATCATAAACCTTCAGTGTAACATCGCTGCCGGATGGTAAATGGTAACTGATTTTAGTAGAAGGGTTAAAAGGATTGGGATAGTTCTGCGAAAGTTCAAATCTTTCCGGATGATTCAACTCCACTTCAACTGTATTTGAATATTCGAATGTTCCGTCAAAATCTACCTGTTTCAGCCTGTAGAGATATTTTCCGCTGGCGAGTGATTTATCGGTAAAACTGTATGACTGCATTTCGGTTGTATTTCCAGCTCCCTCTGAAAACCCTACCACAACCCAGCCGGTATTACTGGCTGTTGTCTGAAGACTGCCGTAGTTACGTTCAATCTCGAAACCATGATTATTTATTTCGGATGCGGTGCTCCAATTTAATGTAACATCATTTCCGGTTATGGATGCATTGAACGAAGTAAGTTCAACCGGGATTGATGGATTATCATACATGACTATGGTACCGTTTTCGCCCACTGTCCAGCCTTTTCCCTGGTGAATAAAATATGCTTCTTTCAGAGTGCTTGCTGAACCACAGGGTTGACTGGTCCATGAAACACCACCGTCAATAGTAAAAAATATAGTGCCGGCAAGACTGACACCCCACCCGATATTTTCATCCTGGAAATAAATTCCGTTAATGTCGAAAAATATTCCTGAATTGCGAAGTGTCCATGTCTGTCCGCCATTGTTTGTATAAATAAAATTAGACCCGCTGCCTCCTGCAAACCCGGTAGTTTCATTAACAAACTGAATATCATGCAGGTCCTGGTTTGTAATACCGCTAGTTTGAGTTGCCCATGAATTACCGCCATCGGAAGAATATTTAATCACCCCGTCGTTTCCAACTGCCCATACTTTATTAGTGCCGGCTGCGGCTATTCCCCTGAATCTTAAAGTTGTACCCGTATTTTTCAATACCCATGTTGCGCCGTCATCAGCAGATACTGCAGCCAGTCCGTCATCACCTGCTGCGTATACCATGCTTCCTTCGTTCCAGGAAACTTTTCTGAACTGTTCAATTGTTACTGCCGGCACAACTGACCAGCTTGCACCACCGTCAACTGTCCGGATGATTATTCCATCATCACCGACAGCAACACCGGTAACGGCATCTTTAAATACAATTGAATTAAGATCATTTGCTGTTGCATTTACCTGCACCCAGTTCTGACCCCCGTTTGTTGTTTTAAGCAAAGTGCCTGCATCGCCGCATATCCATCCTGTCTGGCTATTAATCATATGTACATCATTAAGATGTTGTGTTGTACCGGAAACCTGATAAACCCAGAATTGTGATAAACCGCTGGTCTGCATCAGTAAAATGGAAAATAAAACCAGAGTATAAAAATGATTTTTCATCCTGCCCTCTCTATAAATTTATTTTAATAATATTGAATTGACGAAAGATTTAGTGCAGGTTCTGCAGCGTTAGTGACATTCAGCAATCCGGGTGCCCGATGCTGGTGTGCAGAAGTTAATTTTGCATACAGCCGCTGCCTGCCGGTTAAAAGTTAATAGTTATTCGTTAATAGTTACTTCCACCACCCTCCAGCCCCAAACTTGTATTCCGGAACATTACTTTATAATTTTGAAATAACATTTAATTAATTACCCAAAGCAGATGAGCTTCCACAAAGATCAGCCTTATAATAATCTTCCTTTACTTATGCCGGACAGTAAAGCATGGGAAACAATTGAAGTATATAAAAAGCTTACTGAAGCGCGTGCATCTTTAGCAGAATTGAAAGGAAGACTGCCGGTAATTCCCAATCCGCTTATGCTTATAAATACCCTTGTTCTTCAGGAAGCAAAGGATAGCTCTACAATCGAAAATATTTTTACTACTAACGATGAGCTTTATAAAGCATTTTCATCTTCGGCTTCAAACATCAATCCTTCAACAAAAGAAGTGCTGCGTTACCGTGAAGCATTATGGAATGCATTCCTGTTGATGAATGAGCCGGCAGAATATTCTGTTGATCTTGCCGTTGATATTTTCAGAACTATTACCGGCAAGGATGAAGGGATCAGGAATGTTCAGGTTTATATAGGAACCGAGACTCACGTTGTTTACACTCCGCCCGAGCCCGGAGATTTTCTATCGGAAAAATTAATTAACTGGAGTAAAGCTGCTCTGGATTATTATAATATTGATCCGCTGATTAAAATGGCAATTCTTCACTACCAGTTTGAAGCGATACATCCTTTCTCCGACGGGAACGGCAGGACGGGAAGGATACTGAATGTACTTTACCTTTGTAAAGAACGACTTATCGATCTGCCGGTTATTTATCTTTCAAAGTATATCCTCGATACCAAGAACGACTACTACCGTCTTCTAAGGGAAGTAACAGAAAACGGTGAGTGGAAAAACTGGATTATCTATCTGCTTGATGCAGTCAGACATACCGCCGGACTTACGCTAAATAAAGTGAATACAATTTATGACAGCTATCTTGCCGCAGCTGAAAAAGTAAAAACAGAGGCACCTGAAATTTATTCGCACGAGCTTATTGAAGTTATCTTCAACCAGCCGTATTGCAAGATCGCCATACTCGAAGAAAAGAAAATCGCATCCCGCAACACGGCAAGCAAATACCTTCGTAAGTTGGAAAAATTGGGTATTCTTGCCTCCGAACAGGTCGGCAGGGAAATTCTGTATAAAAACCTCATTCTTTTAAAAATCCTCTCAAATAGCTAATTTAAGTGCACAAATTTTTTGATTTGCTGTGCATATAATTACCATATGCACAAATTAAGTGCACATACTGGACATTATGC
>JAWOJF010000157.1:0-11082 GCA_046481785.1 Ignavibacteriaceae bacterium | reverse complement strand
ACCAAGGACCTTGATAAAACAATAACAGAATTAAGCCAGGAAATTGTTGAAAGGAAAAAAGCAGAAGCAAAGGTGCATACTTCACTTGAAGAAAAGGAAGTTTTGTTAAAAGAAATTCATCACCGTGTAAAAAATAACCTCCAGGTTATTTCCAGCCTGCTTTACCTGCAGTCTACCAAAGTTAAAGATAAAGAAACATTGAACCTGTTTGAGGATAGCCAGAACCGAATTAAATCTATGGCATTGATACATGAAAAGCTCTACCAGTCAAAAGATTTTGCCGATATTAATTTTTTTGAATATGTACACGGTTTATTGCAGCATCTTAACAGGTCTTATAAAAAAACCGGGTTGCCGGTAAAAACTGTAATAGATATGAAGGAGATAAATTTAAGCCTGGATACAGCTATTTCCTGTGGACTAATAGTTAATGAGCTTGTAACTAATGCCTATAAATATGCATTCCCGCCCGATTGGGTAAGTCAGCATATTCAGGAAGATGGTCTTCAGATCAAAATAAAGATGGAAAAGGGAAAAGAAAATAAATATATACTTACCGTTAGTAATAACGGGATAAGTATTCCTGAAAACCTTGATATTAAAAAAGTGAATTCGTTAGGATTAAAACTTGTTAGTTCAATGGTTCAGCAGTTGGATGGTTCTATTGAAATATCCAGAGATACCGGAACCCAATTTAAAATCAGTTTCGAAGATATAAAATAGGAGGGGAAGAGTATGGCAAACGTAAAAATTCTTATTGTTGAAGATGAAGCTATTGTAGCACTTGAAATAGAGCACAGGTTAAGAGCGCTTGGTTACGAGGTCTGTGATTCCTCAGCTACCGGGGAAAAAGCCATATTGCTTGCAGAAGAACATATGCCTGCATTAATTCTTATGGATATAAAATTAAAAGGCAAAATGAATGGAATAGTAGCTGCTAAAATTATAAAGGAGAGATTTAACATCCCCTCAATATTTGTTACTGCCAATTCAGATGAAAGTACAATCAGGCAAATACAGGAATCTCTTAACTATGAATATTTGTTCAAGCCATTTGAAGAGGAAGATCTTATAAAAGCAATAGAAAAAACTCTTAATTAAAGATGATAGAGTATGGTTTGCCGCCATTCAGGCCGTCTGGAACCCCCTCTGGCTCCCCCTTTTTTGAGAAACAAGTGGGAGAACCGGATTCTTTTTAAGGAACAAGGGGAGAGAATTTGGTGTATCCGGAAAACATTAATTTTGTGAACATACTTTGAAAGTCCCGTAGTGATGTAAGGTTTATAGAAAACCATCCATCCTGAACTTAAAGTTCCGTTAGGAATGATACATTAGGAGATTATTCCCTATTAGTTAAAAAAAGTGAAAGATTTGATAAGCAATTAAAAAGTGTATGAAAAAGGCAATAGCATTTTAAGTTTTTCTTTTCGATCTTAATACCGGAATTTAAAACAAAGAAGAAACATTATGATAATTAAAAGACAAAAATTATTCTATTTTTTATCCGGATTACTTACGGCACTAATTATATTTTTTATAATTGGAAGCCTTGTTATAACAGGAGATGAAGACCTTTTAGGCAGCCCGGCCCCGGATGATTTTCCGCAAGGTTATAAAATAGTATCACCGAAGATGCCGGAAAATCTTGAGTTTGCCGGTGAGAAAATTCCTGTCGGGAATTTTGAAGTTTATGAAAGAATGGAGCGGGAGTTCCTTGCAAATACTTACTGGCACTCAGCAACATTGCTCGCATTAAAAAGGGCAAACAGGTGGTTCCCTGTTATTGAGCCTATCCTGAAAAAAAATAATATACCGGATGATTTTAAATATCTAAGTGTAGCTGAAAGCAATCTTGATAATGTTGTTTCCCCTGTTGGTGCTTCAGGCTTCTGGCAGTTTATGGAAGAAACCGGAAAGAGATACGGCCTGGAGATCAATAGCCAGGTTGATGAAAGATATAATCTTGAAAAAGCTACCGAGGCAGCATGCAAATACCTGAGGAATTCCTATAATATGTTTGGAAGCTGGACAGCAGTTGCAGCCTCTTATAACATGGGATATGACGGAGTAAAAAAACAAATGGACAGGCAGAAAGCAAAGAACTATTTTAACCTTTCTCTCAATTCCGAAACCTACAGGTTTGTAGGCAGAATTGTATCCCTAAAATATATAATGAGCAGCCCCGCTGAATATGGATATGACCTTAGTGAAGACGACCTGTACCAGCCCCTGGAATATGATGAAATAACTCTCAATACATCTGTTCAGCATTTTGCAGATTATGCAGCAGATTTCGGTATTAATTATGCAACATTAAAGCTGTATAACCCATGGTTAAGAGAAAACAAGCTTGATAATAAAACAGGAAGAACCTATGCTGTTAAAATACCTAAGGAAGGAACCATAGAAATAATTAAGGATTAAATTATTTCGGATTTGTCGGCCTCAGATCAATTTCACTTATTAAAGCTCTTGCCGGCAGTTTAAGTATTGCCAGAACAGAATCAGCAACATCTTCAACCTGCAGTACTTTATCCCTGTTCGGCTTCATACTGCTGCCGAAATTAAAATCAGTATCTACAGAACCGGGACATATTGCAGCCACTCTTATATTATACTGACGCACCTCAAGCATTAACGACCGGGTTAAACCAAGAGCAGCATGTTTAGTAGCGCTGTACATTGTTCCGCCTGTAAAAGAATTTTTCCCTGCAAGTGAAACAATATTAATTATTGAGCCGGTTTGTTTTTTTATCATTCCCGGTAAAACTGCCTTTGAAAAATTAAAAATACCATACAGGTTGGCATCTACCTGTTTTTTAAAATCATCAAGATCAGCATCAATAAGATTTTTAAATATCCCCATTCCGGCATTATTTATAAGATGATCAACCTTGCCGTATTTTTCCTCAATTTGTTTTACTGCTTTATTAACAAAATCTGTATCAGCCACATCACCGGTAAATACTATAGTTTCTGCCCCTTTATCTTTTACTTCTTTCTCGGCTTTTTTCAGTGCATCAGCATCACGGCCGAAAAGCATAATATTATGCCCCTCTTCAGCAAGTTTTAATGCTATCCCCTTCCCTATTCCTTTGTTTGAACCGGTTACTATAGTTATTTCTTTGTCAGCCATCATTTACTCCATCTTATATTCCGGATAATTATTAAATAAACACTTGTAGTCCGCAGTTACTTATAGGTCTCCTGTTATTGGTTTAAGAACAATCTCTTCACTTACCATGTTTCCTTTTTGCAGATAAACCCAGACCAGCACCCGGGCAACATCTTCAGCTGTCATCATTTTATCTGCTTTTTCTTTCCTGGTATCAATTGACCACATAGGCGTTTCAGTTGCGCCGGGAATAATATTAACTACCCTTATTCCTTTATCCCTTACTTCCTCCCGCAGAACATCAGTATATCCAAGCAAACCTTGTTTGGAAGCAGTGTAAGCGGTACTGTTTAGAAATGTTTTTTTAACTGCCGAAGAAAGAATATTTATAATTGTTCCGCCCCCATCATTTATCATATGAGGTAGAACGTATTTTATTGCAAAAATAGAACCAAGCAGATTTGTTTTAATAATATCGTTTATTTCCGGAATTGAATTATCCACGGCAGATTTAAATGAGGTAATGCCGGCATTATTTACCAGGCAGCTAATACGGCCTTCGGCAGCAATTTTTTTTACACTCTGATCAACATTTGCAGAAGAAGCCACATTACAGGGGAGTACTTCCACACTCAGTTTTTCCTCTTTAAGCTCCCTTTTTAGTCTTTCAAGCTCTGTTGCTCTCCGGGCAGAAACATATACTTTACTTCCAACCCGGGCAAACTCCTTAGCTGCTGCTTTTCCAATTCCTGAGCTTGCGCCGGTTATCCATACACAGTTTGATTTGCTTTTAGGCATTATAAATTCTTTGTTGAAATAAGGTTTAAAAACTCGGCTCTTGTACGTGCATCTTCCTGGAATACACCATGAACAGCACTGGCTGTTGCAGATGAATTCTGCTTCTCCACGCCGCGCATCATCATACACATGTGGTAAGCCTCTGAAACAACTGCAACACCTTTTGGCTGCAGAAATTTATCAATTGTATCGGCAATTTCCTGTGTCATTCTTTCCTGTACCTGCAGGCGCCTTGAAAAAACTTCCACAATTCTCGGGATTTTACTTAGTCCAACTATTTTTCCATCGGGGATGTATGCAACATGAACCTTGCCGTAAAAAGGAAGCATATGATGTTCACATAAACTGTAAAAGTCTATATTTTTTACAAGAACCATTTCATCATATTTTTCATGGAAGATAGCATTATTTAAAACGTCTTCTATTTTTTGTCCGTATCCTGAAGTCAGGAATTCATAAGCTTTTGCCACTCGTTTTGGTGTATTCAGCAGCCCTTCTCTTTTAGGATCTTCACCAAGCTGGGTTAATAAATCTGAAACTATTTTCTGAACTATAACATGATCCAATATTATTCTCCTCTGTATTCGAAATAGTTATTTTCCGTTTCATATAATTTAACAGAATAAAGTTTACCCGAAGGGATCTTATCTGCAAGCTGCTGCCATATTGCTTTTGCAATATTTTCACCGGAAGGCATAATGCCCTTCATAAAATCAGTATCAATATTCAGATTCTTATGATCTACCTTTACAAGTATATGTTCGTGTATAATTTTTTTCAGAACATTTATATCCACCACATAACCGGTATCCCGCGCGGGTTCACCTGCCACAATAACCTCCAGAACATAGTTGTGCCCATGCCAGTTAGGATTACTGCATTTCCCGAATAATCTGAAATTCTCTTCATCGCTTAACTCCGGCTTAAATAAGCGGTGAGCTGAACTAAATCTTTCACGACGGGTTACAAATACCATCCGATACCATAAGTTTGTAATAAATAATTATTTAAAGGATCTTCTGATTTAAAACTATTTATTTAATGCTTCCATAACATCTTTATTATGGTCAGGAACCTTAACTTTGTTAAATATTTTTTTGATTTTTCCTTCTTCGTCAATGATGTATGTGGTTCTTTCAACGCCCATATATTTTTTACCATACATACTTTTTTCCTTCCAAACTCCATACTTTTCCAGCATTTCCTTACTTTCATCACTAAGAAGATTGAATGGAAGATTATGTTTTTCAATAAATTTTTTATGAGATTTAACTGAATCGGGACTAACACCCAGAATTACTGCATCAACATTTTCGAATTTAGGAAAATCATCTCTGAAACTGCAGGCTTCTTTTGTACATCCGGGTGTATCATCTTTGGGATAAAAATAAAGGATAACCTTTTTTCCCTTAAAATCCGATAATGAAATTTCTTTTCCATCCTGGTTTTTCAATTTAAAATCAGGCGCTTTTTTTCCTTCTTCAAGCATACTTTTCTCCGGCAGGTTATAATTATTATCTGTAATGAAAGAAAATTATGTAATTAACTTAGATTATTCAAGTTCCGATTATTTGATGACTTGCAAAGCACGCCGGATACAAGAGCAGTCCAAAATGTTGATTAGACTAACAGAACAGAATCTCTATTGTATCGTTCCTAACGGAACTTTGGTTCTTTGTGTTATTGCACTACTATAAACCTTACATCTCTGACGGGATTTTTCAAGATATGATATCCAAATGATTTTTTTTGGTCCTGTTAAGGACGAGAGGTTTATACGTTGGTAATAATTTTTCTGAACTTGTTTCGGGTTCTTGTTAAATTAAGAAGAGCTAAAGCAGGCTAAGCATGACAATTCTGAACCTCTAATAACAACCAGCCGATAATTATAATTATAAATAAATAGCAAAAAAGCCGGAATACAGCCCAAGAGAAATTTCGGAAAACTCACTCCCAGCTTCTCCGGGTTTTGCATTATACCTGTAACGGGTATACACGGTAAAAGTATTGAAGATTCTGAAAAGTCCTAAAGAGACCTCAGGACTGATACCATTAAATCCTTTAAAATTTGTAAAGCCGTTTATTCCGGGAGAAACATATTCAAGTCCGGGTATTTCGATCAGATGTTTGTAACCCACTCTGAAAAAGTTTTTTACCGGACCTTTAAATATATGCGAGTACTCCAGCGAAAAATATCCTGAAGGATAGGCATATCCTGAAGAACGAATAAATATAAGCGGAATTTCTTTGGTTAAACTGAAATATGTTTCATTATCCCACTTAACCAGGGCAGGAGCGGGCAGACCAAAAACAGCTCCGCCGAAGAGACACAAAAAAAGGAAATTCGATTCACTTTCAATTTTTGTTTCCATTGGAAACTCAAAATCAAAGTTTTCACTCTGAAAAATATTTCCCGCAGAATCTTCAACAACTATAACAAATGGTATGTATATATCATCAAACTCAAATTTTGTCAGGTCAATTTCAGCTTCATGGTTTTCCTGGTAATCGTCGGATACCTTATAATCGATATTTCCATTAATAATTATACTTGATTTTACCGGACTGCTTGTAAAAAACGAAACCATAAATGTGTGCGGAACTTCAGGGGTTACGAAATTTTCAATCAGGTATATTTCAATTGAATCGGATATCTCATCCTGAGCGAATGTGTTTTGAAAAGAAATAAGTATTGTTAAAAGAAGAGCTGAAAAACAGGTTTGAATTATTGATTTCCCCATATTGCAGTACCTTGATTTAGTCAACATTATTCTGCCAAAATTATTATAAAGTCTTAGGCGAATTTAACAATAATTATAATAAAACCCTGATTTATAAATCTCACTATTACGTACAATATCTCAATACGTTATTAATCCTTATAAGGAGTTTCAAGATAAGTTTTTGCCAGGGAATGGGACCTGCCGTATTCCCGCATATCCAGAAGCTGTTCATAGTAGTCAACCGCCTCATCCCTGTTTCCCTGGAGATCATTTACCATACCAAGATAAAGAACGGCGTTAATCATAAAACCTGATTCCTCCTTTTTATCAATATCTTTTGAAACATCAATACATTTCTGAAAATAGGTTTTTGCAGAATCAAGTTGTTTCATATTCCTGTACTGGAGTCCTACATAATATGCAGCTTCACGTATTACATTTTTAGACGTATACCCATGGTAATTCTTCTCACCTTTTTCAAGTACATTTATAAAAATATTTGATGCCATTGAAAAATCACCTCTCTTTGCAGCAATTCTTCCCCACCACCTTTGAAATACAGGATTATCGGGAAAATCATTCACAAGCATTTCTGCAAACTCAGAAGCCTTGTAAGCATTATTTTCATAGTTATAATACAGCGTGGTTAAAAAATATCTTGCTTCATACTTAGCATACTTTCCATTCATTGCAGTGTTGGTGAGCTGCTGGATTCCCTTTTCTTTGTTACTTGAGGGGAAAAAGATCATTAAAGGCTTTAATAAAGGATATTGTTCAGGAATAACCGAAGCATAATAATTATAAATTCCAAAGCCAAGCAGAACATCAACATTAGAAGGTTCAAGCAGAGATGCACGTTCTACTATAGGAAGCGCCTCCCTGCCGTCATCCGCAGCTTTTATCCAGCTTTCCCGGTAAGCACGCAGCCTGCCTCTAAAGCCAATTGCTCCGCCTTTAAAAAACAGGGCATCAACATTATCAGGTTCTTTATCAAGAATTTCATCGCACTGGTATATTACATCTTCAAGTTTCTCAAAGAAAATATCATCATAAGTTTCATTATCAGTATCAAGCAGAATTTTCCACCAGTCAATCATAGCAAGAAAGAATCTGCCGGCGGGATGGGCGGGATAATCAGCCATTAACTGCCGGAATGTTGTTTCAGCATGATCGAATTTTATATTATAAATTTCTTTAATGCCTTTTTGTGTAAGTGAGTCGAATGTATCGCCTTGCGGATATAAGGAGGTAATTCCGGTTAAAAATAATATTATTAGAAAAAGTTTCAATTAATACCTTTAGTTAAATGCATAACACTTGATTATAATCAGGGCTAAAGCCCGGCAATAAAATAAAACGGAGAAACAACAAGCTTTAACTTAATCATTTCTCCGTTTATACATCATCAGGGAACAAAAGTTGCAGTTATCTTTTTAAAATTCTCATACCTTCTATCGGCTGAACTTTATATTCAAACCTTACATTTGAATATGGTGGATCTCCTATCTGTCCTATTTCTTTTACCCACAATTTTATATAGTTATTTCCGCTAAGTTTTAATAAATAAACGTTTTCATCGCTTACCGGAACAGATGTACCTGCAGGTTCCTGCAGATTTGTATTAGAAAATGCAGCAGAGCCTGCCCCGATGGAATCAATAAATGTTACCTTACCACTGGTATGAACCTGGTTTGGAGATTTAAACATTAACTGGTCACTCTCCATAGTAAGATGTAAGTCTATTAAAGGCAGATTCTCTTCCGTAAAAGCATACTGCACACCATTACCTGTAACAGGATCCCAGCCATAGCCGCTTTGTGCAGGTCCCGATTCTATAAACTCATCTATTGATCCATTGTTATTGTAGAATACACCGCCATAGGCAGTGGTTGCAATGGGATTGCCGTTGGTACCGTCTTCTAAAACTCCCGCAACACGTGTTATATACCGAGTACCTCTCTGAATATCATGAATCTGCATGGTATGGGTCTGCTTGCTGGTTATACTATCTTTAACCAACGCAATGTTTACATTGTTTGTATCTACAGTATAAGTAGACACTCTGTAACTTTCAAAATCTTCCCTGTTTTCATCTGCCGAGGGGTTCCAGGTAACAACAGAGTATGAACTGCCCCCTGCACCAGCCTCAAGAGACAAAGTTAAACTGGTTGGAGGAGAGGGTAAAGATACAAGTCCGGGTTCACTTTCAGTAGTGCAGTCACCTCCAATTAAGGCAAGGCTAACTGTAAAAATTGTTAAAACCGTAATAAGATGCTTGGTTTCCCGTTTTATCATAATATCTCCATATTATTCAACATGCAATTTTTCAAGCAGATAATATAAAATTTTATCATTAGATATTCTGATCTGTTCCATCGAATCACGTTCGCGGATAGTAACTGTGTTATCGCTCAAGGTTTGAGTATCAATAGTTATTGAAAAAGGAGTCCCGGCTTCATCCTGACGCCTGTATCTTCTGCCAATTGCACCTTTATCATCATAAAATACCTTAAGTCTCCTTCTCAGGTCTTTTTCAATCTGCCGTGCAATTTCCGGCATTCCGTCCTTATTAACCAGTGGTAAAATAGCGGCCTTTACGGGGGCAAGCCTGGGATGAAATCTTAAAACGGATCTCATTTCACCTTTTACCTCTTCCTCATAATAGGAGTCAACCAAAAATGCCATAAAAGATCTGCTCGCCCCTGCGGATGTTTCAATAATATAAGGAATAAATTTTTCTTTGGATTCTTCATCAAAATATTTTAATGATTTCCCGGAAAACTGTTCATGCCTGCTTAGATCAAAATTAGTACGGTTATGAATTCCTTCAATTTCACCCCACCCAAACGGGAATTGATATTCAATATCGGTTGCTTCTTTAGCGTAATGAGCCAGTTTATCTTTCGGATGGTCGTGATAACGAAGTTTTTCCTTTGTCATACCAAGAGAGATAAACCATTCAAGACGTGCCTGTTTCCAGTAGTCATACCATTTTTTATCATCAGCCGGTTTTACAAAAAACTGCATTTCCATCTGCTCAAACTCCCTTGTTCTGAACAGGAAGTTTTTTGTATTTATCTCATTCCGGAAGGCTTTGCCAATCTGGGCAATACCAAATGGAAGTTTTTGCCTTGCTGCGCTTTGTACGTTTAGAAAATTAACAAAAATTCCCTGTGCAGTTTCCGGACGTAAGTAAACTACAGCGGAAGAATCTTCAAGCGGGCCAACAAATGTTTTGAACATAAGATTAAACTGGCGTGCGGAAGTGAATGTATTTTGGTTACCGCACTGGGGACAATTAATTCCGGCAAGAAGCATTTCGCTTATTTCCGGTTTTTCGAGAAGTCTGCTGAAAGCCTCGTTCAAATCGTTGTTGGAAGAACTAAGAACAAATTCATATTCATCTAAAAGTTTGGAATTACCTTCCAGTTTCTTTTTCAGCTCATCCAGGCCTTTTTTCTTTTTCTTCTCATTAAGCATATCAGCAAGAACATCAACGCGGAAACGTGCTTTACATTGTTTGCAGTCAACCATTGGATCTGTAAAATTCTCAACGTGGCCGGAGGCTTCCCATACTTTCGGATGCATAAGGATTGAGGCATCCAATCCTTCCACGTCATCCCTGTAAGTCATAAACTTCCACCACTCTTCTTTAATATTCTTTAAGAGTTCAACACCCAGCGGACCATAATCCCAACAGCCGTTTAAGCCGCCATAAATTTCACTTGACTGAAATACAAATCCTCTGCGTTTTGATAGAGAGACGATTTTTTCTACATCATTCATATTGTTTTTTTGCTTTTCGATGGCTGACTCCTCGGGATAAAATAAAAATTAAGCACAAATATAATAAAAACAGTAAAATTACGGGCATTTTTTACCTTCAGGTTTTAATTTATGCTTTAACTGTATCTATTATCATAAATTTTAAGTTGCTGCTTAAAATCAGGAATAACAGGACAATTTTGCACACTATTAAATTCTCTTAAAAAATCAGGCAGGAGAGTGAATATGCGTTGTTTTAGAAACAAATATTATTAATGCAGAAAAAAGATGAAGAAAAATTTCAGTTTTTAAGTATAGATTCCGTAAGTTTAAAAACTAAAAAATAAGGGAACCTGCAGTTATGTTTAAAAAACTACTACCAAAAGAAGAAAAATACTTTGATGATTTTAAAGAAATGATTACACATATAGAAGAGATGGCAAAGTTCACGGAAAATCTTTTCGACTCTGAGGTACCCGATAAAAATAATTTTCTTAAAATGAAGCCCCTTGAAGTAAGATGTGATGAGATTTCCTCGAAAATAACAAAACGGCTTAATAAAACATTTATCACCCCTTTTGACCGTGAAGATATTTTTGCCTTAATTAAAAGACTTGATGATGTAAGCGATCTGCTTCTGGGAGCAGCCGCCAGGGTGGATACATACAATATAAAGAAAAA
>JAWOJF010000125.1:0-21050 GCA_046481785.1 Ignavibacteriaceae bacterium | reverse complement strand
ACTATATCAGTCATCTTTACACAAACATTTAGTTTATATGCGCAGACCCCGGTTTATCTTAATGCAAATGCTCCTGTGGATGAAAGAGCAGACGACTTATTAGGCAGAATGACGCTTGATGAAAAAATCGGACAGATGACGCAGGTTGATCATACTAATTTTTATACAAACCGTGAAGAAGTGACAAATTGTTTTATAGGATCAATATTAAGCGGCGGCAGCAGTGAATCCGGGGATAATACTACTGAAAGCTGGGCTAACTTATATGATTCTCTTCAACAGTATGCCCTTAATACGCGGTTAAAAATTCCCATGATTTATGGAATAGATGCCGTACACGGTAATAACAATATTTATGGTGCAACTATATTTCCGCATAATATAGGATTAGGCTGCACACGTAATCCCGATCTTGTAGCAAAGACAGCAGAAATTACCGCTGTTGAAATTGCCGCTACCGGAATAGACTGGAATTTTGCTCCATGTATTGCAGTGCCGCGGGATGAAAACTGGGGAAGGTTTTACGAGGGCTTTGGAGAAACCCCTGAACTCGCGGAAGAGATGGGAGTTGCATACACAAGAGGTTTGCAGGGAGATAATTTATCAGGGAAAACAAGTATACTTGCATCCATAAAACATTATGTGGGAGATGGCGGAACTTATGGCGGCGACGACCAGGGTAATGTTATTGCTGATGAAAAAACTATAAGAGAAATACATCTCCCGGGATATATTGCTGCAATAAAAGCAGGTGCTTTAAATGTTATGGCTTCCTATAGCAGTATTAACGGCGCAAAAATGCATGGCAGTAAGTACTGGCTTACCGATGTTTTAAAAGATGAACTGGAATTTAAAGGGTTTACTGTTTCTGACTGGGGCGGGGTTGACCAGCTTGGGCCTGATTATAAAGAAAATGTAATGAAAGCTATTAATGCAGGTATTGATATGGTTATGCTGCCCCGAAATTATAAAGAATTCCAGGCTGATCTTAAGAGTCTTATTAATGAGGGTAAGGTATCAATATCGCGTATTGATGATGCCGTTAGAAGAATTTTGAAAGTAAAATTTGAACTTGGTTTATTTGAAAGGCCATTTGCTGACAGAAGCCTGATATCAAAAGTCGGCTCTCAGGAACACCGGGAGGTTGCACGACAGGCAGTAAGAGAGTCACTTGTGCTGCTAAAAAACACTAATAATGCATTACCATTTTCAAAAATAAATACAAGAATTCTTGTTGCAGGTTCGCACGCAGATAATATCGGTTATCAATGCGGCGGATGGACAATTGCCTGGCAGGGGGACAGCGGCGATGTTACAATTGGGACAACTATTCTTGAGGGAATAAAAAAAACTGCTCCTTCTGCACAGATCGATTATTCTATTGATGCAAACTTTACTAATACCAAAGCCGATTACTCCATTGTAGTAATTGGTGAAAAGCCGTATGCTGAAGGCGTTGGCGATAGTCTTGATATTACTATTTCAAAGAATGATATTGATCTTATTAAAAAGATGAAGAGCTACGGGGCTCCGGTAGTTGTAGTACTGGTTTCAGGCAGACCTATGATAATTCAAAGTATCCTTGATGATTCAGATGCAATTATTGCTGCATGGCTTCCCGGTACAGAGGGGGATGGTATATCGGATGTCCTTTTTGGGGATTACCAGCCAAAAGGACTTTTATCACACTCCTGGCCGCGGAGTATGGACCAGATACCGATTAATATTGGTGATGATAATTATGATCCGTTATATGAATACGGTTTTGGAATAACTTCGTTTGAAAAGGGATCAACAGATTAAAGGATTTAAATGCAAAAAATAACTGTTTATGAAAAACCAACCTGTACTACATGCAGAAGTGTAGCCAAAATTCTCATTGAAAACGGAGTAGATTTTGAGAAGGTGAATTATTACATAGAGCCTTTTACTAAAAGGCAGTTAAAAATACTTTTAAAGAAAATGAATATGAAACCGGAAGAGCTGTTAAGAAAAAATGAAGTTGCTTATAAAGAGTTTGGTATGGCAAATAAAAAATATACAGAAGATGAGATACTCCTTTTAATGGTTAATAACCCTGATCTTGTACAAAGGCCTATTGTTGAAAAAGGGGACAAGGCTATACTTGCAAGGCCCGCAGAAAAAATTAAAGAATTGTTTAAAGTATAAACCCGGAGTAAAAGAACCAGAACCTATTGAAAATCAACTTCTACCGCTGAATTATATATTTTAAATAAAGATGAAAAGCCTGAAATATTAAATACATCTTTTATCTGGGAGTTCATTGAAGATAACCGCAGCTCTCCGTTTATACTTTTTGACTTTTTAGCAGCAATCAGAAGGACACGAAGTCCGGCACTGCTTATATAATCCAGTTTCTCAAAGTCAATCAATAATCTTCTCTTCTCCTCATTGATAAGGGTAAGTATTTTTTCCTCAAGAACCGGTGAGGTAGCTGAATCGAGTTTACCTTCGGGCCTTATTAATGTGTAATTGCCCTTTTCTTCAGTTGTTATCTGCATTATTATTCTCCATGTTTAAATTAAAAGTAACTGAGAAAATATTCTTCTCGTTTTCTCTTTTATAAATAATTGATTTAGAAAATTTTTTTACCAGGTGAATTCCAAGTCCGCCGGCTTTTCTTTTTTCTATATCCCCGGTTATATCAGGTGCTTTTTGTTTAAGAGGATTAAATGGTTTCCCTTCGTCAATAAATTCAAGTGTGAGATCATTTCCATTTTTATAAGCACTAAAAAGAATTTTGTGCTCAGTGTTGTTGGTAAATGCATACCGTACAATATTACTAAAGACCTCATCCACCACAAGATTAATATTAAAAAGGATTTCTTCCCTGCAATTATTATCTGCCAAATGCTGTTCAACCAAATGAATAATTGTCTCTGTTTCAGTTAAGCTGTTGGTTAATTCCAGGTTCAAAATCTTCTGCATATCATTTATTGTACTTTAAACCCATTACAGTAATATCATCAGACTGCGGAACGCCTGCGGAATAATTTTTTACATCCTCCATAAGATTATTAACCAGATCAGCAGTAGACAAGCCTGAGAATGCTTTTAGCTTTTGCTCAAGCCTGGCTTCGCCGTAAAGATTATCTACCTTATCAAAGGCCTCTGTTACACCGTCTGTAAAAAGCAAAATTGTATCCCCCTCATTAAGCTGCAGTTTGGCTGAAAAAAAGGAATGTCCTTCAACTATTCCAAGAGCCAACTGCGAATCATTACCAAATGATTTTATCCCGCCGGCGGCAGAGATAATGTAAGGAGGGTTATGGCCGGCGTTTACATACTCTACCTCACCGGTGGTTATATCAAGCACACCGTAAAATAAAGTAACAAACATTGCAGATATACTTTCAGAAGCAAGTATATTGTTAACATGAGTAATACAGCCGGATGCGCTCTCAAGGTTTATTGCAGTTGATTTTAGAAGCATCCTGCTCATTGCCATGAACATAGCTGAGGGGACACCTTTACCGGAAACATCACCAAGGGTAAATCCCAGTTTGTTTTCATTTAAATAAAAGTAGTCATACAAATCACCCCCTACTTCGTTGGCAGGCTTCATGGCGGCAACCAGCTCAATTTTACTATTTTTTTCAGAGGATTTAAATTCAGGGGGGAGCATTGACTGCTGGATATCCCTTGCAATATCCAGCTCTTTTTGAATTGACCGGAGCTGATTTTTAGATTGGATTGATTGTTTTAACTGCCGCACTTCCTCAAACGTCTTATCTAATGTTACATCGAGGTCATCAAAATTAAGGGGCTTGGTAAGAAAGTCAAAAGCTCCGCGGTTCATAGCTATACGGATGTTATCCATATCTCCATAAGCAGATACTACCACTGCCTTCGTAATTGTTTTAAGTTCCTTTAATTTTGATAAGAGTGTTAAGCCATCCATTTCAGGCATGTTTATGTCGGTTAAAATGAGGTCAACATTTCCATTTGAATTAAGTTTATCCAGGGCATCAACTCCATTTGATGCAAAATTAAAATGAAGCTCTTCTGACTTTATTTGTTTCCTGAACTTCTGCCGCATCAATATTTCGAGATCAGGTTCATCATCCACTACCAGGATTTTATACGACATTTCCTTATTCCTTCTGTTGAAAAAAATTTATGGTTTTAGAGGTTCAGGTTTCCGGCACTAATTTATTAACCGTCCGGAACAGATAGTATACCATGTTTCAGGTATTTATCTGAAAATTCTTACAAATTTTTTGGCAGTGTAATTGTAAATTCTGCATACTCTCCTTCTTCCGATTCTACCTTTATTTCACCTTTATGAACCATCACAACTATATCATAGCTGATGGATAAACCCAATCCTGTTCCTTTACCTGTTGGTTTTGTTGTAAAAAAAGGGTTAAATAATTTAACGAGAATATTTTGGGGAATACCTTTGCCGTTATCTCTTATTACTATCCGGGCTTTTCCATTATCGGACTTTGTACTTACTTTAATAACCGGATCAAATTTATTTCCAAGCAGGTTCTTCTTATCATTAACAGAATAACAGGCATTATTTATAATATTTAAAAACACACGGCTGATATCCTGTGGAATTAAATTTATCATCCCTAATGATGGGTCATAATCAGTTTCAATTTTAACATTAAAGGATGAATCCTGTGCACGGAAACCATGATAACCCAGATTTACATATTCCTTCAACAGGTTATTAATATCTGTTTTCTGCAGTTCTCCTGATTTTCCGCGTGAATGAAGCAGCATACCCTTAACAATGCTATCCGCTCTTTTTCCATGTTCATTAATCCTCACTACATTCTGTTCAAGATCACTTAACATTTCAAATATTGAATCAACAACCACCGGGTCAACTTTATTTTTTAGCTGACAGATGTCATCCTTAACTTCTTTTGTAAGATCTGCAGAGAGTTGTGCAAAATTATTAACAAAGTTCAGGGGGTTCTTAATCTCGTGTGCAATACCGGCAGTAAGCTGGCCAAGCGACGCCATTTTTTCTGACTGAACAAGCTGAGTTTGGGTATTCTGTAATTCCTTTATGGTAAGATCCAGCTCTTTGTTTTTCTCAGATAACATTTTAGTCCGTAATTCAACTTTTTCCTCCAGGGTAGAGCTATATTCTGCCAGCTTTTCATTTGATTGGTTTAGTTTGAGGATTGACTCTTTAATTTTAATTATCATCTCATTAAAAGTATCTGCTAACTTACCAAGTTCATCCTTGGAGTTAAGCTCAACTTTAATATTTGTTTCACCTTCTGAAAATTTATGGGCAGCATCAGATAATAATGAAATAGAAGCTGTTATATTCTTTGTAATAAGGGAAACAAATATTAAGGTTAGAATAAGAATAAAAGCAACGCTGCCAAGTGTCAGATATTTGCTCCTGTTAAACCCATCTATCCTTTTATTAAGCAAATTATCAAATTCTACAATTGCTTCATCCCAGAAATTAAAATTTGCCTGGAGGGTTTCTACTGCTGTTTTTTCATATTCTTCCGCACCGGCAGTTATTGAACCGTTTTCCAGAATATTTTTCTCAATATATGAAATGAAATCATTGTTGGAATTTATAGTTTCACCCAGACTTTTTGACAACGCATTACGGAGCACCCCGGATGGATTATTTTCAAAAGCCACATTAACTCCATTAAATAAAGCCTCAGTATTTGTTTTTAGCAGGCCTGTCTGTATTATAAGTGTGGTTTTATCATCAACAGTTATATTATCAGATAGAATAACGTTCTTTCCGAAAGTTAAAATAAAGTATAGCAGGTCCATAGTTTCCGGAAGTTTTAGAACTGTTGCATCCATTATATAATAGCTGTCTAAATCAGGGTCAAGTATAAGGTTTGATACATTACCAACATAAGAGATGTACATTTTTATTTCCAGAATAAATTCGTTATTTAGTTCAACATCATGAGGATTCCTTTTTAACTTATCCCAGGTTAAAACTAATTGATTGTATTTATCCTTTGTATTAAGTATCCCTGTTAAGCGCTTTTCAGTAATCTTTAACCCGGCAAATACCTCATCAACCTTATTTTGAACATCCTGTATATCTGTGTCAGATGATTTTCGGTTATGATTCAGATGTTTGTATGCAGGTGCAAGTTCAAGAAGTTTTTTTAATGGACGCAGGTACTCGTTACCATATAGTTCCTTTTGTGCAAAATCTATCCTGATATTTTGTTCTGAGATCAAAAAATAAAGGAGAACAATTACAGGCAGAATAAATGCTGAGGAAATTAACGCCAGTTTTACTGATACTCTATAATTGGACAGAAAGCCATTCACCTTCTTTGTTTTCATTAATCTTGCCTTATAATAATATATCCCGGGAATTTTTTAATGATTAAAATGTAATAGAATGTAACAGCATCCGTTGGTTTCCTGCTGCCGGAACTGGTCGGCATATTGCCGGATCATAAATCCTGATAAACTTACAAGCGCATTATCATCATCCAGCAGTGATGCTTCGGTGGGGCGGGAGTCGGGAAAGCTCATGGGCTGTCCTTTATAATTAATCTGGACATCTATATTAAACTCATCATAACTTACATCAATCCGCACACTTCCCTGTACCAGGTTCAATGAAGCGGCTGATTCATTAAACTCGTTTATAGCAGATGTAGCACGTTGTATTACTTCACGGCGTGCACCCCATTTGCTGCCATTGTTTTCCATAAAATTATAGATGGTGCGAGAATTTCCTGATCCGGGAGTAAGTTCAAGAGTCTGTTTTTTTGTAATTCCTATCCTGAATACCAGGTTAAGTATTATAACCAGTATAGTAGTAAGCGCCAGAGATGAACTGAATATGCTTTGAAATGCCGGTGGTACGCCTGAATAAAGACCCGGTACCATATCCACACTAAGGCCAAAGATCATTGATATACCAATGACAAATATTTTTCGTGAATCAAGCATGCGCGAAATAAGCACCTGTATGCCCGCCAGTATCATGAATGAAGCAACGTAAATAAGCATGGCGCCCATAACAGGCTGCGGCATGATAGTAAAGACTGCGGCCAGTTTTGGTAAAAAAGCAAGTGCAATTAAAATAAGGCCGCAAGGCAGCGCAATAGAACGGCTTGTGGCGCCGGTTGCCAAGGAAAGTCCTATATTGCTGGAAAAAGTCGACTGCCCCATTCCACCTAATATACCGGCAGCAGTGTTGCAGATTGATTGTGCGAGAACACCACCGCTTACAGACTTCATATCAGTTCGTTTCCATTCTGTATCATTTATCTTCTGGCAAAGTGTAAGATCTCCAACAGCCTTTAGAGTTGAAGCAAGACTTGCAATCAAAAATACCGGCAGTAAAAAAGGATCAAATGCCCATTGGCCAAAAGCTATATCCGGCACACTAAGCAATGGAACTTCCAGCGTTGTTTGAAGCTGGGCCATATTTATAAGTCCGGCAGTAAAAGCTGTCAGATACCCGGCTGCCAGTCCAATCAGTACCGGGTATAAACGTAATTTTCCCTTTCCCCAAACTGTGGGAATTATCATAGCTGACAATGTTATAGAAGCAATGATGATTGAAGTGTTGTCCGGAGCGGCACCGGATTTGGTATAACCCATAAAACGGGGACATCCTAAAGTAATTAGCTGGATTCCTACCATCATTACAACAAGCCCCGTTACCTCAGGGGGAAACATTACCCTGAGCCGGGGAAGAATACGTGACAGTATCCCTTCAAATATTCCTGAGATACTTGTAAAAATGAATATAAGTGAGAGACCGCCGGTTTGCCCTGCAAGAATTGAAGCGGGTATATATGCAGGGCCGTTGCTGAAAGGGCAAAGATATCCGGATCCTACGGGACCTTTATTTAATGCCTGCAAAATTGTAGCAGTGCCCGAAGCTATCATACAGATTCTGATAACGTTTCCTGTCTCGGCAAAAGTGCCGCCTATGGCAGTTACTATAACCACTACAAAAATCCATCCAACTGAAATAACCATTACATGTTGTAATCCAAGCAGCAGGTTTGTCCATAACGGTGGTCTCTCATTAACGTCATAGATAAGGTTTGCCGGTTTTTTGGGTAAAGAATTCATTCGGATTATAATGTCTTAATATTTATGGTTATCTCATTATATAAAAGAGAATAATTAAAAAAGCTCTAGAAATTTTTGCTTACAAGTTCTCTGTAATGTCCCGGGGTATCACCCTTTGCATTTATTATCATTTTAACCGGTCCAATATTGGGTGCAAACCAGAAGGTTGCAAACGGTTTTTCTTCATATAAATTACCATTTACATATGCAGCGGCTTTTGTAGAAAGTTCATAAGTGTTATATGTCTGGCCGTTAACAGTTACAGAAACGTTAGGCTTAAGTCTGCTTACACAATGTAATCTTACAGTGCCTTGCTGCAATGTTAAGGTGGTATCAAAGGCAGTAAAATCAGTATCAAAGCCTTTATCAAAACGTAAATCCATCCACTTCAGAGAATCCGCACTTGATATTCCAATTGTTCTGTAGAGAGAGCCAATAGATTGAAGCACGGACATGTCACCATTTCCTGTAGGGGAATTTCTTTTTATAATAATCGGAGTGGCTACCCAGCCTACAGGAGCAAATGTGGAATCCAATATAAGATTAGCCGTACCCCCTGTAGGTGAAGGAATAGCATTTGAGGCAACAGTCCATTTTGCCTGGTAGGCAGTAAAGCTTGTATTATTCTGGTCTGTTCCGGGATCCCGCAGATAACCGTTATACACTAACTGCCGCCCGATAACAAGTGGAAACAGATCTTCATTTATAGCCTGCACTTCCGGTTCTGAGGGGTTATCATCTCCGCAGCCGGCAATTACTGAAGCTGCAAGCATGAAAAAAACTACAATAAGCTTCAGGTGAATTATCTTTCGTATAGCCAAAGGAAAGTCATGGAACATAAATAATGATTTCATTGTTACTCCTATTATTTTGTTTTTATGAGGATAATTATTTCGTACAGGAATTAATGATTACTCATTAACCCGGATCATTTTTTTATTGTATAATTGGTCGTGCAAATTCCGGCAGGAAAAATATTCCAGGATAAACGGGAATGGAATACCATGTTTGGGGTATTTCCGGGGAAAATATTTAAATACCCTGTTTAAGGTATATTTAGAGATGATACAATATTATGATGGAGTGGATGAATATTATATCAAAATACCCGGTTCTTGGTATTTTTAAGAAAGAATAAATATTTTATATATACAGCTAAAAGAACTAATTTATTTAGTTAATTTCTCTAACCTGATAAAATAAGGCATTAAATGACCGAAGTTTGGATCATAGAAGATAATACAGCTTATTCCCGCATGATTCGCACTGCCATTAACCAAAGCGATTGGTGTGAGTGTAAATATGAATTTACAACAGTGGCTGACCTGCTAAAGATTCTGTCGAAGGATAATTCACCCGATGTTATTTTAACTGATATTAATCTCCCCGGAATGAACGGTATAGACGGTATAAAGGCTGTAAAGTCAAAAATAAAAGAGATTGAAATTATTGTCCTTACCGTATTTGATGATAATGAAAAAATACTTGATGCAATTTGTAACGGAGCTAATGGTTACCTCCTGAAAAATTCTTCACCTGAAGAAATACTTGATGCCATTCAAACAGTTATAAATGGCGGCTCTTCTATAAATGCAGGGCTTGCCCGCAAGGTCTTTAATATTTTTTCGGAGATGAAAAAAACAGAAAATACTTACGGACTGACTAAAAGAGAAACAGAAATTCTCCAGCACCTGGTGGATGGTAAGACAATAAATGAAATTGGAAAGATTACGTTTACAAGCCCTCAGACAGTTCAAACACATGTTAAAAACATTTATTACAAAGTACAGGTTAATACAAGAAGCGGATTAGTATCTAAAGCGTTACGTGAAGGCCTGGTAAAGTAAATTGCGCAATAATACTATTTTAAAAAGCCTCTGAAAAAATTATTTAGTTGATCTTTGATCTTTCTTCTGCAATAGAATAACCTTCTATTGGTACATTAAGAGTTATTATTGTTCCGCTGCCGCAAATGCTGTCAATACCAATTTCGCCGTTCATCTGTGCTGCGCGGTTTCTAAGATTTTTTAACCCTTCACCTTTTATGATCCCGGCTTCATCAAAGCCGGTACCATTATCTGATATTATCATTTTGAAATTATTATTATCAGTAAACATTGAAATATTTACTTCGCTGGCTTTGGAATGTTTAATAATATTATTTAAAATCTCTTTGTAAATAAGATAGATGTGCCTTCGTTTCCGTATATCGGGCATAACATCAAATATTTCCACAGCACCATTTCCTGAATTAAAGGTATAATTAAGATTGATCAGCATTTTAGATGCCAGCTCTTTCATTCTTATAACAAGATCATGTGAATTATCATGGAAAGGATTAATAAACCATACTATATCTCTTATTGTTTCGGTAGTAATACCGGCTGTTTTTATAATATCCCTCAACTGCTCTTTCGAAGAACTGTCTAACTGACTGCCCCTGATCATCAGTTGGCTTTGTAATGAAATGGTACTCAGGTTACTGCCTATTTCATCATGAAGATCAGCCGCAATCTGATTTCTTATTAATTCCTTTTCTTTTTCTTTTTCGGCAGTAAGTAGATTAAATCTGTATCCTACCGTATAAGATAAAACCATAGACTCCCATAAAACACCCAAATTTAATGCATTAACAGTCCAGAAGTTATAAGGGAGAAAACCATTCCTCCTAAGCATTATAACAAGCAAACCAATAAATACACCGCTTAAAGCCAGGAGGAAGAATTTTGCCATATTGTTCCCTCTGTTTAAAATAACCGCAGCCAGCAGCATACCAAGTACAAAAAACAGAATAGTGCTTACTATAATTACCCTAAGCATAAATGTTGTGTGATAAAAAAATGTAGTAACAGAAAGAAGCAGGGCAAATACAATTAAATAATTTAATAACTTATGTGCTGAAGGCAGATATGATTTTACAGATAAATAATCCCTGGTAAGAAGCAGCCAGAACAAACCTACAAATGAAATAATAATCATTGGCACCATATAGAAGGTTGTAACTGAGCCAATATTGATAAATCGTGATAAGTGTCCTTCATAATAAAATATTAAACATGTGTATGCAAATACATATAAGACATATGAAAGAAAAGTTTTTTGTTTGATTGAAAAATATAGAAAGGTGTTATAAATAATTATCAGAAATAAAACTCCGAACATGATACCATGAAAAAAGTATCTGGTCATGCTCCGGGTAAAATTTGTTTCCCTCGTAAGCAGGTTAAATGAAATAATTACCTGTGAAACTGTGGCAACCCTGATATAAAATATATTTGTTGTATCCTTTAAGACAGGCAGATGGGCAACAAATTCCATAGCCTGCAGTTCCCTGTCTTTTAATGAAACCGAAATCCCGGATCTTTTTTCAATATACTTACTATCCCCGGATTGTATATCACGGTAGTATAACCGGACGTCTTCCAGCATGGGGTCGTTATTTATAAGCAGCCAGTTTATCCCGTTTGATAAATCCGAAATAGTGTCAGCTACTTCAAACCTGATCCAGAATACTGATTTACTAAATCCAAAGTTCAAAGATTCCTTATTTGAGTAAACAAATTTATCCTCCATCTCCGGCGATGCCGCATCATTTATGTTTAGTTTATTATCCTTATCCTCCAGAATAGAAATGTATCTGCCAAGCCTGTATTCCTCTTTCCCATTTTCAAAATATAATTTCTTCTGAGCGAAAAGACAGCTTAGATTACCTGTTTCGGGAACCCAGTTTATAAGCATTGGGAAGAAAACACAAAGTATAAATGTATGCAACCAAAGAGAAGATATTTGCTTAAAAGTAAGCATTAACCCTGACTTTCATTTATCCTGAAATTATAATTGGCCGGAGAGGAGGCTGTCCGCTTTATAGATTGAGATAATTTAATAAAAATAAAATAATCAGATTTACAGTTACTTCAAATATTATTCAAAAAAAGAAATTTTAATTAATAAACACCTCATACCATAATACTGCACTGTAATTCCGCAATCCGCATTATTAAAAAGTTATTTATCCCGTATTTTTTATTCCTGCGGCTATACCATTAACACTTGCCCGCAAAATATGAAGCAGATCTTCCTTTTTCTTCTTTGATATTTTACTGTTTCTGTATTGTTTTATCAGGTGCACCTGTATAAAACTTATTGGATCAATATAAGGATTACGTAGCCTGAGTGTTCTCTGAAGCTGTTTATCCTGTTCAAGCAATTCTTTCTCATTAGTTATAAGCAGAACATACTTTACTGACCGTTCATATTCATTTTTTATCATCTTGAAAATCTCTTTAGCTTCTTTATTGTTGTCTAATGAAACATACTCTTCGCTTATTATCATATCTGTTTTAGTAAGTACCATCTCTATATTTTGAATCAGCGCATTAAAGAATTCCCAGTTATTATACATATCTCGCAGATCATCAATGGTTAGCTGTTTGCTCTTTAATGCTGCCTCAATTGTATGGCCGAACCCATACCAGCCGGAGATTGTCTGGCGGTTTTGAGTCCATGCAAATACCCATGGAATGGCACGGAGTGATGAGATGTCTTTTTTATTTTTTCTCGATGGCGGTCGTGAACCAATCTCAATCTTTTCAATTATATCAATTGGTGTTACTGTTCTGAAATAATTTATAAAATAGTCATGATTAACCAGCTTCCGGTAATGTTCAAATGACATTTGCGAAAGCCTCTCAAAATTATTCATATATTCCTGCTGAATATTTTCAGCCTTCTCCAGAGTATAGACAGTTTTTAACAGAACCGCAGAAGTAATAATTTCAAGGCTTCTCAGGGCAATATCATGTACCAGGTACTTTGATGATATCATTTCCCCCTGTTCAGTAATTTTTATTTTACCTTCTATGGTGCCGGGCGGCTGTGCAAGAATTGACCTGTTAACCGGGCCGCCGCCTCTTGAAATACTTCCGCCTCTGCCATGGAACAATATCAGTTTTATCTTTTTTCTGATAGAAAGTTCATTTAATAAAATCTGTGCTTTATATAATTCAAAATTTGAAGTAAGAATCCCCCCGTCTTTATTACTGTCGGAATAACCAAGCATTATACTCTGGTGATTATCCTGAAGCTGTAAATGTCTTTTATATGCTTTATTATCATACAACTTTTCCATTACTGAAACAGAATTTCTCAGGTCTTCAATAGTTTCAAATAAAGGGAGTATATCCAGGCCTGATGAAATAATTTTATTCTTTTCAACCTTTACCAGTCCTGCTTCTTTAGCAAGCAGCAGGGAACACAACACATCGGAAACATATGCACTGTTGCTTATTATATACTCTCCTGCCGAAAGGGGAGCTATATTTTCTTTTGCCCATTTAATTAAACCAAATTCGTTTATAATCTTCCGGGTATCAACTGTAAGATGCGTAAACTTGTTTGTAAGAGGGCGGGGATTCAGAATTTCATCGGTTAATATTTTTATCTTCTCTTCTTCAGATAATTGCATAAACTTTGTTGATGAGTCAGAATAATTAAATACTTCAGCAACTGCTTCCCTTATAAGTGCTGCATTCTGCCTTATATCAAGCTTAACAAATCTAAAACCGAAAGTCTTTACCCTGGTAATAAAAGGTTCAATAAGATTTTTAACAATTAAGTCTCCTTCATTTTTACTCAGACTGTTTTTAATAATATACAGATCATCTAAAAGTTCATCTGCACTGTCGTATGAATGCCCTTCTCCTGAAACAGTATTTTCAAGCCTCTTGTAAATAAGGAATAACTTTAAACGGTAAACCTCAGAAACTTCCCTTTGTTTGCTGTTCGACAGATCAACATTAAGTTCCTTTTCCTCTTTTTTTATTGACTGGATCAGTATTTTATCAGCACTTTTAATTCTTATGGAAGTGCTGAGCTCCTCATAGATTTTTGAAATTTCCTGAAGATAGAGGTTGATGATCTCACGTTTGTGAATGTGAAAAGCCTCCTTTGTAACTTCTTCAGTAACATAGGGATGCCCGTCACGGTCACCCCCAATCCATGAACCGAATTTCATTACCGGGGGGATACCAGATGAATAACCAAGATGTTTGTTGAATGAATTACTCAGGTTGGTGTAAAAATCAGGGAGTATTTTATAAAAAACATTTTTAAAAAAGAACAGTCCGTTTAATATCTCATCTTCAACAGTAATTTTGTGGAACCTTACTTCGTTTGACTGCCACAGGATTGTAATTTCAGTTTTTATCTTATTTTTTATTTTTTCAAGCTCATTATCAGTGTGGTAGTTTAATTCCTTATCAAGAAGGATATGGCTGATCTTTAAAACTTTTTTAAGAATTGTCTGCCGGGTAGCCTCAGTTGGATGAGCGGTAAAAACCGGCACAATTTCAATCAGGCCCAGTATTTTTTCAATAGAACTTTGCGAGAGCTTAAATTTTTTAATATCTGAAAAAGCCTTGTCGTAAAAGTCAGCAGGATTATCGGAAGAACCAGCCGGGGTTTTTTTATAAGTGATAATATTATTAACCTCATCGGCAGCATTTACAAGTATAAAATAAATTGAAAATGCCTTTATAATATTATATGATTCCTTAAGGTTAAGACTTTTAACTATTTTCTTAATTTTATTTTTAACAGAAGTATTGTTTGTTATTCTCAGTTCTTTAGTAAGGGCACGAAGTTTTTCAACTTTTTCGAAAAGTCCTCTTCCTTCCTGCTCAATTAAAACTTCTCCAAGCAGGAATCCGAGATGACGTATACTATTTCTAAGCCTCTCATCAGGTTTAAGCATATGTTTTATTGTTTGTTGCTGAAATGGTCAGGACAAAGATAAAAAATAATAGTGAATGATTTGTGGGATTATAAAAGAAATTGCAGGATATACCGATCTCTGCCACAAATACTTTTAGGGCTGAATAAAGTGTACTGCCTGTTCGCCTGGTTTAAATTAAATTTTATCTGGCGGTTGGAGAAATAATAAATTACATTCTTAATCCGGAATCCGCCAATATTTTCATAACAAGGAGTGCAGAAGAAGAATTGTTGGAGAACTTGAACGTAAAGTATTGTCTGGAAATAAATGATATAAGCCTCATTGTTTATTAATAATAGAGGTGAAAAATGAACTCTAAGAAAGTATTATTGTCTTTTAGCAGTGGAATTATTTTTCCATTGTTAATTCTTTCACTTGTTTCGTGTAACTTACTCAGTTCTGATGATGACAATTCATCAAAAAAAGATGAACCGGTTTATGTGCCTATTAAAATTTTAGAGGACAATTCGATTTTCTGTATGCCTAATTACACTGATTGTCAGGAAACAGAAAATAGCTTGAGTTGTATTGAACTTGTCATTGATAACGATAATGATTTTAATAAATATTTTACTTGCAGTGAACAGGTAAAAATAAATTATAATGAAGACTTTGTTCTTGCAGGGATCAGTACTCTTCAACCTAATTGTATATATGTGAAAGATCAAACAGTACAGTTATCATTAGATACAATCAGATATAAAGTTACGATTGGAGATATGGATTGCGCAATGCCTCAAAGAGCTAAATACATTATTCTCATTTCAAAGAAGTACGTAGGTTATCCGGTTAAATTTATAATTATAAAGGAAACCTGACTATAAAAAGTATTTTCGATTATAATAATCATAAAGCTTTATAATTATTATAAAAGTCTGTAGTGTCAAAAACAATATCATAACTCCCTAAAAGTACATCTCTATAATCAATATTCCTTCAAAACATTTGGAAAACATTTCCGGAACCTGCTCCATATACCCAGATATTTTGCCGGCTTGCTGGCATATTTGTTGCGCCTGTAAATGATTAGTCTTTGAGGAACAACTTCAGGAAATAAAGGAGCAATTTTATGAGCTCAAAAATTACAAATATTTTCTTCACTTTATTTTTTTTTATAATGCTTCAGGTATGTTTTCTACCGGAGACATATGCACAGCTCAGCCTGCCACGGATATTTAGTAACGGTATGGTATTACAGCGCGGCCATGAATTACCTGTCTGGGGTAAAGCCTCTCCGGACAGTACCGTTATAGTTACCCTTAATGGTGTCACTGTTTCAGGGCAGGCAGATAGTTCCGGCAACTGGCGGATAAATTTACCTTCTCAAATCGCCGGCGGTCCCTATACTTTTACAGTGCAATCCGGGACTGACTCAATTTCTTTAATGAATGTTTTTGTGGGTGATGTATGGTTTGCTTCAGGACAGTCTAATATGGAAATGGCAATAAATAGTGCCGACAGTGCATCGGCTGTTAAAGCTGCTGCGGGAAACGAACAGCTTATACGCGAGTTTAAAATACCTAAAGGCTTGTCAAACGAACTTTCAGATGAGTTGCCTGCCGGCAGTGCATGGAGTGCTGCTACATCTCAGAATGTCGGCAATTTTTCGGCAGTTGCATATTTCTTTGCAAAAAACCTGAGGCAGCATTATAATATACCAATAGGAATAATAAATTCATCTTACGGCGGAAGCAGGATAGAATCTTTTATGAGCAGGGAAATGCTGGGATATGATGAAGCAGACACAGTATTTGCAGGCGGAGTTGCAGAAAGACAGGCAACTGTTGTGTATAATAAAATGATACACCCAATAGTTGGTTACCCGTTAAAAGGTATTATATGGTACCAGGGAGAATCCAATGCCGACAATATGCCGGATGCATTAGCTTACGGAGAAAATTTCAGGAATATGATTACCGGCTTCCGCGAAATTTGGGGAGCTGACAGTCTACCGTTTTTATGGGTGCAGCTTCCAAATTATGGTGAAGTTTATGATGAGCCAAGGGCTTGGGATGCATGGCCCCGCCTCCGCGAAGGCCAAAGTTCTGCTTTATCACTTCCCTATACAGGGGAAGCTGTAACAATAGATGTAGGCTCGGTGGATATCCATCCAACTTATAAACAGCCGGTTGGGTACAGACTTTCCTTACTTGCACGCAAAGTTGTATATGGTGAAGATGTTGTTTATTCGGGTCCAAAATATGCAGGTAATTTTCAGCGGGAAGATGGGAAAATAGAAATCAATTATGATCATATTGGCGGCGGGCTTACTGCAAGGGGTTCACAAAACGGAGAGATAACCGGTTTTGCAGTTGAATCAAATGAAGGGACTTTATTGTGGGCAAATGCAATTATTGAAGACGATAAAGTTGTAGTATGGAATGATGAGATGCCCGAACCCAGTATAGTAAGATATGCATGGGAATATAATCAGGCAGGTGTTAATTTGTATAATGCTGAAGGTTTACCCGCAGCGCCATTCCGTGCAAATGTTAATCCCGGTTTTAAGATCTCAATATTTAATTCCGGGCGTGCAGCTATTGAGTACGGACAAAGCACTACACTCTCATGGCTTGTTTTTGGAGCATCTTCAATAACACTTAACGGTGAAGCAGTTGACAGTGCGGATACAATAACAATCTCTCCTCTTGAGACTACTGAATATGTTATGATTGCTGTTAACAGGGATGATCCTAATGAAAAGGATACATCAATAGTAACAGTTACAGTACTTGACCCCACCCTCATTAACCGGGCAAAGGACAGGCCTGCTTCTGCATCTACAACTGAAGCATGCTGCGGCGGTGATATGGAACCGGAAAATGCTGTTGACGATGACCTTACAACCCGGTGGAGCAGTGCCTGGCAGGTTGATCCGCCTGACCCGAATCTTGATGATAATCCTGATGATGAATGGATTACAATAGACCTTGGTGAATCGGTAGATATTAATATGGTTATTCTTTCATGGGAAGCTGCATATGGTTCGTCTTATGATATTGAAGTTTCCTATGACGGATATATATGGCGGACTGTTTATGAGGAAAGAGCAAGTAACGGCGGTGAAGATAACATTACATTTGATACCCCGGCCAGCGGGCGTTATATCCGTATACATGGAATTGAAAGAGCTACTCAGTTCGGCTATTCATTATGGGAAATAGCAGTATATGGTCTGTTATCTGATCTTAAACCACCATCCGTAAATGTAAGGACGGCAGTCGGTAATGTTGTTGATCCGGGAACAAGTATGAAATTAACTGCTCAAACAACTGATTCTGACGGAGAAATTAAGGAGGTTTCTTTTTATGTTGATGATGTACTGCTTGGAACAGATACCGAATCTCCTTTTGAAATTGACTGGACGGCAGGTGACAGCCTGCAATATGTTATTACTGCAGTTGTAATCGATGATGACAATCTGACAGTACAGTCGGTGCCATTAATAATTTATATTAATGATGGAACTATGACACGCTTTGAGGCGGAGAATGCTTCATGGACGGGACAAGGGGCTATTTTAAATTCGGGACCTGCAAGCGGCGGAAGATTTCTTGAATTAAGGGATGCCTGGGTATTAACCTTCAACAATGTTGGTGTTTCCGAGGCTAAGGATTATCTGCTTGTTATGGCTTACCAGCTTACTTTTGAATCCCCCAAATCTCAATTTGTTGTGGTAAATGGTGATACTATCGGACTGGTGGAGTTTACTGCTCCTAATACTACCGCCTGGCTGAAACAGGGGATAACAATTCCATTGAAAGAAGGAGTTAATGAAATAGCAATTGATGGTGAATGGAACTGGATGAGTTTTGATTATATTGCCATTCCCGGTGCTGCTGTTGTATCAGTGGGTGAGGCTGAAGAAGTGCCGGAATCCTATTTCCTTTATCAGAATTATCCCAATCCTTTTAATCCTTCAACTGTTATCAGGTATAGCTTACCCGAACAGGTGCATGTGTCATTAAAAATATTTGATATTCTTGGTAACGAGATAAAAACACTTGTGAACAACAATCAGGGTACAGGGAATTATGAGGTGATATTTGATGCCTCAGGTGTTTCAAGCGGTGTGTACTTTTACCGGCTGCAGGCCGGGGATTATATTCAAAACTTAAAGATGCTGCTGTTGAAATAATTTTTATGCAGGGACGGCGAGATGTCCCTGCGCTTTTATAAATATTTATTCTTAATAATATTAATATGATGGAGTTCGTGGCCTGCTATATGATATACTGCTGCTCTTACACTCATCTCAGTTCCATTAGCAAAACCAGAACGCACTAATGCCTTATCATCAAAGCTGTTAAACATTTCTACCGTAGATTTCCTGACAGCATCATATTCATTAAAAATACTCTCAATACTCCGGTCGTTGGAATTTGAATATTTTGTATAATCATCCTGATCAAATCCCGGCAGTTCGGTTTTATCATTTCTGGCAAACCTTAAAGCCCGGTAAGCATAAACGCGCTCATCATCAACAATATGGACGAGTATTTCTTTAATTGTCCATTTATTTTCTGCATATCTGTATGTTAACTTTTCTTCTGGTAAAGAAAGAATCAGATTTTTTACTGTTTCAAAGTTTTTTCCCAAATGATGTAATACCATTTGATCATCAGGAAGCAAACCTATATACATTGCTGCATATGGTGCATATTCACCCTCAGCCGGCTTAGGAATTTTTCTCATGTCTTCCCTGTTTTATTATTGAAAACACACAAATATAGCTATTCTATGGATAATTTATCCCCGTATTGTTAACTACTCCCTTTTTTGATAACTTTCTTTATCAGAAAATTTAGACTCTAATAACCATATGAATGACAAGAATAACTTTATCATTTCAGTTTCCATTCTTGGAGCGGCATTTATAATTTGTGCTGTTATACTTGCTTCCACATGGAAATCGAATAATGCGGCTAACCAGATAATTACCGTAACCGGTTCGGCAAAAAAAGATATAGTGTCTGATCTGGGAGTTTTAAGAGGCGGCCTGATGGTGCAGGCTCAAACAGCAGAAGGTGCATACAGGGAGCTTCTAAGGCAAAAACCCGCGCTTATCTCTTACCTTGAGTTAAAGGGGTTTTCAAAAGATAAAATAGAGTTTTTTACAATTAATAGTTATCCCATATATGAGATGAGCCCTAACGGCTACCAAACTTCAAATATTATTGGATATAACTATACTCAAAGGATGGAAATATCATCCACCGATGTAAATAGAATAAAAGAAATATCTCTTGATATTCCGTCCCTGATTGAACAGGGTGTAAGCTTTAATGTTGAGATGCCTGAATATCACTATACAAAACTTGCTGATCTGAAAATTGAAATTCAGGCGGCTGCTGCTAAGGATGCAATGATAAGAGCACAGAAAATTGCTGACGCAACAGACAGGGATCTGGGACCAATGAGAAATGCACGAATGGGAGTATTACAAATAACACCTAGGCTATCAAACCAGATTTCCGATTATGGTATAAATGATCTAAGCTCAATTGAAAAAGAAATAACTGCTGTTGTTAATGCTTCTTTTGAAATTGAATAATTAAGGATTTTCAGTTACAAACTAAACTTTATTCGATAAATTTTTTTTACATAAAATTAATTAGTTAATCATGACAAAAACACAAATATGGCTAGCAGCTTTTTTAGTTCTTTTTATTTTTTTATTCCTTTTATCCCGTATAACAAAAGATGATGATACAGGAACGGGCACCGAAGTAACAAACCCGGTTCCGCAAACCGGTATGTCTTCAGGCGGCGATTCGGATGGAGTAGAGTTAATCAGAAGGAATGGATGCGTAAGCTGCCATGGTCCTGATTTGGAAGGTACACCAATGGCACCTCCGCTTCAAAACCTGGCTCAATACTGGAACCGTGATAACCTGGTAAATTATCTCCGTAATCCGTCATCATTTATGGATTCGGACAGGTTTAAAGCTTACAAAGAAAAATATCCCGGTACAATTATGCCGCCATTTAATAATGTAGATGTTAAAGATCTTGGTAAAATTGCCGATTACCTTCTTACAAAATAATCTGTTTTGTGTAGGAACACGCCATGGCGTGTTCCTACTGTGATAAATTAGAAGAATTTATATAGAAACACGTCATGGCGTGTTTCCTACAGGATATTCTTATCCCCATTATCTAACACAAAGACCTAAAAAAAAAGATGACATCTTTTTAAAAA
>JAWOJF010000066.1:0-20125 GCA_046481785.1 Ignavibacteriaceae bacterium | reverse complement strand
GCTGGAGATCGCTCATGTTCTCACCTCCAACGAGGCTGGCTCCAGCAACGCGTCATAGGTTGACAGCGGATGCTGATAGCCGATGACAGCGCGTGGCCTTGATGACGTGGTCATGCTGCGCGCCGCCTGATCTTTAGGTGAGCGGCCTCTATAAGGCTTTGGCCATCTGAAGTTTCTTCGGGATTGTCCGCCATTCACTTTTTTGATGAAAAAAGCGGTATAATACTTGGGGGAAAAGGTGAAATTCTGCTTACTGAGGATTCCGGTAAATCCTGGAAATTAACCTCCAGCGGTCAATATGCAGGCTTAACAAGCTTAACCACAACACCCTCCAATAAAATATTTCTTTCAGGGCAAAACGGAATAATACTTACGTCTTCAAATTAACATACAATTAATTTGGTCTCGTGTGTAGTTGCAGAGTTTGCTTCCATAGACCGGTTCATTTGGAAAGATGATATCTTTTTTAAAAAGATGTCATCTTTTGTTTAAATTAAAGTTCAGTAACAGTAACTGATATGTTATAGGGATGATGGCCAAAACAGTATGTAAGATATAATATTATATTGCTGTTTTAATTCCCGTCCGGGCACGAGATGTTTATAGAAAATGGTTATCTGTTATTCTTAAAGTCCCCATAGGGACGACACAAAAACCTTATTCTGGTCAGGCAATAATGATGTGAGAAGGATTTCTTTCAGGTAACAAGCTTTTTAGTTATTAAAGTTTATATTTAAATTTGGTATAATAAAAGACATTTAAGAGGAAACTTTGGACAAATTTATCATCCGGGGCGGCAAAAAATTAATTGGTGGAGCAGAGGTAAGCGGGGCGAAAAACGCATCACTGGCTTTAATGCCTGCATCTCTTCTTGCATCAGGTAAATCCAGATTTAACAATACACCTGAACTTAATGACATCTATACAATGATCAAATTGTTAACTCATCTTGGTGTTGAATCTGAATTTAATAACCATATACTTGAGCTAAATACATCCGGAGTAAATAACTATGATGCTCCTTATGAACATGTTAAAAAGATGAGAGCATCGGTATATGTACTTGGCCCGTTATTGTCCCGGTATGGTGAAGCAAAAGTTTCGCTCCCCGGCGGTTGTGCATGGGGTCCCCGCCCGATAAATCTTCATCTTGAAGCATTAAAAAGGATGGGAGCAGATATAGATCTTCAGGAAGGATATATACTGGCGAAAGCATCAAGGTTAAAAGGGGCAAAAATTAACTTTGATATTCCTTCTGTGGGTGCTACCGGAAATATTCTAATGGCGGCTGCTCTGGCAAAGGGGACTACAATCATTAATAATGCTGCTATGGAGCCTGAAATTACTAACCTGGTGGAATACCTTGTTAGTATGGGAGCACGTATAGATGGCATGAATACAGCATGCCTGGAAATTGAGGGGGTTGATGAGTTGAAAGCTGCTGAAGTTAATACTATACCCGACAGGATAGAAGCGGGTACTATTTTAATTGCAGCAGCCATAACAAAAGGAAAGGTGCGCCTGAATAATGTAAAACCTGCTCATCTTAATTCGATATTGATTAAGCTTGAGGATAGCGGCTGTAATTTATTGAATTCTAAGGAGATAATTGAGTTAGATGCAGCTAATAGTACCATAATAGCAACCGATATAACTACTTCTCCTTTTCCAGGATTCCCAACTGATATGCAGGCACAATGGACAGCTTTTATGGCTCTGGCTGATGGTGTATCTACTGTTACAGACAGCATATATCTTGATAGGTTTAAACATGTTCCGGAACTTCAGCGCCTGGGAGCAGATATTGATGTAAATGAGAACAGGGCAGTAATTAAAGGGGTTAGTAAGCTTATGGGAGCAAAGGTAATGTCTACTGATCTGCGGGCAAGTGCTTCACTTGTACTGGCAGGTTTGGCTGCTGAGGGAACTACTGAAGTGCTTAGAGTTTATCATCTGGACCGCGGCTACCAGAAAATTGAGGAAAAATTAAAATCTCTTGGTGCTGATATTGAGCGTGTTGACGGAGCAGAGTATTAGTTTACTTTGTAATGTCTTGGAACCGTAGCTTTATTAATATGATGTTTATTGGTTAATATTAACTGAATTACTGCATGGATGCATGAAAAATAAAATATCTTACAATAATTACTTACCTGTCTACCTGGTTTTAATATTAATCTTTTCTTTAATCCTGTTAAGCCTTCCACTTGCAGGTGTTTTTGGATATGAATACTCTTCTATAACATCTTTGTTACTTGTTCTGCTGTCTGCCTTTTATATAGTATCCCTGTTAAAAAAAAACAACTTTGAATCAGGGAATAAAAGAGCAATATATAAACAACTGTTAAAAGCATATTCTGCTTTTCTTATAATCCCTTTTTTAGCTGGGGTAATAAAATCAATAACCGGATTAAGCTGTTCTTTAACAGACGGGATTCTTTTTTACATATTTATCACCTGCCCCTCAGTTATAGTTGGTGCTTCATTGGGGGCAGTAAGCATTTCAATTTCAAAAAAAGCTCCTCTTCTAAGAGTTATAATATTACTGTTTATTATAGCATCAATCCCTGTAGCAGAAATATATTTTAATCCGCAGATATATTTTTATAATCCACTGGTTGGCTTTTTCCCGGGAACAATATATGATGAAGGTTTAAGTGTTAACCTTAAGCTAATTGTCTACAGGCTTTTGAATGTATTATTCTTCGGGTCATTGTTTCTTCTTATTATTAAGTCATTGTATAAGGAAAATCATATTCCGGTTAAGTTTGTTTTAAGCGGCGGGCTGATAGTAGCCGTACTGTTTATTTACTTATCACCTTTATTTGGTTACAGCACTTCTGAGGGAAGATTAAAAAGTGAGTTAGGCGGTAAAATAGAAACTCAGCATTTTATAATTCATTACTCAAAACAAATTGATGAAAAACTAATTAAGGTATCTGCGCTTCACCATGAATATTATTACAGGGAGCTTTCGGCATTCTTTAATTTAAAACCCAAAGAAAAAATTACATCATTCGTTTTCGGCAGCCCTAAACAGAAGGGCAAACTATTCGGTTCGGAAAATGCTGATGTAGCCAAACCATGGCTATACCAGGTATATACAACTTATAATAATTATAATACTTCTTTAAAGCATGAGATTGCTCATGTATTCAGCGGTGAGTTTTCCGGGGGTATATTTAAAGTAGCCGGGGGGTTTAATCCCGCTCTTATTGAGGGTATTGCAACAGCAGCAGATCCTGTTTATGATGAAAACAGGATAGATTATCTTGCTGCTGCAGCTTACCGGTACGGTTATAAGGTAAGCATAATAAATTTATTTAATGGGTTTAGCTTTTTTGGTTCGGTATCAGGCTTGTCATACGTTTACGCCGGTACTTTTACCAAATATTTAATAGATAATTACGGAATAGAAAAGTTTAAAAAAGTTTATGTAGATCCGGATTTTAAAAAAGTATATGATAAAACCCTTACCTCACTTGAAAAAGAATTCTATGAATATCTTGAGGGTATTAATGTGAAGGGAGAAGAGCATACTGCTCACTACTATTTCGGGAGGAAATCTATTTTCCAGAAAGTCTGTCCCCGTTATGTGGCAGACCGTGTTAATGAAGCTTCGGAATATTATTACAATGAGGAGTATAAAGAGGCTGCAGATATCTTTGAAGAGCTATATAATTTAAGCAGCAGTTATGCTCCTTTATCAGGATGGATAAACTCATTGGTTAAGATGGATAGTATAAGCCAGGCCGATGGTATTATCAATCTCAATATAAAATCATTTAAAAACACAGCTTATTATTATAACCTCCTGTTAACACTTGCGGATATTTCTGTGCGGCTGGGCAATTTTACAAGGGCTGACTCTCTTTACAATAAAATATTGCTTCAAAATCCAGGGCGTACTTTATTTTATATTGCCGGCCTTCGGAAAGACCTGTTAACATGGGACAAACTGCTTGTTAAATATCTTGAGGGGGGTGAACTTGATAAATATATTATTCTTCGTGAAATAAATTCTGCAAGGTACAGCTACAGCACATTCCCTGTTCTGATTGACCTGTCACGCCTGCTGAATGAAAATTATGATATATTTTTACGGCAGTTCAGGCACTCTATAATTGTTAATAATTATTCTGCTTCATATGCTGCATTAAAGCTTTCGGGCTACGCTCTTGAAAATTTGGAATTTGAAATAGCCAGAAGAATGGCCGCATTATCAATAAGATATAATGCAGAAGAAAATTTCAATTTTATATTGAATGAAAACTTTAATAAAACAAAATGGTTCAGGGATAATTCAAAGAAACTATTGGATGAAATGAAATTTAATGAATGAATTTATATGCTAAAATAATATCTCAAAACGCAAAGCTTGCAGCATATTTATCCGGTTTTCTTGCCTTTATAGTTTTAGTGTTTATTCTTATAGCCTTAAAGCAAATACTAATACCCTTTACAATTGCAGTCTTTTTAACATTCCTGTTCCATCCGCTGCTGAAATATTTTTCAGATTATAAAATCCCCAAAGGCATTACACTTATATTTATTGCTGGCGCCCTTATTGTAATAAGTTACTTTCTGGCTCTTATTTTAGTACCAAATATGGACTCATTGGGGGAGAAGCTTCAGGTCTATTCAGCAAAGCTTACACAAATATTGCAGCAGGTACTAAGACCTCTGAATATTTCTTTAACTGACTTTGAAGAGATGACAGGTGTAAACCCGGAAAATTCACAGTCCGGCAATTTATTAAAAAGACTTTTTGCATCCGGTGCAGCAGATAATATTTTTAGTTTTGGAGTATCTGTAATGTTCGATTTCTTCATTTCTATTATTTTCTGGGTAATTATGATATTGGGGAAAGACAAGTTTGAAGAAAGGCTAAAAATTGCATTTTCAGAAAAGGATGATCTGGTAAGCAGCAGCATTAGTAATATTGATGAGCAGCTACAGTCCTATATTTTTATTAAAACATTTATTAGTATGCTAACGGGTTTGGGAACAACAATAATCCTGCTTTTATTTGGAATAGACTCGGCAGTTTTATGGGGGCTGCTGGCATTTATTTTAAATTATATTCCAAACATAGGTTCGTTAATTGCTACGGCCATTCCTGTTTTAATTTCTATTCTTGAATATGGATTCGGCTTAAAAACAATATCATTAGTTATCCTTCTGCTGGCAATTCAAAATTTGTTGGGAAATATACTTGAACCTCATTATCTGGGGCGACAGATGGATTTAAGTCCGGTATTTATTTTATTTTCCCTTGTATTCTGGGGGCTTGTATGGGGTATAATCGGGATGTTCCTGGCAGTACCTATTGCTGTAGTAATAAAAATCCTTTTTGATAATATCCAACCGCTTAAACCAATCGGCTTTTTATTGGGGACTAAAACAGGGGCACAGGGGTTATAAAATGTTGTTAACAATTGTTCAAGTACAGAATATTTACGTAGATACATATACTTGTTTGAAATTTTGCCGTTAGTGTAATAATATAACCGCCTGTAAATAAAAGTCATTATGTCTGCATTAAATCAATATTTTTGTCTAAAATCTAATGTTGATATTAGATAAATTTGTTCATTGAAGTAACTATTTTAATAATGTAACTGTCTAATATAGGGCACACAATATTTTTTTAGTTATACATTTACTGAAATCATTAATCGGAGAATATAATGCGATTCTTCCTTAGCATTTTTTGTGTTCTATTTCTAACAATAGCTTCATACGCTCAAAAAGCTTTAACACTGGATGAAGCTGTTAATATCGCCTTACATAAAAATACTATTCTGGAAAAAGCTGAAAATACTATAAAATCTTACGAATCCGGAAAACTGGCAGCAATAGGAGGTTTTCTTCCCGGTTTGGGAGCCAGAGGTAATTTCAGGTGGGAACGTTCAGAACAGGCAGGCGGTGAAAGACTTATCGAAGGTATTCCAACCAGGTATCCTTCTTCTATCAGTGAAGAAAGAGGATATTCCGCCGGGATTGGCTATGATTGGGTACTTTTTGACGGGCTTGCAAATTTTGCAAATCTTTCCAGAAGCTCTAATGATCTTGAATCGGCAAAGTTTAATTTAATAAGACTAAAACAAGACATTGTTTTCCAGACAATTAGTTTATACTATGATATTGTAAATGCAAGGCAGTTACTAAAAGTTAAAGATGAGGATGTAAAAAGATTTCAGAAAAACCTTGAAACGGCAACTGAAAGGAACAGACTTGGTGCTGTAACTCTTGCAGATGTTTATGCACAGCAGGTGCAGGTTGGTAATGCCGAACTTGAAGTAATCAGAACTCAGAATTTATTTGAAACAGCTAAGACAAATTTATTATACTATTTAGGACTTGATGTATTGGAACAATATTCGTTTGCTGATACTTTAACAGCAGAGGAACAAAATCTTCTGGATGACCGTATATCCCAGGATTATACCAATTTAGCTGAGCTGGCTAGAGTAGCATTGGAGTCAAGGCCTGATTATAAAGGAAAACAATTAGATGTTGAAAGTGCAGAAGATGGTGTAACTGCAGCATGGTCCGGGCATCTGCCTTCATTAACAAACAGTGGAGAATATTCTACTTTTGCTACTGATATTGATAACCTTTTTGATTCCAAATCATATTCAATCAATCTTTCGCTAAATATTCCTATCTTCTCCGGTTTTGCTGTTGATAACCGGGTTCAGCAGGCAAAAGTAATGGCTGAAAATACCGCTGTTGAGTTAGTAGAACTTGAAAGGGAAATTAAAAGAAGTATACAAACTACATTTCTAGATCTTCAGGCTGCAGAAAAGGCACTTCAGGTTAGTGAGCGAAATGTAATTGCTGCTGAAGAAAACAGGAAAATTGAAGAAGAAAAATATAATCTTGGTTCGGGCACTATTCTGAATGTTTTGATTGCAAACTCAGAGTACACCAATGCCGTTACAAATTATATCAATTCACAGTTTGCTTATATTGTTCTAAGTGAGCAGTTAAAATATCATATCGGGAATTTAGATTATACCAGGTACGAATAAAAGTTTTTGTTAAATTTTATTAAGGAGTGATCCATGGCTAATGGAACAAAGAAAAAATCAAGAAAAAAATTATACATTTTTGGCGGCTTGGGTGTATTAGTACTTGCCTTAATTATTATGGTTTTTTTAGGCGGCAGCAAAGAGGAAATAATTGCTGTGCAGGTGGAAGATGTAAATAAAAGAGATATTACCCAAACAGTTGCCGCAACCGGAAATATTGATCCTGAATTTAAAGTTCTTATAACACCCGAAGTTACCGGTGAAATTGTTACGCTTCCTGTTAAAGAGGGTGAAAGAGTGAAAAAAGGACAATTGCTTGTTAAGATTAAGCCTGATCTGTACATAGCTCAAAAAGAAAGAGCAGATGCAAGTCTTTCATCTGCTAAATCCACTCTTGCTATGAGAAAAGCAGAGCTGGATAAGGTCGAATCTGACTACAGCCGGATTAAAGAACTTCATGCTAAAAATCTTGCAAGTGATTCTGAATTAGAGGCTTCTAAAAGTACGTTTTTATCAATGTCGGCTTCTTACCAGGGAGCAGAAGCAAATGTAGCTCAAATGGCAGCTTCACTAAGAGAGGCTAATGAGCAGCTTTATAAAACCACTATTTATTCTCCTATGGATGGAACCGTAAGCCAGTTGAATGTTGAGCTTGGTGAAAGAGTGCTTGGAAGCGGATTTAGCCAGGGTACAAATATTATGACCGTTTCAGATCTGGGAAATATGGAAGCAGTGGTTGATGTTGATGAAAATGATGTTGTTCTGGTTTCCATTGGGGATACTGCAAAAATTAAAGTGGATGCTTTTGGTGATAAGGAATTTATTGGAACAGTTACTGAAATAGGAAATAGTGCGAAAACTTCAGGCGCCGGTACGCAGGAACTGGTTGTTAATTTTAGTGTAAGAATAAAACTAATAGATCCTGATAATAAGCTGAGGCCGGGCATGTCTTGCAATGCCGATATAGAAACAGAAACACATAGCAATGTAATAAGTGTTCCGATACAGAGTGTAACAGCAAGAACTGATTTTACACCTTCTGCAGCAGGTGAAGAGGAAGAGGGAAATTCTGCACCGCGAGGAAAGGGGGAAAAACCAAAAGAGATAGTTTTTATAATTGAAGATAATAAAGCAAAATCAGTTGAAGTAAAAACCGGCATAAGTGATGATAATTACATTGAAGTTACCTCAGGGTTAAATGGAGGTGAAAAAGTTGTAAGCGGCAGCTATCGTGCAATTTCAAGGGAGCTTTCTGACGGCAGTAATGTTAAAGTTGAAGACAATAGTAAAGGAAAACCTCAGTATGCTGAAAATCAATAAAATAAAGCGGAACGAAAAATGAATATAATTAATATTGAACATATTGCTAAAGTTTACCAGGTTGGTTCTGAAGAAGTTCATGCACTGAGGGATGTTTCACTTAGAATAGACAAAAATGAATACGTTGCAATAATGGGCCCTTCCGGTTCGGGTAAGTCTACACTAATGAATATGCTTGGTTGTCTGGACACACCTTCTTCCGGTAAATATGATTTTACAGGTGTAAGTGTAAGTGAAATGACAGATAACGATCTTGCAAAAATAAGGAATAAAGAAATAGGATTTGTATTCCAGACGTTTAATCTTCTCTCAAGAAGCGATGCTTTACATAATGTGGAACTTCCTCTTATATATGCCGGTATTCCTTCTCATGAACGGAAAGAAAGAGCAGCGCAGGCTTTAACTGATGTGGGCCTCGGCGACCGCATGCACCATAAACCTAATGAACTTTCCGGCGGGCAAAGACAAAGAGTAGCTGTTGCTCGTGCTATTGTAACAAGGCCTTCTATTATTCTTGCAGATGAACCTACAGGTAATCTTGATTCAAAAACCGGCGAAGAAATTATGATCCTTTTTAATGAAATTTATGAAAAAGGGAATACCATAATTCTGGTTACACATGAAGAATACATAGCTGAGCATGCTGCAAGAGTAATAAGAATTAAAGACGGTTTGATTGAATCAGATAAACCTGTTGAAAACAGGTATGTACCAAAATTGAAATCTGCAGCACTGTAGTTTTCTTAAATTGACGGACTGATTTAACGGGCAATAATAAACCCATTGTTAAACTAAAAATGTGAGATAATTATGAGCACATTGTTATTTGAATTTCGTGAAAGCATGATGATTGCTTTGCGGGCAATTCAGGCAAATAAAGTAAGATCTATCCTTACAATGCTGGGAATTATTATTGGCGTTACATCAGTAGTTCTGATGACAACCGCTATTAAAGGTATTGATAATTCCTTTCAGAACGGCATCAGCTCACTTGGCTCAGACGTACTTTATATTGATAAATGGGCATGGTTTAGTAATGAAGACTGGTGGAAAATAAGAAACCGCCGTAATATTAAAATGGAAGACTTTGAACGCTTTACCGAAATGGCTAAACTTCCTCTGGCTACAGCACCGGTTATAACTACAAGACAAACTGTTAAAAGAGGCGACCGAAGGGTTGAAAGCGTCTTTTTAAATGGCTCTACTTCCGGGTATCAGAGAACAACTAATTTTACTTATAGTATGGGAAGGTTCTATTCGGAAGTTGAAAGCGAGGGTGCCCGAAATGTTGCCGTACTTGGAAGTGAAGTTGCAAAAAATCTTTTCCCGCTTGGGGATGCCCTTGATAAGTATGTTAAAATAGACGGAGTATCTTTTAAAGTTGTTGGTGTTCTTGCCGAACAGGGAAGTTTTATTCTGGGGTCTTTTAATCCTGATAATCAGGTATTTCTTCCAATCAAAAGTGTGTTTAAACATTTCCAGAATAAATCTTTTGGAACTGTAACAATAAATGTTAAAGCCAGGAACCCTGCTATGGTTGAAGAAACCAAAGCAGAGGCTGAGGGTGTAATGAGGAAGATAAGAGGATTAACTTTTAGTGAAGAGAATGATTTTACAATAAATCAGCAGGAAGGTTTGCTGGATAATTACAACTCTGTTGTAGGTGTTATACAAATAGCAGGGCTTTTTATAACCGGCTTATCATTGTTTGTTGGTGCAATTGGTATTATGAACATTATGTTTGTATCAGTAAAGGAAAGAACCAAGGAAATTGGCATAAGGAAAGCTATTGGTGCAAAGAAAAGGACAATTCTCGGCCAGTTTATACTGGAGTCATCCACAATATGCCTTATGGGAGGGCTTGTAGGCTTGCTGTTTGCAGTTCTGTTAAGCATGATGGTTAACCAGTTTATTCCTACTTCAGTTCAGTACGATGCTGTTACAATTGCCATTGTTGTTTCATTAGTAACCGGTGTTGTTGCCGGCTTTGCTCCCGCTTATACTGCAGCCAAAATGGATCCGGTAGAAGCGCTGAGGTATGAGTAAATGAAAATAAAAGAAGTTTTATCAATCTCGTTCCAGTCTTTGGTTAATAACAGACTGAGAACGATGCTTACCGTGCTTGGAGTTGTCGTTGGTATTTTTTCCATTATTGTTATTATGACTATAATTACAATGCTGCAGCGAAGCATCTCCAGCGGGTTTTCAATGTTAAATAAAAATACATTCCAGATAGAAAAGTATGACAGGATACGCAGCGATGGGCCTAATGCCAGCCAGAAGTGGAGAAACAGGAAAGACATTACTATTGAAGAAGCTTATCGTTTAAAAGAAATGCTTGGCCAGGCAAGGTATGTTGGTGCTGAACAATGGCAGTTTGGAAAAGTTATAAAAAACGGTAATATTGAAACAAATCCTAATATCAGTATTGCCGGTATTACAACCGATGCAATGTATACAAATAACTGGAAGGTTGCAGACGGCAGGGATTTTAGGGAAAATGATATCCGGTATTCTACAAATGTTGCTGTGCTGGGGCAGGATGTTGTTGATAAATTATTTCATAATGCCAGCCCGGTTGGGCATACAGTACGTGTAGACGGCAGGCCATTCAGGGTTATTGGCGTTCTGGAAAAAAGCCCTCAGTTATTCGGGCAAAGCAGGGATAATTATATTGTTATGCCCATTACTACCTTCCAGAGCATGTACGGCAGAAGAAACAGCAGTATTAATATTACTGTTACTTCCTACAGTAGTGAAGATTATGATTATATAATTGAGGCGGCTATTGGCCATATGCGAACAATCAGAAAAGTGGAAGTGGGGGAAGAAAACGATTTTTCAATTTTCAGCAATGAATCTCTTATCAACCAGGTAAATGATATAACAGGGGGTATAAGAATTGGTGCTCTTGTTGTTTCTATTATTGCTTTGCTTGCTGCGGGTGTGGGTATTATGAACATTATGCTTGTTTCTGTTACTGAAAGAACAAGAGAAATTGGAATTAGAAAAGCAATTGGTGCAAAAAGGAAAAATATTCTGCTTCAGTTTTTAACCGAAGCAGTTTCTTTATGTTTATTCGGCGGTTTTATTGGAATAGTTTTTGGCGTTGGAATAGGAAATATTGTGGGTGGATTAATTAATGCCCAGGCTGCCATTCCTGTTGACTGGGTGTTGATAGGATTATCTTTATGTCTTGCAGTTGGAGTAATTTTTGGAACTTATCCGGCTTATAAAGCAGCTAATTTAGATCCTATTGAAGCATTGCGTTATGATTAGTATATTTCTTTAATTGTATTGTTTACCGGATGTTAAGGATGGCTCCTGTACATCCATAAAAAGCTAAGGGATAAATGAATTTAAGGGAAACTCTTGTTATTTCGCTTCAATCACTGAAGAATAACAAGCTGAGAACGATGCTTACTATACTTGGTGTAGTGGTAGGCATTTTTTCAATTATTGTTATAATGACCATTCTTACAATGCTGCAAACCAGTATTGAGGATGGTGTGGCTTCACTAAGCAAAAATACTTTCCAGATACAAAAATTTCCTGCTATGCAAACTGGCGGCCCCGGTTCAAGAGACCGTTTTAGAAACAGGAAGGACCTCACAATAGAACAATATAATCGCCTTAGTGAATTATTAACTACAGCTAAATACATTGGCGCCGAGCAATGGCAGTTTGGCGTTGTGGTTAAATATGCCGGTAAAGAAACTAACCCTAATATTATGGTTGCTGGTGCTACTGTAGGGGCATTATATACCAACAACTGGAATGTTGACTATGGCAGAACTATAAGAGAAAATGATGTACAGTATTCAAACGATGTTTGCATTATAGGAATGGATATTGTTGATAAGCTTTTCCCGGCGCTTAATCCTGTTGGACAGGTTATTAGAATTGACGGTAAACCTCTGCAGGTTATAGGTGTTCTTGAACAGCAGCAGCAACTATTTGGGGAGAGCCGTGATAATTACATTGTAATGCCTATTACTAAATTTCAATCTATTTATGGTAAGAGAAAGAGGAGTATAAACATTACAGTAATGGCTTATTCCGATGCAGTATATAATGAGACAATTGAATCGGCAATTGGCCATATGAGAACAATAAGAAAAGTTGCTCCGGGTGAGGAAAATGATTTTGATATTTTCAGTAATGAATCTATAATGGGCCAGATAAATGATATTACCGGCGGTGTAAGAATAGGCGCTCTTGTAGTTTCTATTATAGCACTAATTGCTGCCGGTGTGGGTATAATGAATATTATGCTTGTTTCGGTAACTGAGAGAACCAGAGAAATAGGGATTAGGAAGGCCATAGGAGCAAGAAAAATTAATATTCTCCTTCAGTTTTTGATAGAAGCTGTGGTTTTATGTCTTTTCGGTGGAATGCTAGGAATTTTGCTGGGTGTTGGTATTGGTAACCTTGCCGGTAGTTTTTTAAATGCCACTGCAGCTATACCGGTAGATTGGGTTATAATTGGAATGCTGCTTTGCCTTTTTGTTGGGGTTGTTTTTGGCACATACCCGGCATACAAGGCTGCCAATCTTGATCCTATTGAAGCTCTTAGATATGAATAACTAAAGTTATTATGTATAGTAACTAAATTTTTATTTGTTATTTAACAATACGGGGACCGGGGTAAAAGTAATAAAAAGTTCAGATACCCGAATCTGTCCAGAGGCAGATTAAAGTTTATGCTCAGGAGGCAAAAGACTTTGATAGAAACCTGAACTTTATAAATTACTAAACTTTTAGTGGGGCTAAAATGAAAATATTGCAGCTTGTTCTGCTTGCACTTCAATCGTTAAAAACAAACCGGTTGCGTACTCTCCTTACAGTTCTTGGAGTAGTTGTAGGAATATTTTCCATTATTGTTATAATGACAATAATAACAATGCTTCAGACAACAATAGAAGAAGGAGTTCAATTCTTAAGTAAAAATACTTTTGAGATACAAAAATGGCCCGCTATTCATACCGGTGATCATAGTTCCTGGGAAAGATACAGGAACCGGAAAGATATTACCCTTGATGATTTTTATCGCCTCGAGAAATTATTGAAAGAAGCAAAATGCCTTTCGGCCGACCAGGGAACAGGCGGACAAGTTATTAAATACGGTAACAGGGAAACAAATCCAAATATTTATGTGGTAGGTGTTACCGGCGCCGGAATGGAGACACATAACATTGATATTGAGGAGGGCAGGGAACTAAGACAGTCTGATATTGATTATGGAAGGCGTGTTTGTATGCTTGGTAATTATGTGGTTGAAAAATTATTTGTTAATGTTGATCCTGTTGGACAAACAGTAAAGGTAGACGGAAGGCCTTTTAAAGTTATAGGTACACTTAAAAAGCAGCCTGAATTTTTCGGACAGAGTAATGATAATTATATAGTTCTTCCAATTACTGCTTATCAGACAATGTACGGTAAAAGACACAGAAGTGTTTCAATTCTGATTCAATCCCACAGTCAATATGATTATGATGCTGTTATGGAATCTGCTATTGGTCATATGAGAAAGATACGTAAAGTAGAGCCCGGTGAAGAAAATGATTTTGATATTTTCAGCAATGAATCTATTATGGGTCAAATAAATGATATGACCGGCGGAATTAGAATCGGTGCACTTGTTGTATCAATAATAGCCTTATTAGCGGCTGGCGTAGGAATTATGAATATCATGCTGGTTTCCGTAACAGAACGGACAAGAGAGATTGGTATCAGGAAAGCCGTTGGTGCTAAGAAGAAAAATATTCTTATCCAGTTCTTATTTGAGGCCGTTTTTCTTTGCTTTATTGGCGGGATAATTGGAATTGCAATAGGTGTGGCTGTAGGTAACATAGCCGGAACCCTGATAAATGCACAAGTGGCCATTCCGGTAGATTGGATACTTATAGGTTTATCCCTCTGCCTGGTTGTTGGGATTATTTTTGGAACATATCCCGCGTATAAAGCAGCAAACCTTGATCCAATTGAAGCATTAAGGTATGAATAAACTAAATGGCTGGTGAGAGACACTCCTAAACATTCCGCTATTTCTTAGCAAGGGAGTAAAATTTGTAAAGCGAAACGCCGTTTCGCTTTTTTTATCCAAAGTTTAGTTATTAGTTAATACTCCATGAGCGATTCAGCAATCTCTTTATATCAGGAATTATAACACAATCTTAGTAAGCGAGAGCGGAATATCATAGTAATAACATTTCAGTTACTTTTAGGCCACCCCCAAAATTCCCCATTCTTAAAGAAATCGAGCTTGTTTTTACTCAAATAGAATGATTTCCTTTTGATTTAACTTAATTTCTTAACAAGTTTCAATTGTGTTTTTTAATTTTACTGTTTGAATTGATGAATGAAGAACCGGGTGGATAATAATTTCTGTTTTTCTTTCATACATAGTTAGCTACTTAATGAGAAAAATTATTGCGGTTGCCGTTCCTAAGGGCGGCGTAGGTAAGACGACTACTGCAGTTAACCTTGCAGCAAGTTTTGCAATTGCTGAGAAAAAAACTCTCCTTATCGATTTTGATCCTGCCGGTGCATGTGCCATTTCCCTGGGTTATGATAACGGACAAATTAAAGCTGATATTTTTGATGTGTTCAGCTTCAGTAAATCAATTAGCCAGGTAATTTATAAAACAGATCTTGAGAATCTGGATTTTATCCCTACCAAAATTGAAAATGTTATGGCCGAAGAAAGAATGGGGCGTATAACCGGTAATTCACTCCTGTTTAAACACATACTGGAACAACTTGTATTAACAAGTTATGATTTTGTTATTATAGATTGTCCCCCTTATTTAAAGGGCTTAACAACTATTGCAATGATGGCATCTGATTCGGTAATAATACCCGTTAAAGCGGGACAATTTTCTATTTCTTCTTTAAAAAAAATGATGGACTATATGCTTCACTTAAGAACGATGAATGACAAGCTTAAAGTTGAGGGTATACTATTTACAATGTACGAACCGCGGACAAATGCATGGGTAATAACTGAAAGGGAACTGCGGCGGGATTACGCTGGTTATATATTTAATACCACCATTCCTAAAAGTACCTCTCTAACTGAATCTGAATTTTACGGAAAACCGGCGGTTTTGGTAAAAGCAAAAACACGCGGAGCATTAGCTTATTTAAGCCTTGCTGATGAAATTTTAAATAAAAATCCGGGATATTAAAAAGTTATGGCCAGTTTATATTGTATCAGCCCCATTTAGCTGCTATACAATGCCGGGTAGTTATGATTCTCTTATCCATTCATTGTTCGTTAGTTTATATACTGTTGATAAAGAGTTCTCAAATGCAGTATCATTCCATGTCCTTATTTCTATGCTGATATACTTTCTTTCCACAGTAATAATGTTATATGCATTCTGTTCATTTCTCCGCCTGTTGGATATTGCAGTTCCTGCCTGCGCTGAAATAACAGAGCGTTCCCGGGCGGGATAATATGGCCTTATATCACCGTTATAACCGTGATGCAGATGCCCTGCAAGAAGCAGGTCTACACAGCATTCATCAATAATCTTAAGAGCTTTTACAGACCTGCCTACCATTGCAATACCCGGGTTACCGGGGGGCGGAATAAACGGGTGATGTGTTACTACAATTTTAAATTTCGAATTGCTGATACCGCAAAGGGTCTTTTTCATTTCACTAATCTGCTCAACTGAAATTCTTCCTTCTTTCCATGTAAGCGATCTTGCTGTATTAATTCCGAATACTACAAGTTCATCATCTTCATAAACAGGGGATAAGTCCTTTGTAATATTTTTTTTATATCTGGTTAACGGAAATAAAAATCTCCGGAAGATATCAAATAACGGGATATCATGATTGCCGGGCACAATAACTTTAGGAAAGGGAAGCTTATCAAGAAAATCCTTTGCATCCCTGAACTGACTAGTGCGCGCCCGTTGTGTTAAGTCTCCGCTTACTACCAAAACATCAGGAGAAACCGATGTGAGGTCTGATAATAATCCTTCCAGGACATTATTATCTTCGGTACCAAAATGCAGGTCCGAGATCTGCGCTATTTTTTTCATATCAGGGTATAATTACATTTAATTCAAGAGGAAGTATCTTGTAGTTAAGCGGCGGCTGCAGATGGATTACTTCCCCATCTACTGATACCTCCAAATGTTTTTTCTTTGATTCAATAGTTAGGCCTGTTACGGTTTCTATCTTGAAGTCCTTTTCCTGCTTAAGATTTTTGATAAGTGCCTGAAACAGAAAACGGAACATTGATAATCTTCCTGTAACAACCGGATAATAGAGGCTTAATAATCCGGCTGTAATCTTTTCCCTGGTTCCCATGTTAAAAAGATCCATTTTATACTCATTATTTCCGATAAATACGAATGGTGTTTTACAATGAACATGTTCCATGTCTGAAATTATTTTTACTTCCATAAGGGGAAATCTTTTTAGAATATTTAAAAATGCAGTAAACATTGCAAGCCACTTATTTTGCAAAGTTTCTATTTGTTTATCCCTGTGTTTTACCAGTTTAGGGTAAAGGCCTATTGATGAATTATTTAAATAAATATTTCCGTTAACTTCGCCAACATCCACTAAAATTGTTTTTTTCCGGGCTATTACTTCTGCTGCTTCCTTTACGTTAAGTGGTATGTTCAGGTCTTTGGCAAAATGATTAAGCGTTCCAAGAGGAATAACTCCGAGCGGGATATTATGTTTTATTGCCACTGCAGCTACAGTATTGATGGTTCCATCACCACCTGCGGCAATTATTGCATCAATTCCTTTATAAAGTAAAAATCTGGCGCTGTCCTCAAGCGGATTACCATCCATTTTGATTATTTCCGCTTCAATTTGAAGACTCTCAAATATTTCTTTCAGTTTCCTGATTGAAACACCCCCATTTTTTATGGTACCGGCAGAACTATTGATTACTATTCCCACTCTTTGATGGGAATTATTCATTGACAAAGCAATACCTTAAATATTTTTATTGGATGCCTAAATATGGAAATTTATTTTATGAAAAAAAGGTGGTAATTGTCACATTTGTATTTTTCCGGGTAATAATTTTAAGCGGCAGGCAAATTTTATATCCCTTGATAAAAGCATAACTTGGGGTTAATTTTCACGGAATAAAACTAATTACTTCTCTTTTTAGAGGGTTTTATAAAAATCCCTCCGGCATCCTGGAGAATCACAGCTTGAAATTTATATCAGCTTTATTTTTTATACTTGTCTTTCAGTTTGTTGTAAAGGGGCAGGAGGATACCCGGCAATGGACAGGATATAGCTCCAGAATTATTATCGATACTCTTCGTATTAATTTTGATAATATTTATTCAGTTTCAGAAGTTTCAATAATTCCCTTTTCTGAAACAATAAAAATCCGCAATAATGTCCTGAAAAGAACCCATTATAATATCTCTTATGAAACTGCATCCTTTTCATTATCAGATTCCCTTGCTTACTCCGTATTTGATACTTTGATTGTTACTTATCTTTCTTATAACACCGGACTTAAAAAAGAATATAAAAAAAGAACCCTGGTAACACGGTATGATGAAAAGATACTTGATACCGTTAGGGCAGCACAGGCAGAGGGTTCTCCGTTAACGCCCGAATCTATTTTCGGAAGTGGTATTGAAAAAAGCGGTACTCTTGTAAGGGGTTTTACTGTTGGAACTACCAGGGATTTTTCCCTTCAAAGCGGGCTAAGGCTGCAGCTTTCAGGAAGGCTCTCGGATGATATTGAAATAGTTGCCGCTCTTACAGATGAAAATACTCCTATTCAGCCTGAAGGAAATACTGAGCGGCTTGAAGAACTTGACAAAGTATTTATTCAGATAAAACATCCCGTTGCCGCAGGTACTTTTGGAGATTACCAGTTGCAGAAAAAAACAGGTGAGTTTGGATTTATTGACCGTAAACTGCAGGGTCTGCTGGGCGAATTTTCTATTAAATCTTCAAATACTGATGGTTCACCGGGGGATGAATACAATGGTTATGTGTCTCTTGCGGGGTCACGTGGAAAATTCAATTCAAATTTTTTCACAGGCATTGATGGTGTGCAGGGCCCATACAGACTCTCTGGCATAAACAGCGAAAGAGATATTATAGTTATTGCGGGTACAGAGAAAGTTTACCTGGATGGTATTGAAATGAGGCGGGGCGAAGCTAATGATTATGTGATTGAATATTCCAATGCCGAAATAACTTTTACTCCCAACCGGTTAATTACATCTTCTGTAAGGATAACGGTTGACTTTGAATATACCGACAGAAGATACTCCCGGAATTTTTTTGGTGCAGGATCAGGCGGAAAATTTTTTAATGATAATCTTACCGTTCAGTTTCAATACATGAGGGAGGGGGATGATCAGGATGCCCCAATTGATATTTCTTTAAATGAAGAGGATAAAAATATTCTTTATACGGCAGGAGACAACCGGAACCTTGCAGTTAAAACCGGGATATCCCCTGCGGTTCCCGATTCTCTCGGAGTTATTAGGGGTGCCTATGAAAGAATTGATACTGTTATAAATGATCAGCCATATTCTTATTACAGGTATAATCCGGGTGATACGGCGGCTATTTATAATGTGTCGTTTACATATGTTGGGGCTGGTCAGGGGGATTATATGCGTGAAAGTCTTGGTAATTACAGGTTTGCCGGTGTTGGACAGGGTGCATACCTGCCTGTTATTTTTCTCCCTTTACCCGAGCTTAGACAGATGGGTAACCTGGTAGTAAATGCTTCTCCGTGGGAAGACGTTAAGTTAAGCCTGGAACTTGCCGGAAGTTTATGGGATAAAAACAGGCTTTCTGATATTGATGATAATGATAATGCCGGCTATGCCAGGAATATTACTTTACAGGTTGATCCTGTAGATATTTCGATTGGTGATTTAAATTTTGGAAAAGCAGGAATTTCATACCGCGATAGGTTTATCCAGGACCGGTTTACCTCGCTTGACAGGATAAATGTTATTGAGTTTAACAGGCATTACAACGTAAATACCACTGAACAGGAAGATGAACAGCTTCGGGAACTCAGTCTTTCTTTAATACCTTTAGAACAGTTAAAACTAACATCCACGCTTGGCATGCTGCGCAGGGGAGATGATTTTAAATCAAACAGGTATAATAATTCGCTTATGTACAGGGACAGCGCATTGAGTGTAGATTACAATTTTGACTATGTTGAATCTAAAAATATATCTCTTAACAGCTACTGGCTTAGACAGCGGGGTACTGCTTCTTACTTAATTGATATATTTAAGCCGGGTATTGAATTTATTGCCGAAGATAGAAAAGATAAAAATTTAAATGATTCAATTCTTACAGGCAGTTTAAAATATCATGAAATAAATCCTTTTCTGGGCATTAATGATATTATTGGTTTAAATCTCAGTGCCAAATACTCTTTACGTGAGGATTACCTTCCCTTATCCGGAGTATTAACAAAGGAATCCAAATCAATAACACAATATTATGAACTGGATTATTCCGGAAACAGGAGTCTTAATACAAACCTAAATTTAACTTTGAGAAGTAAAAAATATACTCCGGCATTTAAACTTACCGGGGCACTTGATGATGAAATAATCCTGGTCCGTTCACAGTCAAGGTTTAATGTTATTGAACCTGTATCAGGCGACCTGTTTTATGAAGTATCAACTCAGCGCTCAGCAAGGCTTGAGCGTGTATTCGTTCCGGTAGATAAGGGTAGTGGAAATTATATCTACCTGGGTGATCAGAACAATAACGGGATACAG
>JAWOJF010000033.1:0-9045 GCA_046481785.1 Ignavibacteriaceae bacterium | reverse complement strand
TCAATTGATTCAGGATCATTTGTAAGCTTTAATCCACCCAGACTATGGGTTTCTATATAAAAATTCCTGAATATAAAATATGATATAGCAACGGATGCTAAAAAGAGAAGCAGAATTTTTGTTCTTTTCATTAGTTTATATTTTGGTGATTTCAAAGACAACAGTACTGTTAATGTTATACTTAAATTTATGAAAGAATGCTTTGCAAATTAGCTTATCAGGACTTTGAGTGCAAGAAAAATATCTTTGTTTTTGATCAATCCTTAATTTTAGGAAGTATGAAGGGGTATGTTATATCCCCTCCCGCAAATGGAAAAATGTTTAAGCCCTTTTAGGGAATTGTTAATTGTTCATTGATCATTGTTAATTTATGACCCCTGTAATTACAATGGGTGCGAATGATTTAGATTATATATATGCTCAAAATCATGCTTTTATTTTTTTATCACAAGGTATCATATCTAAAATTTGTAATATGTGTACAAAAAAGATAAACAATGCCGAAAGTAAACATTGTAAAAGGTAATGATTAAATATCTTCTTACTGCTGCAATTTTTCTAACCATCCCCTTCCTGTATTTTTCCCAGGATAAAACTAATAATAGTCTAACCGATGAGGGAGTTAGTTATGGCGGTATGTTATTATATGATGAACAGGATAAGGACAGTTATGAAGAATATATAGGTTTTGAGGGGAAAAGAATAAAGGAAGTCCATATTAAGATATTAGACGTAGCCGGAGCTTCAGTTCAAGAAGGGGTTGAACGTGATACCTCGTGGCTTGGCCATATTGGTAATATGTTTCATTATAAAACAAGAGAGTGGGTTATAAGAAACAATCTTCTTTTTAGTGCTGGTGATACTCTTAATGCCGATAAATTAAGTGAAAGCGAGCGATTATTAAGGTTAAGCGGCTTCTTTTTAGATGCACGCATCAGAATTATTGATTTTGATAATAATAAGGACAGTGTTTCTGTTGAGGTAATTACTCAGGATAGGTGGACTTTAACATTTCTTCTTTCATACGATACCAAAAATAAAGATTCTTATGTAGGACTAAGAGATGATAACCTGCTTGGTCTGGGGCATATACTGGATGCTACACTAACCCATGATGAAAACAAGTCTGTTGGCTGGGGAACTACAATAAGATACAATGCCATGAATGTTGGAGGAAGCTTTATTAATATCGGGGCTATCCTTGAAACCAACAGAAGTCATGATATGAAAAATATTAGTTTTACCCGGCCATTTTTAACAACAGAATTAGATTGGATGGGCGGGCTTTCGCTTACTGCCGAGAATGGATTGTACGAATATCTTAACACAGGCGGCTCAATTGTATCAATACCCTATAAACTAAAAATGCATGATGTATGGATTGGTAAATCCTACGAACCATGGTTTGGCTCTAATGTATTCCGTCAAAAAACCAGGTTCATAACATCTGTCCGGCTTGCAGGATTAAATCATACCGAGCGCCCTTTTGTTGAACAGGATAGCAACAGAATTTTTCAAAATAATACCCAGTATCTTTTCAGCCTTGGAATTATAAATCAAAGATTTTATAAAGAAACATATTTAGGCGGATTTGGAATAACTGAAGATATACCCGTTGGCGGTTATGTTGTTTTAACCGGTGGAGTAGAAGAAAGAGAGTTTGATAAAAGATGGTATTACGGTTTTGAAAGTGTTTATTCAACAAGAATAAAAGGTGCCGGATATTTTTCAGGTAAATTTGGTATCGGCGGATTCAGGAATATGGACAAATGGGAGCAGAATGCAATTGCAGCAGATGTTCTTTATCATTCCCCTCTAATTATTGATGGAAAATGGAAATACCGTCTTCTTGCTGAAAGTGATTTAATCTATGGATTTAACCGTTTTCAAGGCGAACAAATTTATTTAGATAATGAAAACGGAATGCGTGGTTTTAACACGTTTTCACTTTTCGGTACAAAAAAATTAACCTTTAATACAGAAGCATTCATCTTTAGCCCATATGAACCACTTGGTTTTGTTATTGGCGGACTTATATTTGCGGACATGGGGCTTATTGCCCGGCGAAATGAAAAATTATTAACAAGCAGGTTATACCAGGCATATGGAATAGGTTTCAGAATTAATAATGAATCTATAGCAAGAGCAAATTTTGAAGTATCTCTTGTTTATAATCCATATGTGCCTGGCAGTACTCCTGTCCGGAATGATATAAAAATTCTTTTTACGGGAAGTTTCATTTTAGGCTCCCGTCATTTTACATTTGATCGGCCTTCTATTATTAATTTTAATGGTGCAAGATAAACATGGGAATTTTAAAAAATATGAAAGACAAAGCTGCTTCATTAGCGGGGGAAAAACTTTTAAGTAACAAATTAGAGAGGTACGGAAATATGATTGATTTTAAAATTAATTCTGCTGATAAAACTATTTTTTTAAGCATCCTGTTAAAAGGTGAAAAAGAACCTGTTAATATTAAGGTTAACAATTACTCTTTTAGAAAAAAGGGAGATGATAATTATATAGTGTTGGATGAAGTAGATATTTCCAGGGAATGGATGAATTTACTGGCAGCAGATTTTTTAAAAGATAAAGAGTTTAAGCTGCCGGAGGGAATGATTTCCGGAATTATCAAAATGGTTATGTGACCGGTTAAATGCTATTGACATTTAAAATCTCTTAATCTTTTAACATTATCATACACTACTTTTATTCCTCCAAATTGTCCTGAAACAACACATTTAATATCGGAAGGAAGATCCTCTTTAAGAGCTTTTGAAAACTCCTGTACAGCTACATTTTCCCCCGTTTCACATACTTTAAGGATGGCCTGTGCGTTGCCGGTAGCGGCGGCAGTTTTTAATTCCATCCAACCTTTGTGTATAACATCCCCTGATTTTGCAGGGCTACCGCCAAGTTCAGTAATAAGGCCTTGCAGTTCATTAATATATTCTGTTCTCTGAACGGCATATTGAACAAGGAGGCTTTTCAGGTCATTTTCTTTTACATTATCAGCAGCAGTTTTAAAACCATTTTCTGCATTCTGCAATGTCTCAATCAATTCGTTAAGCGTTGAAAATATTTTTTCTTTATTTATAGCCATCAAGCCCCCTAAAATTTTTAAAAAAATACCGGCAGGCGCCGGTATTATAAGTTTATTATTCTTCTTTGTCAGCACCTTCATTAATACCCGAGACTGCTAATTCAGACAATAATTGGTCTGTCTTTTTTTCTTCATCAAGGGTTTCCTGCAAAAGATCTGCAGCTTTTTTATAACCAAGAGTTTTAGCAAATGTTACCAACGTACCATAAGATGCAATTTCATAATGCTCCACTTTTTGAGCAGCAGAAATTATACCTGCATCTCTAACTTCATCCTCAGAAGCTTCTTCCATAATTTCAGTTCCTTCTTCAATCAACCCTTTCATTGCTTTACAGATTTTACCTTTAGCTGTCTGATCTATTTCAGCAAAAACCTTTTCTAATCGTTCAATCTGGTTTTCAGTTTCTTTTAAATGATCTTCAATAGCAGTTCGTAGTTCTTCAGAAACGGCTTTCTTTGCCATTTTTGGCAAGGCTTTTGAAAGCTGATTTTCAGCATTATATATATCTTTCAGCTCATCTAAAAACAGATCTTCAAGGGTTTTCACTTTTGCTGTTGCCATACTGTTTTTCTCCTTTTTCTTTGAAATGTTAAAATATGCGGGCTATTATATTGAACTAACTTTAAGTTCAATATAAAATTATACTGAATGATATTAAATGATATTTAACACAGAACATCCATGTTTGATAGGCATTAACGTTTAGCATTGATAAAAAGTAAAGTTATTAAACTTTACATAACTATTGTGCGTCTAATAATAGTTTTAATTATTTTAATTGTGATAAAGTAAATTGACTTGATGTTTCTTTTATTATTTACTAAATAACCTCTCTTTAACAAAGAAATTTGAATATTTGAAAATCAATAAAAATTGCCATTTCCTGTTAATAACACTGTTATTTTTATTCATTTCCGATAGTTTTGCACAGGATACCACTCAATCCCTGGCATTTAAAAAGAATAAACCAAGAAAGAGAACAAATCTTTTTTATCAGCCCGATTTGTCTTACCAGATATGGCAGCAGTTTAATCTTATTAAAGAAGCAAACGCAGGCGATCCTCTTGCTCAGCATGAACTGGGAATAAGGTATCTTCTTGGTGACGGGATGAAAGCTGATACTACACTTGGTGCATACTGGATTAAAAAAGCCGCCGGTAAAAAACTACCTGCGGCAGCCTTTAATTACGGTATTCTCCTGTTAAACGGCTGGGGGGTGGAATGGAACCCCTTTATGGCTTTTGATCAATTTAAAACGGCTGCTAATGATGGTATGCCGGCAGCACAGCATATTGTTGGCCTTTTCTATACAGATAATCTGATTGTTAAAAGGGATCTTAAAACTGCTTATGTGTGGCTTAAAAAGGCCGCTGATACTGATTTTGAACCTGCTAAAAAACCCCTGGAAGAAATTTCAAAAAAAATAGATACGGCATCTATTGATACTTCTGCAATAAAAAGACAAATAGCTTCTGAAAACAGTAAAAGTAATATCGATATAAAAGATAAAGGCAATAATTCTATTAGCTCGTCTTTGGGGCTGGTCTTTATTGATTTTGATGCAGCTGCTGATACTACTGTTAAAATAGAAAGCGAGACTCTTTTAGAGGATTTGAATTATATTGGTAATAAACAGTTAACAGAAAATATTTATATAAACTCCCCTGATGGAAAAGATTCTACGCTTAGTTTTGATTCCCTAGATGTTTCGCTGGTATTAAAATTTGCTGAAAACGGCAGTCCCGAAGCATTAACTCTTTTAGGCAGATTCTATGAGGAAGGAAAATATTTTAAACAAGATCTGATAACTGCATCGGCATATTATATTCGTGCAATGAGAATGGATTCACCCCGCGCCCCTTTCCTGCTGTATGAGATGATAAAAGCCGGAAACTATTACGCGCAGCTTAGGCAAAAAGTTGATAATAATGATGCTGAAGCAATGTTTGTATGGCATGGATTACATACACTTGGTTTTGATAACCGGATAGCAGAAAGAGATGCATTAAATCTGCTCACAAAATCAGCTTCATTAAGGTATTTGCCTGCTATGTCGGAGCTGGGGCTTTCCTATTATACCGGGAAAACAGGTGATGAAGATAAATCAAAGGCAATTTCTATATGGAAGGATGCTGAAAGACTGGGAAGCAAAGAAGCAAAAGTAAGGATAGAAACTGCAATTATTTTTGATACCGGTAATCCGGGACAGTATCAATACTCGTTTGAGGAACTTTTAGAAGCTGCAGAGGACGGCTCACTTCTTTCACAGGTTTCACTTGCATACTGCTATGAAACAGGGAAAGGCACAAAAATGAGCATGGCTGAGGCTGTAAAATATTACAGGTACGCTGCCCAGCGCGGCAGCCAGTATGCTTATAAAGAGTTACAAAGGATTTACGATTCAGTCCGCCCCGATGAAAGTATTTATAATATAAACTAATTTAAAATAACAAACCCAATTCATCAAAGGAATTGGGTTTAAAGTTTAATCTAATCTAAAAATCTAGTAAGGTAAGGTAGTACCCCTTCCAAGCGATACAACAGCGTTAGCATAGCCCTCAATGGAATCGGCAAGCAATACTGAGTTATTTGCCAGTATTTGAAGATGTGCCATGCCTGAAGTATTTACGAGAAGAACTCTTAAATAAGTTTGGTCTCCTGATTTCCCCTTGTTAGCCCATTTGTAACTCCAGCCGGAATTGATATTAAGTGCGGTAAGAGTGTCTCCGGTGTGTGTTAAATATCTTATTTCGCTTACATTTGCAGATCCTGTTACCCTGTACTCAACATCATAAGTTTTATCTTCCGGTGAGGTTGAATCAGAATCGGAACAGCTTATGAGTCCAATTGATAATATCATAAAGAAAAAAAGTATACTAATGCGCATAGGGGCCTTTCGGATTATTAAATTTATTGAAGTAACAAAAGTTAAATATTATTCTGCTATAAGCCAAAATTAAAAGAATTATTTTATTAAATTAGATTAAATCAAAAAAAAAGTTACCTGTGCCCAATATAAAATCAAAACTGCCTTATACCGGTACAAGCATTTTCACAACTATGAGCAAAATGGCACTGGAGTATAATGCCATAAATCTTTCGCAAGGTTTTCCAGATTTTGACGGCCCGGAAGAATTGTTCAGATTATTCAAACATTATCTTGATTCCGGTTATAATCAATATGCACCAATGCAGGGGGTTCCTCAATTACGCTATAAGCTTTCGGAAAAAATAGAACAGCTTTACAGCAGAAAATATAACCCTGATACTGAAATACTTGTTACAGCAGGAGCCACACAGGCCGTTTTTACTGCCATTACGTGTGCAATAAATAAAGGTGATGAAGTTATTCTAATGGAGCCGGCTTATGACTCTTACGCTCCTTCGGTAATTGTTAACGGCGGAATTCCTGTCTTTGTCCCCCTGAACCAGGATAATTATTCAATTCAATGGGAACTTGTAAAAAATGCTGTTACCGCCAAAACAAGAATGATTATTATCAATTCACCACATAATCCGACCGGCAGTGTAATAAATGATGCGGATATCAGAATATTAGAGGAAATTACCAGGGATAGTAATATCCTTATTGTAAGCGATGAGGTTTATGAGCATATAGTTTTTGATAATGAAAAACATATAAGTATAGCCGGCTCGGCAGAACTTTCTGAAAGAAGTTTTGTAATAAGCTCTTTTGGAAAAACATACCATACAACCGGCTGGAAACTTGGTTACTGCGCTGCCCCGGAGAACCTGATGAATGAGTTTAAAAAGGTGCACCAGTTTATTGTCTTTTCAATTAATACCCCGGCACAGTATGCATTTGCAGATTTTCTTGATAATAAGGAGCATTATCTGACTTTAAACAAATTCTACCAGGGCAAAAGAGACCTGATGCTGAAACATCTCAGGGATTCAGGATTTTCCTTTATTCCGGCAAAAGGAACTTACTTCCAGCTTTTAGATTATTCTGATATCTCCCAAATGACGGATACCGATTTTTCGAATTATTTAACTAAAGAAAAAGGCGTTGCAGTAATTCCCCTTTCTCCCTTTTACTCTTCATCTTACTCCGGTAAAATAATAAGATTATGTTTTGCCAAAAAAGATGAAGTTTTAGTTGAAGCCGCTGAAAGATTAAGAAAACTTTAATTTCTGGAAAATTATAGTATGGATAGAATAAGAAACTTTTACAAATATTACACAAAAGATTTTAGTTATAAAGATCTGGAAAAACTCTTTAAGCAGGATGCCCCGGAAGTATATGATTTTTATGTAAACCGGATGAAACAATCCGACAAAGATACTTCTGTAACAGGCAGAATCAAGTTCATCCGCAATTTATTTATAGAATTCCTCATGCAGATGTCCCCCGCCAGGAGAATAGTCTATTCCATTGCATTAATTATTTTTATGCTGGGCTATTTTAACGGGAACTGGCAATGGGCGGTTTTTTCATTTTTGCTAGTTAACCTTCTGATAGCATTTGAGCTTGCCGATAAAATAACTGCAAAAGACGAACTTTCAGTTGCACGCGACATTCAATCCAGCCTTATGCCAAAAGAATCTCCTTTAAATAAAAATTATGAAATATGCGGTTATTCTGACAGTGCACGGGAAGTAGGCGGAGATTATTTTGATTTTATTATTGATGAAAGTATTCCGGATAAGATGTACCTGGTAATAGGTGATATATCGGGTAAAGGTATGGCGGCAGCAATTCATATGGTGCAGGTAAGAGCAATTCTGCATAATCTTGTTTTAACTCACGACTCTCCAAAATCTATTTTAGTAGCCCTTAACAGTAATTTAAATAAAATGCTCCGTGCAGGATCTTTTTTTACTGTAAGCATGGCGCATTTAAATTCAGGGAAAACATTGAAATTATGCCGTGCCGGCCACCTCCCCCTGATACTTTATTCACGAAAAGAAAATATGTGTAAAAATATTATTCCTTATGGTATGGGTATTGGTTTAGGCAATAATATCCTTTTTGAAAAGACTCTGGAAGAAATAAGTATTGAGCCGGAAACGGGAGATATTCTTGTTTTTTATACTGACGGAGTTGTTGAGGCTATGAATGGATACCTGCAGGAATTCGGTGAGGAAAGACTAAACAGGGTTATCCGGCAAAATGCCCATAAACCTGCCGGTTTAATTAAAGATGCTATACTTGATGCCGTTGAATCCTTTGCCCAATCCACACCCCGCCATGATGATCTAACCATGATTGTTATGAAAGCAATATAAAATCATTACTCTGTAAATACCAAAATATTTCATTACTTAATTATTAATAATTTCTTATTTTACAGTAATTAGTTTTAAAGGGGACTATTGAACGATTTTGCATTAAAAAGAAAAGCTGCACTCATTTCCCTCTTTGTTGGAATGGGAATGTTTGTTGCCAAGATGGGAGCCTACCTTTTAACAGGTTCTGCCGCAATTTTTTCTGATGCAGCAGAATCAGTTGTGCATATACTTGCAACTTCTATGGCATTATACAGCATTATTCTTAGTTCAAAACCTGCAGACGACTCACATCCATATGGACACGGCAATGTTGAATACTTTTCTGCAGCAGTTGAAGGTTTGTTAATTATTGCCGCTGCCCTGTTTATTATTTATAAATCGGTATTGGATATTATTACAGTACCTGTGTTGAAACAGCTTGATATAGGTGTTTTGATAGTGGCAGCCGCCGGTGGTGTTAACCTTTTTTTGGGTCTGTACCTTTTAAGAACCGGAAAGAGAACAAATTCGCTAACTCTTATTGCTGACGGCAAACATGTATTAACCGATTCTTACACAAGCATTGGTGTTATTATTGGAGTACTTCTTGTAATGATTACAGGTTATGTAATTTTAGACCCTTTATTTGCTATTGGAGTTGCTGTTAATATTCTCTTTACAGGATATAAACTTATACGGGAATCTGTAG
>JAWOJF010000323.1:0-9832 GCA_046481785.1 Ignavibacteriaceae bacterium | reverse complement strand
TTTCGCCTGCATTAGTTGTCCGGTAAAGCGGAGTGTATCCTGCTGCCCATCCTTTTAAGGAATCAGAAAAGAATATAGATTCCAGATCCCTTCGGTCTAAGATAAAAAACTGTCTTTGCCATGATTCTCCACCATTTTCAGTATAATATATTCTCCCAGAGCTATTGACTACATAGCCATGAAGAGAGTCGGCGAAAAATATGTCCAATAAGTTGGAAGTAAATAATTCGTTGGGTATAGAAAATTCTTCCCAGTTTTTACCTCCGTCATTAGTTTTTGCCATAATTCCATAGTAGTCTTTTGAACCTATTAGCCATCCATGAGACTGATCAACAAAATGGATACGGTTAGCACTATAAATATTGCCGATATACTCCAGTGACCAATTCTCGCCTCCATCAGTTGTTCTAAGCAAGTTACAGCCTGCGGTTATCCAGCCATGAGAGGAATCAACAAAAAATATTTGCTCTAAGTCGTTTCCCTGCGGCAGCGGGTTTTGCCATTCCCATCCTTGTGCATGTAAATGAGCAGAAAATAAAAAAATGGATAGCAGGATTGTTAAAGTAAATGTGGAGTACTTAAGAGAGTTGTAAAACCTTAGCTGCATCTGCTTCCCCCATTAATTGGTAACTTTAATTTGTAATATTAAACCATGTTTGTCAATACCCAAAACATCCCCCGGGTTTTTATATTTAACATCTTCAAATGTTACCTGCATAATACAAAATTTTCTGTAACTGTCAATTAATGAAAATCCGTAGTTTTCTACGGATTTTCATTAATAATTTGCTCAAAAAGTTCATTCATCGCATAAATTCAAACAATTAATTTTAAAAATTAATTGCAATTTTTATCAACTTATGGCTGTTGTATAGTGAAGATCAGCCATCTCCCCCTTCATTATTCCCTTGAAACGCTTTATATAATTGTTATTTTAGAAACATAATATTATGTTGATTTATCTTTAATGCGCCAAATCTGTGCCTGTTTAAATCTATGTTAAAAAAAATTTTATTTATAGTTATTGTAACTGCATCGTTTCTGTACAGCCAGAATAATGATGATGCCAACCGTTTTATGCTGGGACAAAGTTATTTACAGTCCGGTGAGCTGTCACGGGCACGAGATATATTTAATGAGTTATACAGCGGCAATCCTTCAAACCCTCAGTACTTCCAGTCATTAATTGATGTACTTGTTAAACTTAAAGAGTATGAATCATCGGTAAAACTGATTGAACAAAGAATTGCGGTAACGCCGCAGGATATAAATTTATACGGGATGCTTGGCTCAACCTATTACCTTCTGGGAAATGAAGAAAAGGCATTTAGTGTATGGGATGATGCCTTAAAAAAATCCGGTAATACAATTAGCTACAGGGTTATTGCTAATTATGCTATTGAAAGAAGGGCGTTTGATAAAGCTATTGATTTGATGCAGAAGGGTAAAACTATTTCTGAAGACCCTTCAATCTTTTCTTTTGACCTGGCTCATCTTTATATAATGACAATGGGTTTTAAAGAGGCCGCTGAGGAGTTGTGTTTAGTACTCTCCCAAAACCCCAATCAGCTTAATGCAGTTGAAAGCAGAATATTTTCTTACGTTAATAAACCTGATGCACTTACACAGACAATTACGGTACTGGAAGAATGTAAAAGTGAGGATATTTCTTTTTCCTATTTATTAGCGCGTTTATACCAGGAACAAAAAAATTATGCAAAAGCCTACGATCTTTATAAAGAGATAGATGCTAAACAGGGAAGCCAGGGAGCCGAGTTATTTAATTTTGCCCAGATGGTTTTTAATGACCGGGAATATAAAACTGCATCTGAAGTATTCGGGGATATAATAGAAAAATATCCTAACTCCCCTTTTGTTTCTACTGCCAGACTTGGCTATGCCAAAACCACCGAGGCTCTTATTTCTACAGAGATAGATTCATTATTGCCTTCATGGAAACCTTACTATTCAACTGAACCAAATTCCTCCGGCAGAATAGAAGAAGTAATTTCAGCTTATAATGATGTTGCCAGGGTATACCCCCATTCGGATATAGCAAACGAAGCATTACTAAGAATTGGCAGTCTGAAATTGTACTTCCGGAATGATCCTGCAGGTGCTAAAGAGTATTTTTTAAGAATCATTAATAATTCCCCCGGCTCAAATTTTACTGCTGATGCTTATTATGAACTGGCAGGAATTTCCCTGCTTGGAGGAAAGCTTGATGAGGCTGGATCTTTTCTCGAAAGAATTATTTCAAACAGAAGAGCCGGCCAGGAGAAAATAAATCTTGCCCGGTATAAACTTGCTAATGTTCACTTTTACAAGGGTGATTTTAACCGGTCAAAAGAACTGCTTACAGCAATTCTCGGCAATTTGAAAGATAATACTGCAAATGACGCAATAGAATTATCGCTTCTTTTGAACACAACAATGAATGATTCGTCTAATTTGATAACCTTTGCGGAAGGCGAATTATTAGCCGGACAGAAAAATTTTGAGCAGGCTAAAGCTAAATACAGACAAATTGAACAAAATCCCAAAGGTTTTATGCTGGTTCACCTTTCAAAAATACGTGCTGCCGAAATGACTCTGGCTCAGGACAGCCTTGAAACTTCAGTGGTTTTGTTCAGTAAAATAGCTGACGAAAAAGAGAAGAATATTTATGCGGATAAAGCGTTATATTTGTTAGGCAAAATTTACCAGTTTGGCATAAATAATCCTGCCAAAGCTGTGGAAATTTATGAAAGTTTACTTGCAAAATTTCCAAACTCGTTATATCTTGATGAAGCAAGGGAAGCGATAATGCATTTAAGGAATAAATTAAGTTAGGATAGTAATGGCTAAAAGACAGAACCAAAAAATTGTAAAATGTTCATTTTGCGGAAGAGACGGCAGTGAAGTTGGCAGTATGATTGCCGGCCCTGATGTTTATATATGCGATATATGCATCGGAAGCAGTGTGGATATTTTAAAAAATAATCTTGCTGCATACAGCAATAATAAAACCAAGACGTCACCAATTTATACACCTGAGACACTTAAAAAAACACTGGATGAACATGTCATTGGTCAGGACAGAGCTAAAAAAGTATTAGCTGTAGCGGTATATAATCATTATAAAAGAATAAATTCGAGAACGTCCTTTTTTGAGCTTGATGATGTTGAAATAGAAAAGAGCAATATACTTTTAATTGGCCCTACCGGTGTGGGTAAAACCCTGCTGGCACAAACTCTGGCAAAAATACTTGATGTACCTTTTGCAATTGCCGATGCAACAACATTAACTGAAGCGGGATATGTGGGTGATGATGTGGAAACAGTACTTGTCCACCTGCTGCAGGCCGCCGATTATAATCTTGAAAGAGCCCAGAAAGGCATTGTATATATAGATGAGATTGATAAGATAGCACGTAAAAGTGAAAGCACTTCAATTACAAGAGATGTTTCAGGCGAAGGTGTTCAGCAGGCGCTTCTTAAAATTTTAGAAGGGACAGTTGCCGGTGTTCCACCAAAAGGCGGAAGAAAACATCCCGAGCAGAGCCTCATAAATATAAATACAAAGAATATTCTGTTTATTGTAGGCGGTGCATTTGACGGTATAGATAATATTATTGCATCCCGTATTAATAAAAATAAAATGGGATTTGCATCAGACCTGAAGAATACAAATTTTGATGAGAATCTTCTTCAGTTCATTCAACCCGAAGACCTGTTAAAATATGGATTAATTCCTGAGCTTATCGGCAGGATACCGGTTGTTGCCCCTTTACATGCATTAAGTGAAGTTGCATTAAAAAGCATACTTACCGAACCTAAAAACGCCCTGCTTAAGCAGTATAAAAAATTATTCCTGATGGAAGGCATTGAACTTGAGTTTGATCCATTTGCAATTGATTCAATTGTTAAAAAAGCAATTGAAAGAAAAACAGGCGCACGTGCTCTGCGCTCTATTGTAGAAGATTTTATGCTTGATGTTATGTATGATCTGCCGAATAAAGATAATATTGATAAATGCGTTATTACGCGTGATGTAGTTGATCTTGGCTCAGAACCAATCTATCTTGAAGAAAAAAAATCAGCTTAAAGGCCTGGCATGACTATTAAGATAATAGAAAAGAAAATAAAAAAGCTAAGCAGTGAATTAGAAGAATTAAAAAAAAATCTTGCTCAGTTAAAACAAGAACCGGAAAAAAGAATTACCGGGAGAAAAAGGTCTGTGCGCACTAAAAAAGCGGATATGATAAGTATTGGTTTGGAGCTTCCAGGTAATGCCTTACAAAAAGTAACATATCCTAAAGGAATTACACTGGAGGAATTAATTATTGACTGTAACCTTAATATTGAGGGTTTGGTTTCTGTTGTTAATGGCAGCAAAGTTGAAGAAAATTACGAGTTGCAAAACGGAGATATAGTTTGGGCAGAATTAAAAACAAAAAATGCCGGGAGGAAAAAGGACTTTAAAAATTGGCAGCGATTAGCTGACGAAATTTCAAAACGTTGGATTGGGAACAGGGATGCAGTTGAAGAAGTAAGATACCAGCGTTCAAAATATGACTAAAAAGGTTACAATTGACACTTCTGTTTTTGTTACAGCTCTTATGAAAGATGAAACACGACTTGATGAAGCAGAAGAAATTTTGAGAAAAGTCTATCGGGATAATTTCTACGTTATTATTCCCACTACAGTACTTACTGAATAGTAAGCGCAATCAATAGAAGAACTAAAGATTTTATTGGGGCTAACCACGTTAAAGAAGAGTTACTGACACTATCAAATTTGAAATTTATAGAATTCGATATAGCAAGAGCCATTAAAGCTTCTGAGATTGCGATAAAAACAGGCCTAAGGGGGATGGATGCAATTGTTGTGAGTATTGCCCGGGAATTTGAATCAGAATTAATTACTTTTGATAAAGAAATGGAAGAAAAAGCTAAAGTTGTATTAAATTAGGTTTGGAATGATTGTTAGAATTTTAATTTTTATAGTATTTTATTCATCCCTTCTTCTCCCACAGTCCAAAATTTTAATCAGTATGAACCTGCAGCAGACCGACCATTTGAAAGCATACGGTATTACTTTCAACAGTCTTAACCAGGGTTTGAAAGCTGACTGGCTGCTTAATTACCGCGGCGGTTCATTTATGATTGACTATACTGACAAGCTTGCTGCCGAATGCCGTATTGAAGGCGTTTACTTTGAAACCTTATCATCATCTGAAGCTGCTTCTGTATACTCGGATGTGCAGAGTGAAGATAATAATATGGATGTTATCCGTTTAGAGAAGGCACCTAAAATTGCTGTGTTTGTTCCGCCGGGCTTTGCACCATGGGATGATGCCGTTACTCTTGCTCTTGAATATGCCAATGTTCCCTACGATAAAATATGGAATGATGAGATCCTGCAGGGAGACCTTTCCAAATATGACTGGCTGCACCTTCATCACGAAGATTTTACAGGGCAGTACGGCAAGTTTTACGGCAGCTTTGCTAATGCACAATGGTATATTGACCAGCAGATGATGTATGAAAACAATGCTAAAAAAAATGGTTATAAAAAAGTATCTGAGATGATGCGCGCAGTTGCAGTAACAATTAAAAATTATGTTTCACAAGGGGGGTTCATGTTTGCAATGTGTTCAGCTACTGACTCTTATGATATAGCTCTTGCAGCACATAATATTGATATATGTGCGGAGATGTATGATGGTGATGCGGCTGATCCGAATGCACAGGATAAACTAGATTTTACCGGTACTATGGCATTCCAGAATTTTAAACTTGAAACAAATCCTTACATATACGAATACAGTAATATAGATATTCAGCCTATGGAGGTGGGGAATTTTGAAAATGATTATTTCACATTGTTTGAATTTTCTGCAAAATATGATCCCGTACCTACTATGCTTACACAGAACCATGTAAATGTTATAAGGGGATTTATGGGACAGACAACCATGTTCCGTAAGGAAACGATAAAAACTTCCGTAATAAATCTTGCCGAACGTGACGGAACTGACCAGGTTAAATATATTCATGGCAATTTCGGCAGGGGCACTTTTACATTTTACGGCGGCCATGATCCTGAAGATTACCAGCATGCTGTCGGCGATCCCCCTACAGACTTAGCACTTTATAAAAACTCCCCCGGTTACAGGCTTATTTTAAATAATATTCTCTTCCCTGCTGCAACAAAGAAGAAACAGAAAACGTAAGAATTGGCGAATTAGCGGATTAGCGAATTAACGAATTCAAAAATAAATCTCAATAAAAAGACGTTAACGGCTAATGATTGGATTCGGAATTCGCCAATCCCGGAATTCGCCAATCCGGGAATTCCTTTCTGCCGCTTATCCTATTTATCCAAATTTTGAGTTGATATTACCTCACCCGCTGAATAAGTTTTGCCTGAATCACCAGCAACAAATAATCATGAGGTATGTTATGAAACTTATAAAACCAGCGGGCGCAATAGTTGTTTTTACCATTTTATTTTTTGTAAGCGCAGATTGCCGGACAGGATCAGGTGAAGATAAGGTTCCTGTTACCACTTCATCTGAAAAAGCTATGGAACAATATCTGGAGGGGCGTGACCTTGCGGAAAGACTGCGGGCGCAGGAATCTATTCAGTATTTTACAAATGCCATAAATGAAGACCCGGATTTTGCTATGGCATATCTTTTACGGGTGCCTGTACAGATCGGAGCAAAAGAGCTGTTTGAAGATTTAAATAAAGCTGTATCCCTCGCGGATAAAGTTTCTGAAGGTGAACGGCTTCAGATACTTGGCCTTCAGGCAGGTTTTAATGGAAATACAAAAAAACAGGAAGAGTATTATTCAAAGCTTGCTTCAATGTACCCTAATGATGAAAGAGCTTTATCCCTGCTGGCAAATTTATATTTTGGACAGCAGGAGAATCAAAAAGCTGTTGATCTGTATAATAAAATTCTGAAGATCAATCCGGATTTTTCGCCGGTTCTTAATCAACTGGGATATGCACAGAGAACGCTTGAGAATTACGCTGAAGCTGAAAAGGCTTTTAAAAAATATACCGAGCTGATTCCTGATGATCCCAATCCCTATGATTCTTATGCAGAACTACTATTGAAAATGGGAAGATTTGATGAATCAATTGAGTATTACAATAAGGCTCTGCAGCAGAACCCGGATTTTATTGCTTCATATATCGGGCTCTCAGCTAATTATATGTATCTGGGGAAATACGATGCAGCCCACGAGCAGATGCTGAAGTTAACCGGCATAGCAAAAAATGACGGTCAGAAAAGAACGGCAATGTTTATTGATGCTGTTATTTATATAGATGAGGGTAAACCTGATATGGCAATTAAAGAATTTGAAAAACAAATTACACTTGATGAAAAAAATAAAGATTATGCCAACATTTCCGCAGATATACTAACCATTGCTATTGTGCTTCATGAGACCGGGAAGGCTGATGAGGCTTTACAGCAATTCCGCAAATCAGTTGATGTTTTTGATAAATCATCTGCTCAGCAGGGAGCAAAAGATAATGCCAGGCTTACTTTATTATCTAATGAAAGTAAAATAGCAATGTTTCAAGGAGATTACACGACGGCTAAAGCTAAGGCTGATGAGTATATGAAAGGAGTTACTGCATTAAATAATCCTAACCAGGTAAGACTGGCACATGAGTTATACGGCCTGCTTGCATTGTCCCAGGAGGAAGCAGATAAAGCTTTAACTGAATTATCAAAAGCCAGTAGTCTTAATCCATATAACTTTTACAGGATGGCTGCAGCTTACAGGCTCAAAGGAGATATGGAGAAGGCTAAAGAATATTGCGAAAAAGCCATAAACTTTAACCAACTGCCTAATATGAATGTTGCCTATGCCAGAGTAAGAGCAAAGGAACTAATGGGTACGTTATTAGCAACACAGTAATTTAATATTAGTATTTAGATTTGAGTATTGAGCATTTAGATAAAGAAGCATTTCACGCAAAGAGCGTTAAGTTTTTAGAACCTGCGCTCTTTGCGTTTTATCTTTGCAGCCTCTGTGTGAGACTGCCGTAAGTTAATCCTTATTTAAAGCAGTTCGTCTGTAAAATAGCCCACTCATAAAATGATACTTTTGTTTTTTATAATTTTTTAATATTTTTTGTTCGAATTACCCGACGAATATTCCTTAACAACTACTATAACAAAATTTATGCAGATTTGCCCAAGCAAAATTATGCCTGCATGCACCCGCAGGTTTTTCGTATTATTTTTTTTATTATGCACTTTTCCTGTTTGGCCTCAATTATCCAACAGCGGGAATCTTAAAACCTATATTGATAATATAATTTCCAACATGCCTCAAACTAACGGCAGTAATGACTACCAGGATCCATCAAATACGCAATTGGAGATTTGGGAAAGAGTTGTGACTGATATTATAAATGCTGAATATGTTTCTGCGCATAACCGTGCTGATTCTATAGGTTATAATGTTATTCATTATACTGATACATCGCCGGATCCCGATAAGGATTATTATATCCTGCAAAAACAAGATGCCGGATCAAATTATTGGGGCACATATATATTTAATCAGGCCCCCGACAGGCTTAGATTAATAATTCAATCTCCTCATCCAAGAGCTGATTTTAATACAGGCAGGCAGGGATTTTTTATTTTCAGAAACCTTGGAGCAAGAGTATTCTGCTTAAGCGGTACACACCGCTGCAACAGTTCCTCTTTTTCAGACTGCGACGGCACAACAAAGGTTTGTTCTCCTGAAAATAATAGCGAGAATTTCCGGGTTTCAGATCAGGCTCATAATGCGGATGGAATATTCCAGAGAACTACATCAACTCTGGCTGCATTAATTACTGACATCATTGTAGTTCAGCCGCACGGGTTTTCAAAAGATGACGGGGAGCCCGATCTTATAATGAGTAATGGTTCAACGCAACTTCCGCCTACTGATTTTTTATCTATTTTAAAAACTGAGCTGCTTGCAATTGATGCCGATTTAATTTTTAAAATTGCCCATATTGATTTTGACTGGGATGAACTGCTTGCATTAACTAATACTCAGGGCAGATTTATTAATGGCAGTGTTGATCCCTGTGATGATAATGCTCCCGCTAACACCGGAAGATTTTTACACATTGAGCAGGCAAGAGACAGTCTGCGTGATAATGAAACAAACCTTTTAAAGTTATCCGATGCACTGGCAAATACTTTTCCAATTGAACCTCTCCCGGTAGAACTTATATCATTTACTGCCATTGGATTTGATAACAGTGTTAAACTTAAATGGCAGACAGCAACTGAGGTTAATAATTACGGATTTGAAGTTCAGAGATCTAAAGACGGAAATCAGAAATCAGAAGACAGGAATCAGGATGAAAATTATGAATGGGAAAAAATCGGTTTCATTAAAGGAAACGGGAATAGCAATTCGGTTAAAGAGTACTCTTTTGTTGATCAAAATATATCATCGGGGCATTATTCATACAGGCTAAAACAAATAGACAATGACGGCACATATGAATATTCAAAAATTGCTGGTGCCTTAATTATATCTCCCGACGAATATATACTGGAACAGAACTACCCTAACCCTTTTAATCCTGCCACAAATTTTAAATTCAGAATTCCATCTTCTCTTACCGGTGATCAAAGCGGAGTGTTAGTTACACTTAAAATTTATGATGTTTTGGGAAGAGATATTGCTGAAGTAGTTAACGAAGAGCTTCATCCGGGAGAATATGAGTTCCCTTATTCATCCCCTCTCGATCCAGCATCACCCACAACCTGCGCGACTGGCAGCAGGCCAGCCGCAGCGGTGGTATCGATAC
>JAWOJF010000181.1:0-5161 GCA_046481785.1 Ignavibacteriaceae bacterium | reverse complement strand
CAGGTAACTATATGTTAAGGTATAATATATATTGCTGTTTTAAGTCCCGTCAGGGACGTTATGTTTATATATATAGGTAATCTCAATATTTGCGAAACAAATTATTATTTTGGACAGATATGGATAATGTAACATATGAAATGAGCCGAAAACAGTTAGAATTTTTTTATTTGTAAGCTACTCAGCACTTTTTTCTCAGCATAGAAAGGTTTATACCAAAAGAAAAAAGGGAGACACAGATTAAGTGTCTTCCCGGAGAGATAGCCAAGGAGGATTGGTATATCTTTTTTATTTCAGCAGAAGCAATTTTTTGGAACTGCTAAAATTTCCGCTTGAGATGGTGTACAAATATATTCCGGAAGGCTGGTTACTCATATCCAGATTAACCGAGTGAACTCCTCTTTCCAATACTTCATTTATCAGTGCTGCTACTTCCTGGCCTAATAAATTATATACCTTTAATGTAACAAAGCTATTTTCAGGCAAACTAAACGATATAGAAGTAGATGGATTAAACGGATTGGGATAATTTTGGTATAACAGATAGCCCGACTTTCCCGGATCAGAATTATTTTCAACCACACCGGTAGCTGACTGCTTTAGCGGATGTGCGCAAAAGAAATCCCATAACAGATCGCAAGCTGAAATAGCCTGGGATGGTGTATGAAATGAAGGATTACCGCCCGGCCATGAATGCCCGCCAATATTGGTAGAATAAAGAATAAATTCCGTTCCATTGTCTCCTTCCCATTTAACTCCAACAGCGCCGTCATTAACAAAAAAAGTATCTGCATCAGTTACGCTTGTATTTAAAGTTTTCCAATAATCAATTATTGTCCCCATAGTTGAATATGAAGTATATGGATCATTTTTTGCATGAAAATTAATAGTTGGAGTAGCACGCTGCGGATTGTAGTTTGTACCTGGTAATGACCCGGCTATGGCTGCTACTGCTGCAATCTTACCCGGAAGTTCATATGCTATCCGGTAGGCCATTCCGGCACCATCTGAAAAACCGCTTGCATATATTTTTAAGGTATCAACTGAGTAATCCTGTATTAAAGTATCAATCAGTTCTTTAATAAAACCAACATCATCAACAGTATACTGATCGTTTTCATTCCACTCTTTGTTTGAGCCTATTATACCTGCAGGATATACAGCAATAAAACCGCAGCTATCCGCTTTTATGCTCATTTTTGTATGAGTTTCAGTTAAAACAGGTGTATGGGTCCATCCGTGGAAAATTAATATCAGAGCGTGAGCAGAATCTGCATTATAGTTAGGCGGCAGATGTACCATGTAACTTCTTGCTGTACCATCATGCTGAATTGTTTTTGTTTGTGCATAAGTAATTCCACTTATAATAAATAAAAAAATAAAAGCGGAAACTTTAAATTTGTTCATATCTGTTAACCCCTGGGTTTTGTTTATAGATGATGATCAAACATAATTATAGACGGATGTATATGTTATTTAAATTCGTTATGGTTACTGTATAATGCGGCGGGATGGAGAAAGTGAAGGATGAAACGGAGGCAGGTTTACTGCCTGAAAGCGCTAACCTAAATAAAAATAATAACTCAGTTATTATAGGGCTATTTTAAGTACAGATAAAAACTTTTCTTTATAGTTTCTGCTTAATTTAACTTTTGAACCGCTTAAAAGGTAAACGTAATAATCACCATGAGCTTCAGCCTGAATCTCTTTTACCTTGTTCATATTAACAATTACAGAACGGTGAATTCTTAAAAAATCAGAAGAGCTTAAACTTTCTTCAATATTGCTCATGGTTTCACGATGTAAGTGTTTTTTACTGCGGCAGTGCAGATATACATAATCACCGGCTGCTTCTATCCATTCAATTTCTTCCACATTTAGCAGGGAATAACCCGCTTTAGATTTAACAGCAATTCTCTCTATTTTTTTACTTGTTATTTTATCAGAAGAAATATCTTTAGCGGTAATTAAAGATTTTATTTTTTTCTCAAAAGTGCTAAGTGCATTATTTTGAATTTCTTCTTTAGCTCTTACCAGTGAACCGGTAAACCTGGTATCATTTATTGGCTTTAGCAGGTAATCAAGGGCGCGAACCTCAAATGCTTTTATAGCATATTTGTCATAGGCTGTAACAAAGATGATAAAAGGAATTGGACTTACAGTAATTCTTTCAATCACTTCAAAACCATCCATACCGGGTATTTGTATATCGAGAAAAACAAGGTCAGGGTGATTATTGTTAATGGCTTTAACAGCATCTGTGCCATTCCCGTATTCACCCACCAGGCATATGTCTTTATCCTCGGCAAGTCTTAGTTTAATTCCCTCTCTTGCAAGAGGTTCATCATCAACTATTATCGTTCTGATTTTCATGACTGGTATGCAGGTACAATATTATTCTCAATGAATAAATTGTCGCCGGTGTTATCTGTTTTGTCAAAAGGTATTTGTAAAGTTATAAGTAAACCGCCATTCCCGGTATTATTAAGATTAATGGATGCTTCGTCCCCGTATAATTTCTGTAATCTCTCTTTAGTATTTTTTAAGCCAATGCCACCGTTCAAATTTTCTAAAGAGACATCGTTAAGTCCGGGTCCATTATCCTGTATGCTGATCATCAGACTATTTTTCCTTATACTACTGCTTATGCTTATAAGCCCGTCAGAAGTTTTTGGAGCAATGGCATATTTAACTGCATTCTCTATAAGTGGCTGTAGGATTAAATTAGGTACCATTATGCTTAGCGTAGAAGGGTGAATATTCATATTAACGGTAAGTTTATCCTGAAATCGGATTTTTTCAACTTCAAGATACTTTTCGATAAATAACAGTTCTTTTTCAAGCGGCACTTTCTGGCTGCCGGTTTCTTCAAGTGTTATACGCAAAAATTCGCTGAACATCACCAGCATCTTATTGGCTTTTTGGATCTCTCCCTTCAGAATTAATGTGGATATTGAATTCATTGTATTAAAAAGGAAGTGGGGATGAAGCTGCATCTTTAATGCGTGCAATTGTGCCTGTGCCAGTTTTGTTTCCAACTGCAGAATTATTCTTTCATTTTCATTAGACCTCCGCTGGTATTCAAGTGCAAATAGTCCGACAACAAAAATGAAGTACACAACAAAATCCACAAATATCCACTCAAGGTTTACCACACGCCAGATTAGCTTTTGAAATAAAGGCATATAAAGGTAATTTCCGAAAATATAATTGCACCATACAGAAGTATACAACTGATGAATAAAAACAATAAGCAGCATTGATGATATGTGTGTAGCTATACTTAAAGTTAGCCTGCCTTTTCCAAAATCAAATTTGTTACTTAAGTATGTAATAACCGGAATAACCGCCAGCCAGAACCACCAGTAAAAAAGATTAAAGAAAAGGTTATTGGAATATGCAATCTCAAACTGCTGTTTTTGGATCATTACAATTGAGGATTGTATAGTTGCAGCCAGCCCAATAATGGTAAGCAGAAGAAATATAACTGCCCATTTCCCCACAGTAGATCTCAGGAAACCAGATAAACTTTGTACCTGCATTCCTTCCCCATCTAAATTATTAAATTTAATTAATTAGATCCCATCTCCCATAATTCTTCAATTACCGGAAACTTAATCTTTTCTTTTTCTGAACAGGAAAAAAACTACTATAAGCAGAACAAGTCCAGACAGTACATATATCCAGTATGGAGTTTCTTTTAACTTATATGGACGGAAAGTTACTGATATAGTTTTTCCGCTGCCTATTTCTGACAAGGTATAATTCCATACCAGTGTACGGTCTTCCATTGTTTGTGCATTGTGGGTAATTATCTCACCGGAGAAGGTATATTTATAAGTAACCTTAAATGCATTTCCGTCTATGCCGAATCCTGTAGCAATTGGAGCTATAAACTGTGAAAAAATTTTCTGTCCTGAAGCGCCATCCTTAAGAGAAAAATTAGCATCCGAAAAAGCTTTGGTTTTATTAAGCGAGTCTATATGTACGAAAGTAAGTTCTACAATTGCATGAGTTGTGCTGTCTGTTGAATCAGTATATACCTCTATATTTTTAATCGTCGTATAATCTGAGGAAAACTCACTCCTTATTGAGTCAGTATTAAAAATACCCACATTCTCTATAACCTTAGCATTTTCATTATCAGGCAGAGACATCCAGTATTGAATACGCATTTTACCAGAACCATCAGGATATAAATTTACATCCTGGATAAAATTTAAACACCCGTTTAACAGTAAAAAAAGTAATGACGGAATTAATAGCTTTTTCAAAATAACCTGCTTACTGTATAAATGAAGGAGTACCGGAGTATTAGAGTTTTGAAAAGTATGTTGTCAAAACTACATTACCCCACCACTCCATTTTTTACCTGGTATAATTTATAGAAATTTTTCTAATTTTTCATTATTTTAAACAATATAACCCAATTCCGGTAGGCGGGATTGGGTTTGTTTCGTATTAGTAATGCAAATATCCCGGTTCCGATGAACCGGTATTTGGGCTGCTGCATCAAATATTTATGTACTATTGAGGAATTATGCCAACTTACGATTATAAATGTACCAACTGCGGTTATACTTTTGAACTTTTCCAGACAATGAGCGCTGAGCCCGTTAAAGTGTGTCCGCAATGTAAAGGATTAGTAAAAAGATTAATTGGTGCAGGTGCCGGGCCTATTTTTAAAGGTACCGGTTTTTACCAGACAGATTATAAAAATACCTCAGGTAATAATAAAAGCAGTCCGGTAAAGACTAAGACAGAGACTAAACCTAAGGAAAACAAACCGGCCGGGAAGAGTACGGAAAAGTAGAGATGAAATAAAAAAACTCAAAAGTCACAATTAATCCCCGCCCCCGCAAACGGGGCGGGCTTTGCGAAGGCGGGGAATAATCTACTATTCACTGTAGTTCTACAACACTCTCTGAAGCCCGGGATTAATGCATATTATTCGGCACTTTCCACCTTTCACACAAACTCTTTAATTAAAAATCTGCACCCAGTGACAGATAGAATTTTGGTTTGGTAAAACCCTCTACATCATAAGCCCATGCCACATCCATTCTCACAAGAAAATACAGGAAGAAAACCCTTGCGCCTACGCCTGTACCCATTAAAAGATCTTTAGCAACTACACTTCCATTTTCATTTCTTTCAAAAA
>JAWOJF010000161.1:0-7833 GCA_046481785.1 Ignavibacteriaceae bacterium | reverse complement strand
TCTGTCTGAATGAGTTAAATCATTTGGATCATTTATATCATCTACTTGTGCTGTAAATATTATAGTCAGTTCAGCAGGTCCTTCTGCAAAAATCTGTCCGCCCTGGGCAATTATTAAAGCACTTGCATTATTTCCTGTTGTGGGTTCTGCTTTTCCTTTAACTATTGTTCCGGCTTCAATATTTAATACTGAACCATCCTCAACAAACACAAAGCCATCTAAAAGATATGTGTTATTAGATGTCATTGTATAAGACTCACCGGGTGATATATCAGCGTCGGTTACTGTTATTACATTTTGTGCAAAAGCAACAGGTGTTAACATAACAATGATTAAAAGTATTTTTAATTTATCTAGCATCTATCCTCCTAATTATATTATTGAATCAATTTAGACTATAACCAATTCCTATAGAAACAGATGTTCCTGTTTTATATTCAGCGCGTATATATTCATTTCCTTTAAATTCATGTGATAATTTATAGGGTGAATTAAGAATATTTTTTGCCGAAAATTTTAGATTAAAATTTGAAAAAACACTTTGAGAAACTGTAAAATCGAGCATGGGGCGGGATCTTTCAAATACATCCGGTGTTCCGCCAATACTTATCTCTGCAAGCCTGTCTCCAAATACATTGTAGAAAAGTGAAACATAAGTTCCGCTGTTAGGATTGTCATATCCCAGTTCAAGGTTAAACAGGTATGGTGATTGCCCCTGAAGGCTACGTGTAGATACTGCATTTGGATCTAAGGCTCTTATTACTGCTAACTCGCCTTCCGGTACATCAACTTTAGAATCTATCACCGAAATATTAGCACCAATACTTAAATTGCTTAAAACATCTGATACCTCATCAAGCCTTTTTCTTACCTCAATTTCTAACCCTATAACGTCTGCTTTATCAATATTCTCATAAAAAACCTCCCCACCTTCAGAGGCAAACAGAACATTTATTACTCTTTCAATAGGGTTTTTGAAATGTTTATAAAACCCGCTTACGGCAATAATTTCTCCGGGGCGTAAAAACCATTCCCATCTTAAATCATAATTATCAATTAAAGTACGTTTTAAGTCCGGGTTGCCAAGGAAGATGAAATCGGCAGCAAAATTAAAGTTTGCATAAGGTGCCTTTTCTCTGAAATTTGGGCGCGCTAAAGTCTTACCATAAGATGTCCGGATATTCATGTTTTCGGTTAACTCATAGATGAAGTTTAATGATGGAAGTATGTCCTTATCATCTAAAAATCCTTTCTGGCCTTTACCATAAACATCCATTTTAGACATTTCATACCTTGCTCCCCCAACAAATTTTAGGGAATTAAAAACCGGTATCTCTATCATTGCATACACAGCCGAAACTTTTTCATAACCATTATAGTTTCCGCCTTTTGGATCTGGTGTTTCTGAAATATGGCTGCCAAAAACATAACGACTCCTTGTAGAATCGTACCAGAGCATCCCTACATTCTCATAAGAGAAGAATGTTTCAGGGTCACCCTCATATCTTGGTGCACCGGAAGAAAACTCACCTAACTGATATTCGAAACGCCTTTCAGTAAATATTCTCTCTTTTTCATTAAATGCAGCACCGGTTTTAAATTTAGCCTGAAAATCTTGCCAGACTTTAAAAGGAAATGTTAAATCAAGATTAGCTCCCCTCCCATCCTCATTCATATCTCTGAAATATCTTGACGGTAATGGGTAAGTAGAACGTGTGATGCTGTAATTCATATTAACGTTGTTATAATGATCGGTAAAATATCTTGCATCGGGGTCTTCCTGAGAGGTTTTCGATATTGTACCTGACCAGTTAACACCTAATCCCAGAAAGCTATCAAAAATGTGTTTACCATGTAATTGATAAGACTGAAGATTTCTTTCAGTATAGGTTAATGCTCTTGTTTCTAAAATTGCATTTGGATTTTCATTGAATTGTTCAAGCCAGCGTCCTTCCAAAAACCTTGCGGTTGACTGACCGCTTTGTGTATAGACAAAATCAGCACCAATCTCGTGTTTTGGATCCGGTTTCAAGTTGAGTGTAACCAATCCACCCCAGTTTACTTCTTCTGTTCCTTTAGTGTCATCCAGAAACTGTAATTCGGCAAGAGATTCAATTGTACTAATATCACCTGTAAGCTTCCATCTTCCTGATTTACCATTTTCATAGAATGAATACTCCCTGTTATAAGTATAACTGGCAAGAAATCCTAAAGGCATGTTAAACAGTTCTACCTGGTCTCCAAAAGATAACGAATAGCTTTGGTTTATTGGAGCGGTCTTTATACCCGGGCTCATTTGAGGTATGAAAGACTTGGAAACATCATCTAGCAGTTGAGTTTGTTCGGTATTGAATCTCGCTGTTGATGCGTTAGGTATTTTCAAGTCAGGGTTTAAGAAGATATCCGGTATCGCTCTCGTTCCGTCATCCATACCAAGCCAATCTTTTCCGCCGCCCTGGTATGTTAAGAAGTTATTTTTAAATGATGTTGCTGAATTATATGATGAAGATGAAGACAACTTAAGAGTAAATTGATCCGGGTAAGATTTCGTAGCAATATCAACTATTCCACCGGAAAAGTTCCCCGGTTTGTCTGGTGTAAATGATTTAATTGTAACAATATTCTCAAGTACTCCGGCGGGAAAAAGATCCATATTAAAAGCTTTTTTATCAGGATCTGCACTGGGCAGTTCTGCACCATTAAGATGAGTGCTGGAATATCTGTCACCCAATCCTCTTACATAAACATATTTTCCTCCAACAACAGAAGCACCGGTAACTTTAGTCATTGCATCGGCTGCACTGCTGCTGCCGCTTCTTGAAATTAACTCGGAACTTATAGCATCACTAACCGAATTAGATCTTTGACGAAGCTTTAACAATGATGCTTCATTATCTTCAAGCATTCTTGCTGTTACAACAACTTCATCAGTCTGATATGCTTCTTCAGATAAAGTAATATCAATCTTTGTTACCTTATCGCTATCTACAATTACCCCTGTAATAGTTGTTTTTGCATAACTTACCATTGAGGTAACTAAGGTATAAGTTCCGGGTGTAACTGCGGTAATCCTGTAATTGCCATCTATATCAGTAGCGGCACCATTTGTAGTTCCCTGTATAAGTATATTGGCGCCAATAAGCGCTTCACCGGTTTTTTCGTCCACTACAGTTCCTGAAATTATTCCGCTTTGGGCATTTATTGCAGAAACAGTAAACAAAGTAAGTAGTAAAATTTTAAGTAATTTATATTTCATTTGAGATCTGTTTTCCGCGTTAAACGGATGATTAGATAGATTGAACATATAGTTCATCTCCCGCTCCTTATTTTTTATTAAAATGATTACCTTCGACGGGTACAAACATAAAGTCAGCATGTTAAGGAATTGTTAAGTGAGTGTTATCAGACTATTAACTTTGGTAATTAAATCTATTTGCAGCTATCCCCGGTGTTAACATCAATTTAATAGTGTGTTAACATTTTGGTAACATAAAAGTCTTATTATGCATCTGTTAAATCAGGAATGAATAAAATGAATAGAATATTTTTTATAATTACTATGTTGTCAGTAATAAATGTTTTTGGGCAGACAGATGTTTCGGGCTCTGATCCTGATGACCGTATACATGGGAAAAACAGCTATGGCTATCTAAAAGTATTTACTGTTCTTGAGCAGGATATGGTTGACTATATAAACGAAAAGGTAGTTTATAATTATCACAAATCTTATCATATACTTAATGATTCCGGCAGAGAAATAATGAAAGTCAGCAGGTCTTACAATACACCACAAAAAGTAAAACTTCCTGCCGGAACATATTTAATTGTAGCCGAGGTAACAGAGGGAGAGAAAGATATTTTTGAAGTGCAGTTGGAAGCAGGTAAATTATTCGAGATCGATTATACTATGATCAAACATGGTTTAGATGTTACATATAAATAAAACTTTATCAGTTTTTCAGAATGTAATGTATATTAAATATAATCCGCCAAGCATTACTAAAATTCCGCATATCCTTTTTATCCAGAGTAATGCTTTTGACCCTTCACTCCAGTTAAGATATTGCTGAACCTTGCCGGTTAAGGTTCCTGCTCCAACAATAACCGAACAATGTCCTATTCCAAAAGCAAAAAGGAATATAACAGCCAGGGGATAACTTGTTTGAGCAGTTTGAAATACAATTCCTAAAACAGGTGCCATATAAGCAAATGTACAGGGGCCCAAAGCAAGCCCAAACAATAAACCCAGAATTAACGCGGCACGGAACCCTTTGGTTTTTGTTTGTTTTAACCGGGTATTCCAATCCGGTTTTATAATATCAAGAAGATACAGGCCCACAAGAAAGAAAATACCTGCAACCATGTAGTTTCCAATGCTTCCTATATCTCCCATTAACCTGCCTAGTGATGCAGTAATAATTCCAATTAATGCTATAGTTATTAAAATGCCTGAAGAAAAAATAAGAGAAATATTAAAGGTTCTTTTTAAAGATATTTTACCCTGTGATGTAATGAAACCAACAACAAGAGGAATGCTTGACAAATGGCAAGGTGACAGTAATATACTTAAAACTCCCCATCCAAAGGAAGCTAATATGGCAATCCATACAGCGCCTGTCATGGCTTCATAAAGAGCGGTAAAAATTCCTTCAAACATTTTCAGCCTTTATTTAACTTGTTTGGTTTTAATCCCCTGCTCTGCAATAACTTATCTATCTCTGTTTCAGGATAAAACCCTTCGTGCCTGAAAAACTCTTTTCCGTCAGAATCAAGGAATACCTGTGTAGGTATTAGTCTTATGTCATACTTTTCAGCATAATGTTTCTGATCATTTTCCCACACATCATAAAATATAACCTTTACCTGCGCTCCGTACTTTTTCTCAATCGCCTTCATAACAGGCTGCATTTGTTTACAGGGAATGCAGTTTACTGATCCAAGTTCAACAAAGGTGACAATAGGTTTAATACTATCCTCTGTCTTTTTAGTCTGGGCAAAAGACATAGAAGAAATAAGAATAATAAGTATGGCAGATGAAATAAGCGTAGTTTTCATTTTAGTTCCCCTTCAGCCAGTTTAATAATTGGTCATCTTTTGGAATTACTCCATAGCTTTTTATCACATCATTTACAATCAGGCCAGGTGTCATCATTATCCCGTATTTCATAATTTCATTTAAGTCTGTTACCTTTTCAACAACTGCATCAATACTATTTTCCTTTACTATCTCCCTAACCTTATTTTCAAGAGTAATGCATTTTTTGCATCCTGACCCCAAAATTTTAATTACCATTTTATTTTTCCTTTCTTAAATTGTTCAAAACCATTAAATAATGTAATTTCCTTTAAAATAATGAGCCGTATATAAGTCCGCTAATGGTAGCCATAATTATTACAAGTAATACATACACAATCGTTTTTTGCGTACCTATAACACTTCTTATTACCAGCATATTGGGCAATGATAAAGCTGGTCCTGCAAGCAGCAAGGCGAGCGCCGGTCCTTTGCCCATTCCGCTATTAATCAATCCCTGTAGAATAGGTATTTCTGTTAAAGTTGCGAAATACATAAATGCCCCTGTAATTGAAGCAAAGAAATTCGAAAATAATGAATTACCTCCAACAAGATTTGCAATCCATTCATTTGGAATGATACCACCGGTACCACTTTGAGAACCAAGTAAAAATCCGGCTACCAAAACCCCCGCACCAAGGAGCGGCATAATTTGTTTGGTGAACCCCCATGTTTCACCAAGCCATTGATTGGGTTCATCATGCGAAAAGGTTAATGCAATGGTAGTTGCGATAACAGCTACAACAAATGGAACGGTTGGATTATTATAAAATATAATTGCAGAAATTATTACGGCAGCAGTTCCCAACAGCACATATACTTTTTTTACTTTAATGATATATGCCATTGAAAGAGCGAACCCTATTCCAAACAAAGAAGTAATAAACCATTTACCGGCAAATATACTGTACCAAAACCCCTCTGTAGTATCCGGTTTTCCCCAATTAACAAATACAAGGATTCCAGTCAGGATAAAGAAGTGAAGTGCAGTTTGCCAGAAGGGGCGTACCTCTTCAATATCAGGCATTGCCAACTGGTTAATTTCCTTCTCCTTTTCTTCTTTTCTGTAGATATAAGACATTATCAACCCTATGATAACACTAAATAAAACCGCACCTATAATTCTTGCAATTCCAAGTTCTATTCCCAGGATTCTTGCTGTTAAAATTATCGCAAGTATATTTATTGCCGGACCGGAATAAAGAAATGCAATTGCAGGACCAAGTCCGGCGCCTCTCTTATGAATTGAAGAAAAAAGCGGAAGTACTGTACACGAGCAAACCGCCAGTATTGTACCCGATACAGAAGCAACTGAATAGGCTTTCCATTTTTGTGCCTTAGCACCAAAATATTTTATTACAGCCGCCTGGCTTACAAATACAGCAATTACTCCGGCAATAAAAAAAGCCGGTATTAAACAAAGCAATACATGTTCCTGTGCATACCATTTGGCAAGTGCAAAGGCTTCTATTATTGCATTCTTAAATGATTCGTTTCCTATCGGCAGGTAATAAGCAAATAAAAAGAAACCGAGTATCCATAAAAACGATTTATAGTTTTCTTTCCAGTTCAAAAAAGTATCCCCTGGTATATTCTGAATATTTTATTGCTAATTAACTTCATCCAGAATTTTTATCCTGGATTTTGCCTCCTTAAGGGCTATATTTCCGGCAAGATTAATAATGTCAAATATTTTCGGATCAGCTATTTTATAGTTTACCCTTAAGCCTTCTTTCCATGAAATAATAATTCCCTCCTGTATTAAAATTTTCAGGTGACGGGAAAGATTGGACTGCTCAAGATCCAATGCAGGTGCAATTTCACAATTACATTTTATTCCGTTTTTTAAATACTCCAGAATACGTATCCTGTTTTGATGACCAAGAGCGTTTAATATATTAGCTTTTAATTCTTCATGTGTTTTTCTCATATCAGATCCGGCTTTTTCATAATGACTATATGAGTACTTGCTCATATAGTGTGCCAAATTAATTTTTATATTTTAGTGATTTTTCATAAGGGTATTCTTATTTTCAGGATTTTATATAATGCTGATTCCGCGTGCTGCCCCGGCAGACGCCCCGCACAGTCAGCCGGTCACCAGCCCTGGCGGCCCCGACCGCCTGCTGGAGAGTGGCTCTCGTGGTGGCCGTGTCGAGGTTCCTCACCCGGCAGGCGGTGGGTGACAGCGCGGTCACCGGGGCCGTCGCGACCAATGCCAGCAGCAGCGCGGCGGATGCCAGCAGCGTCCACGCACGATGATGTCCGTTCCCAGCCATCGGGAACCCCCCTTCGGTGCGCGGGTCGGGTCCGCCAGTGGCTCGGCGCGGCTCCGGCGGCCAGGGTGTGGGCCGTGCCTCAGTGCCTCCCGCTCACCGTGTATGACGCCACAGGGATAGCACTTGGTTCAAGAGGCGGAGGTCGTGAAGATGGCCGGATCTGCTCCATCCCCTTGCAGGGAACGAGGCTGAACGGCAACATCGAGTGTCCTCCGGGGGCGTGGTCGAACGGCATGGCGCCACCTGCGGGCAACGTACTGAAGGGCAACATCTCCGACGAGTGCAGCATCCAGTACCCCTACTGACCCCGATAGGGGCCTGAGACCGCCAGGCCCGACCCACCAGGGACGGGCCTCTTCACCAGTCGGATGAGCTCTGCAGCTCGCGGCAGCAGGGGATGGAGCAGATCCGGCCATCTTCACGACCTCCGCCTCTTGAACCAAGTGCTATCCCTGTGGCGTCATACACGGTGAGCGGGAG
>JAWOJF010000253.1:0-5225 GCA_046481785.1 Ignavibacteriaceae bacterium | reverse complement strand
CGTTTAACTGTCAATATTATATAATTAATAGAATATTTATTCGATTCACCATCCGCTTCAATCTCTCCCTAATACGGATCCCCCCTCCGGCATCGTCGGCAGGTAAATGGAGGGTATGTTCATAAGTGTATTTGAAACTTGAATATTTTAGGTATTAAAGTCCATTGTTATTTGGCAAATACCCCAACTGTTTCACCTCTCATTTAATCCAATAATACAATGTATATAGCAGGCAAAATCTCCGATCTCTTTCCTGTCAGTTCCTAGATATTTTCTCCAGTCAGCATCCTCACCTGCTTTAATCATTTCCCTGCTCAGGATATTACAGCAATCTATAAATGTATCGTGAGCTCTTGTTCTAGCCTCATCATTAGCTTTTTTCTCATCTTCCTCCATAAATGACCAGTCAGCTCTTATTCTTGCATAATTAAAAGCAGCTTCGAACAGGTCATTCTTTAATTTATTTAGTTTCGTTGAATTTAACTTATCATAAATAAGTTGTGCGTGCGGAAAGATCATCATTGCCCTCATAAATGTTAGTATATGTAATATTATAGGAAAAAAAGTTCGTCAGTCGGAAAGTTGGCTGGTTTTTGCTTTAAAATAAAGAACCCCGAAACTTTCATTTCGGGGTCTGCCCTAACAGAAGGTCTGGGGGAAAACCTTAACTGCTAGCTGCAGCACAAAAATAAAAAAGAAACTTCACTGAACAAACACTTTGGTTTGCTGTCAAAAATAAATTACTTTCGCCTTAATTAAAATCTCAACTCTGTTCTTTTAACCGCACCTAAAAGGGTGCACTGTGTCCGACATCAAAAGCTCAGCGCCCGGAGAATTGTTGAGTGGAGCGGTAAGCGACAAAATCTGTTTGAGCGGTTGTCTCAAAAGATGCTCGAGTAATGAAATGTATCGAGAGAACCTTTTGAGACAACCGTGAGTTATTTTGTCGCAGCGGAACGAAAACAATTTTCAGCTGAGATTTTGCAATCTTGATTTTTTGCTTCTTTTGTATCAAGTCGAAGATCCCGCTTGCGGGGACAAAAGAAGAGATCATATTCTAAGAAAAGAACATTTAAATGCTTTCTGGATCTTCCTGCCTGCCGATTTAGTCCCTTGGAAAAAAATGCAGTGCTTCAATCCCTAACGCGAAATGTGGTAAGACCAGTATCTGTTATTATTTCACCTGTAAATAGTCTAATTTATTATGATCATTAGTACACTTTTAATATTTAAATTTATTATAATAAATTACCTTTTTTCCAATCATATTATTGGTTGCATATGAGTAAATACTTTCTCTATTTAATAGTTTTCATTTGTGGTGGTTCAGTCCTTGCAATTGAAATACTCGGAACAAGAATTATCGGTCCTTTTTACGGTGTTAGTCTTTTCCTATGGTCAGCTCTTATTTCAATAACCCTTATCGCTTTGAGTGTTGGCTATATGATTGGAGGAAGATTAGCGGATAAGAAAAAAAGTTATAACGTGCTGGCTTTCATAATCTTTTTATCAGGTATTATCACTTTATTAATTCCGGTTTTCAGAAATACAGTCATTCAATTCACTGAAAGTATGGAACTTCGCACAGCTGTCTTAATATCATCCTTTATTCTTTTTTTTCCTCCGCTTACTCTTCTTGGTATGGTAAGCCCATATACAATAAAACTCAGAACTCAATCTCTTGATGAAATCGGAACAAGAGCTGGTGATCTTTATGCCATCTCAACTATCGGAAGTGTCATTGCGGCATTATTAACAGGATTTATTTTGATTCCGAATATTGGAGTTATCAAACTTACCTTAACTATCGGCATCGTTCTGATTATTACCGGTGTACTTACTTTCACCATAGGGAAAAAAATACTAGTCAAGGCTCTATCGATACTAGTAATACTTCTATTATCTTTTTCAGCAATGAGTTTTTTCCCTGCCGAAAAGCCTGACCCGGATAAAGGATTGATAGATATTCAACAAAGCGCGTACGGTGAGATTAGGGTAATGGAAATTGATGATGTCCGTTTTCTCCTTATTGACGGCGGCATTCATACGGCAGTTAGTACAGAAACTCAGCAAAACATACTTCCCTATGCCTGGGTCTTTGATGTTACAAAAAACCTTTTAGGATATTCAGGAGATATGCTTCTTATAGGTCTTGGCGGCGGGTCAATATTGAGATCTTTTTACGATGACAACTGGGATATCGATGTCGTAGAAATAGATCCTGCCGTAACCGCAATTGCAAAAAAATATTTTAACCTCGTTCCATCATTTGATAATATTTACCATCAGGACGGCAGAGAATTCTTAAGAGCCTATGAGAACACATACGATCTGATACTCGTTGATGCTTTTGGCAGCAGCTCTGTTCCTTTCCACCTTACAACGCTGGAATCATTCAGGTTGACAAAATCCAGACTTCAACAGGATGGTATCCTTGCATTAAATATTGAATCAATTGGATGGAATGATATTATTGTGGCAACAGTAGCTAAAACCGTTAAACAGATTTTCTCAAATGTTATCGTACTACCAATTGCAGAACCGCCTGATCAACTTGGTAACGTAATCATTGTTGCTTCAGATGCGCCGATCGAACTCAAGGAAAAGCTGGAAAGTGATATCTGGAATCCCGATTACAGGTTCAGTGCAAATTATGAAAAAAACCACGCCTGGGATAACCGTTTTATTCCGGATTTTAATAATGTTATGGTTCTTACCGATGATTTGAATCCTGTGGAGATTTGGTCTGAGAGAATAAACTTAGAGTCCCGAAAAGTATTACACGAACTTCTGGGTGATAGATCATTCCTCTGGTATTGATTTTCCCTTTTGTTTAGGCAGCGGTTTAATTTCGCCTCCGGCTTCAATTACTACAGGATATCCTTCAAGTGAATCCGGCAGCTTTGATTGTATTTCATCTGTTAGTTTATCTATCATTATTACTATGCAGTCTTCACCATCCTCAAGCAAACCCTGGTAGTAACCTTGCACACCCGGAATTGCCAGTAACTTTTCCTGATTCTCTTTGAAAACCTGGTCAATCGGTTTTCTTTTCATATCGCTGCTGTCTTTCACCTGTGCTTCACAATTAGTGAATGCAACCGAAATTAGAATTAATAATATCAATTTATTCATAATAAGAAACCCCCCGCTCAGGCGGGGGGCAATTAAATACTTTTAGTTTCCTACCATTGTAGCACCGAAGAAGCTGAGCACCTGATTTATTGGATTGGCAATAGCAGAAGAACTGCTTCCTGCAAATAACAAACCAATGGCACGCGGGTTTGTAGTCACATCTTCAACCATCAAAGAACCTGAATCACCGCCGGCAAGAAATTTACTTGCTTTGTTACTGATTACAATTTGTCCTGTAAAGGTTTTTGTAAATGCTGCACCACCTGCACATTCATTCTCATAAGAAACACTTATGGTAGCATTCAAACCGGATATCTTGCTTCGTGTAAGTCCGGTTGTCCTTCCGCTTTTCTTCACTGCCTGGTTTATTGCAGCTGCAACAGTATTAGATGAAAGAGTACCAATACCTAGAATTGCACCATCTGTCCTCACCATATTTGGTATAACCTCAGCTATTGCCGCATCTACGTTTGAGCCCGGAAGACTGCTTCTTTTAACAAGCGTTGCAACATTTTGTGAATTATTAATATTGCAGCTTATATCAATTAAGCCGGGTTGAATTACAGGATCACCTGTCTGTGCAACCCTATTATTTCCACCTGCTACTATATCTGCTTCGAGCACATGGTAATTACTTAGTATATATTGTTTACCACCCGAAGATATCAAAGAGCCTAAAGTGCCTCCGCAGCAATATCCATTTGCCAAATCATAACCCCATCCCCCAGAAGTACCAAGCTGAATAGGCGGTGTTTGTTTAGCGGTATAACTGATTCCAGTACCACCACCTGGAGGCTTACCTCCAAACGCAACTATCTCACCTGTTACCATGATCTCAACAGGTAAATTTTCAAGTACTTCCGGTAAAGGATTTGCTTGTCCTTTTGCTAAAGCATTTGCTTTAACATCAGTTTTTGTAAGTACCAGGATGCAAGGTCTGCCATCCTCAGTCAAACCAACAGCGGTACCGACAACATCCGGCATACTCATAAGTTCGGCAGTATGCTTTTCTTGCACCTTTATTGCCGCACTTATCACCGGGTTATCCTTACTTAAAACACTAACATCCTGAACTGTGCTGCTGTCCTCTATTGTTGGGTCATTTAGATAATCAGAACAACTTACAATTATGAAGGAAAGAGAAATAAACAGAATCAGTAGAAGGCCTGCAATATTCCGTTTACTAGTGAAGATGTTTTTCATAAACACCTCATAGGTTATTTATTAGATACGTTAATTAAAATGAATGCTCTTCTTCAACAATAAACTAAATATTCTAATATGTCAATAGTCCGCGGTCTTTTATTTTTTGAAAATAAATCTGCCTTTGGAACAACCTTCTCCTATCCATAAGATTTGAACTTTTTCCTTTTTCATTTGCCTTCCGCACCTAAAAAGAATTGCATTCAACGACATCAAAAGCTCAGCGCCCGGAGAATTGTTGAGTGGAGCGGTAAGCGACAAAATCTGTGTGAGCGAGTCCTCGAGCGAGCCTGCCTGTCCGGTAGGCAGGTTATTTTGTCGCAGCGTAACGAAAACAATTCTCAGCTGAGATTTTGCAGTCTTGATTTTTTGCTTCTTTTGTATCAAGTAGAAGATCCCGCTTGCGGGGACAAAAGAAGAGATCATCTATTAAGAAAAGAACATACACAGTAAAGTACATTTAAATGCTTTCTTGCTTGTCCCACATAGCGGGAACCTTCCAGCTCACCACAGGCAGGATTTGACTTTTGCTTTTTTCCTTTGCCTTCCGCACCTAAAAAGAATTGCGCCTGCCTGCCGGCTAGGCAGGTTAAAGAATTTCTTGGAGTGAAACGGTTAAAGAAAAAATCCAGCGTAAGCTTTCTGGTCGTCGAATTATTTTGTCTCAGTGGAACGCAAAGAAATTCTAGCAATTATTTTTCAGTGCATGCTTCTTCCTGCCTACCGGTCAGGCAGGTTGGTTCTTTTCTGGAGTTTATCCCGATAAAATCGGGGCTAAGAAAAGAACATTAAAATGCTTTCCTGATCTTCCTGCCTGCCAATTTAATACCTCGGAAATAGAGGCAGAGCTTCAATCCCTAACGCGAAAAAAATTTTTATTACTGTTC
>JAWOJF010000194.1:0-30274 GCA_046481785.1 Ignavibacteriaceae bacterium | reverse complement strand
ATTATCATCAAATCGATCCTCAATCTATCGTCCCTACGGGACTTTATTTCATTCTGTAATTTATTCTATAAACGTTTAATCCCTACGGGATTGTAATAATTACAGGAATACAAGGACTTATACCATAAACAGGTAACTATATGTTAAGGTATAATATATATTGCTGTTTTAAGTCCCGTCAGGGACGTTATGTTTATAGATATAGGTAATCTCAATATTTGCAAGTTCCGTAGGAACGAAACAAATTATTATTTTGGACAGATATGCAAAATTTTTTCATTTTGTAATCATTTTTTTAATTTGGTTGAGTGTAAACTTATTTGCATATTTCTTTCCCAAATATAGTTACCTATGAAATTCTTAAAATTCATTTTTTACCTCTCACCCATAATAGTATTTGTAGTAATTTCCTCTTCCCGGGAAATTAATGAGGGTGTACTTGGCACAAGAAGCAATCCTATTAAAATATATTTTACCCCGTCTGTTGATGCCAAAAGGATATCAAATAATGCTAAGGAACTTGTAGATTTCCTTGAAAAAGAAACAGGTTATTATTTCACTACTGCTATTCCTGCCAGTTTTGTTGCGGTAGTGGAAGCCTTCGGAACGAAGAAAGCTGATATTGCAGGCATAAATACATTTTCTTACCTGATGGCTAATGAAAAATATGATGCTGAAGCCAGATTAAGAGTGGTGAGAGATGGTAATGAAATTACCTATAAAGGATGTTTCTTAACAAGAGTTGATTCAGGTATTGACAGCCTTGCAGAGATAAACGGAAGAACCTTTGCGTATGTTGATCCTTCATCTACATCAGGATTTATATTACCAAAAGCTTTACTTGACAAAAAAGGGATTAAACCAAGCGAGACTGTTTTTGCTATGCGGCATGATAATGTAGTTACTATGATATATCAAAAGCAGGTGGCAGCGGGAGCAACTTACTATGCTCCGCCTCATCCGGAAACAGGTGAAATACTTGATGCACGTATGAGAGTAAAACAGCAGTTCCCGGATGTTGGAGAAAAAATTAAAATAATCGGCTTTACCCAGGATATTCCTAATGATCCTTTTGTTTTTAGAAAGGATATGGATGAAGATATGAAAGATAGAGTTATCGATGCTTTCATTAAATTTGTATCCACTGAGTCAGGGCAAAAAGCTATGTATGAGATTTATGATATAATCGGATTAATTCCAGCTAAAGACAGCGATTATGATATCCTAAGAGACATGCTGAAAGAACAAAATATTTCATTTGAAAAGTTAGTAAAAAAATGATTCTTCAGGTTCAAAATCTACATAAAATTTATAAAAACGGTACCCATGCACTTAAGGGTATATCTTTTGATGTTAAAGAAGGAGAATTCCTTGTAATTATAGGATTAAGCGGATCGGGAAAATCCACCTTGCTCCGGTGTATTAACCGTTTAATTGAACCAACTTCAGGCACTGTACATTTTCTTGGAAAAGATATTTCGCATATTAAAGGTGAAGAACTTCGTAAGGTTAAAACACAGATAGGTATGGTTTTTCAGCAGTTCAATCTTATAAAAAGACGTTCGGTTTTAATTAATGTAATATCAGGTAAGTTAGGTTCATTAAAGACTTTAAGCTCAATTTTTGAAAAATTTTCTGAGGATGATTATAAGGAAGCTTATGCAAATCTGGAAAAGGTTGGCATAACAGAAAAAGCTAACATAAGGGCTGATTCACTAAGCGGCGGCCAGCAGCAGCGTGTGGCAATTGCCAGAAGTTTAATGCAGCGTCCAAAACTATTACTGGCAGATGAACCTGTGGCGTCGCTTGACCCTGCTACATCAAATTCTGTAATGCAGTATTTTGAAAAAATTAATAAAGAAATGGGCACCACTGTTATTTGTAATCTTCATTTCTTAAGTCTTGTCAGGCGGTATGCTACAAGAGTTATTGCCTTAAAAGGGGGCGAAATTGTGTACGAGGGCCTTCCCTCTGAGATAGATGAAACCTGGTTTAGAACTATTTATGGTGAGGAAGCAGAGGAGGTGGAAATAAGATGACACAGCCTCCTGAATTACAGCTTCATCCCATACAGATAATTGCTCAGAATAAAAAACGTGAGGATAAATATAATTTTGTTAAAGCAGTACTGCTTGATATTTTCCTGGTTTTTTACAGTATAATAGTTTTACAGAGAGCAGTTTATTATAAGTTTATACTTGATATGCGGGAACTTCCATTCTCCTGGAGCATGGTTGGTGTTCTATTTGTAATTAGCGCAGTAACCGGATTTATCTGGGCCTCCACCAAAACTTCTCTCTCGTGCAGGCTTTTCGGCATAGCAAAAGATAATGCCACCTCAAAATTAACCACTGAAATATTCGGCTGGTTTTTATTTAATATTACCTTTATCGCAGGCTGGATTGTAACTAAACTTTCCATTGTTGACCTTTTCAGTAGTGAAGGAATTCAGGGAGCACAGAGAATTTTTGGAGCACTCTTTCAGCCGGAAATGGGGATTTTTGATGATGCGCTTTTTGCAATAATTGAAACAATTTATATTGCTCTTCTTGCCACACTAATTTCAATCCCTCCAACTTTATTGCTAAGCTTTTTTACTGCCCGAAACCTGATGAAGGATAATAAGATATCTTTTGCAGTTTATTATATACTGCGTATAATTTTAAATTTCGTAAGATCAATTGAACCATTAATATGGGCAATAATTTTTTCCGTTTGGGTGGGTATCGGACCCTATGCGGGCATGATTGCCCTGCTTGTTCATACAATTGCTTCCAATGCAAAGCTTTATTCAGAGGCAATTGAAACAATTGAAGAAGGCCCTTTAGAAGCAATTGCAGCAACAGGAGCTAATAAAATACAGATAGTATGGTATGCTGTAGTACCACAGATTGTTTTACCTTTTCTTTCTTTTACAATATACCGGTGGGATATAAATGTAAGGATGGCAACAATAATAGGACTGGTTGGCGGCGGCGGTATAGGCACAATGCTTATGCAGTATCAGGGCCTTGCAAGGTGGCACGAAGTAGGTCTGATTGTATTAATGATTGCTTTTGTAGTCTGGATTATGGATTATATAAGTGCCCGGATCAGGGAGGCTATTTATTAAATACCACACCATCACTAAATGATTTTAGAGTCTTATGGCTGGTTTTACTATAAACTTAAATCCCTCACAGGACTTTTAAAAAGATTCTCATATATTCCTAAAATCCCCCCAAATTATAGGGGAGATGACACAAAATCTCAATTTGGACAGGTATCCTATTACAAACCTGATAAATTTAACATAAACTTAATATTAGATTTCAGTTCTATAAGTATATTTCATATTCTAATTTATTAAATGAATAATCAATTTATTTCCTGGAAGGAATACTAAATGTACCATAAAAATCTTTTAATTCTTCTTATTCCGGTCTTGTTTGCTTCTTTAATCTTTTTCGGCTGTAAGAAAAAAGACGATGCTGCAAAGACAGTAATTTCAGTAAAAGGTTCTGATACTATGGTAAATCTTTCACAAAGATGGGCAGAAGTATATATGGAGAAAAATCCGAATGTTTCTATACAGGTTACAGGAGGTGGTTCCGGTACAGGTATAGCTGCTATTATTAATGGTACAACAGATATTGCAAACTCCAGCAGGGATATGAAAGATAATGAATTAGAAACGGCACGCGGAAAAAACGTAAATCCTAAACAATATGAGGTTGCACTTGATGGTATAGCATTAATAGTACATCCTGAAAATGGCATAGACTCTTTAACGGTTCAGCAGGTTAGTGATATATTTATCGGGAAAATCAATAACTGGAATCAGATTGGCGGAAATAATATGCCAATAACACTATACGGCAGAGAAAACAGCAGCGGAACATACGAATTTTTTAAAGAACATGTACTTGGAAAAAATGCAGCCGGAAGAGCAAACGATTATGCAAATTCAACACAGGTACTGCAGGGAACTGCAGCTTTAGGTGAGGCTGTTGCCAGAGATAAAAAGGGTATTGGGTATGGCGGTGTTGGGTATTTTGCACACAGGACTGATGTTAAAATTCTGCATATAAAAGCAGATCAGAATTCTCCTGCTATATCACCGTCTGAAAATAGCAAAGTTAATTATGATGCAATATGGGATGGTACTTATTCCATTTCAAGATATCTGTATTGTTATATTGATGAGAAAAAAACTGAAGGTGAAATTCAGAAATTTATGGATTTTATACTCTCATCCGATGGACAAAAACTTGTTGAAACTATGGAATATATTCCGCTTCCAACCAAATAATAAATGATTCCTGAAATAATGGACAATACTTCTGATGTTACTGTAGAAACGGAAGCACCGGGACAGAGAAATAATAATTCACCGTTTGCTAAAAGAATAAAAAAGAGTACGCGGGTTAGAGAAAAAATTATTAAGTACTTCTTTGCTGCAAACGGTGTTATGGCTCTGGTTTTTATAGTATTAATTTTCCTTTTTTTATTTAAAGAAGGCTTTAGAGCCCTTGAACATATAGGGCTGCTTGAGTTTATTTATTCTGATATCTCTTACGGCGAGGCAGTTGACAAAGTTTATGAATGGTATCCTACTTCTGAATATGCCAGATACTCGCTTGTTCCCCTTATTATTGGAACTTTGCTTACTGCCATTCCTGCAACCATTATTTCAACAATATTTGGTATTGCGGCGGGAATATATCTTTCGGAAATAGCTAATCCTAAACTAAAAGAATTTCTTAAACCCCTAATTGAATTGTTTGCCGGGATCCCTACTGTAGTGCTTGGTTTTATTATGCTTGTAGTGGGGGCATCATTTTTTAACGACCTTCTTAATCCTGATAACAGGCTTAATGCTTTTATTGCGGCATTAGGGTTATCATTTGTAATCATACCCATAATAGCATCTTTAACTGAAGATGCCCTCCATTCAATTCCGAACGATTTAAGAATGGCTTCTTATGGATTAGGTGCAACTAAATGGCAGACCATCAGCAAGGTAATTCTTCCTGCCGCCTCAAGCGGTGTTTCGGCAAGTATTATACTGGGCTTCGGAAGGGCTATTGGCGAAACTATGATAGTTTTAATGGCTTCCGGAAATGCGGCTAATATTACTGCCGATTTGTTTAAAAGCGTTAGAACAATGACTGCTACAATTGCAGCGGAAATGGGAGAGGTTTCACAGGGCTCTGATCATTATTATGCCTTATTCTTTATTGGAATTGTCCTTTTTACAATTACTTTTATTCTAAATCTTATTGCTGAAGTGATTATTAATAAAATGAGAAAGAAAAACACTTTCTAGTATTATGGAATTATACAAAAAAACCCGTGATATAAAAGGCTTGTTTTTTATTACCCTTACCAGGGTTCTGTTTGGATTTCTGGTTCTGGTTTTAGTGCTTCTGCTTGGTAAAATTGTAGTTGAAGGTATTGGTATTATTAGTCCCGAATTTATTTTTGATGGTCCCAAAAATAACATGACTGAAGGCGGAATTGGCCCTGCTATTTTTGGTACTCTTGCAGTAACTATCATTATGGTTATTTTTACCGTACCGCTTGGCGTTTTTTCTGCAATATATCTTAATGAATATGCTAAGGATACCTTATTTACCAGGATAATAAGAACTTCAGTAAACAATCTTGCAGGAATTCCTTCTATAGTATTTGGTTTGTTTGGACTTGGTTTCTTTATCCTTTTTGTTGGGAAAAATCTGGATGAAGTTTTAGGGACCGGGTTATTATTTGGTCAGCCGGCGCTTTTATGGGCTTCAGCAACATTAGCAGTTCTTGTGCTTCCTATAGTTATCGTATCAACGCTGGAAGCATTAAACTCTGTTCCAAAATCTCACAGAGATGCGTCTTACGGACTTGGTGCAACTAAATGGCAGACTATTAGAAGTGTGGTGGTTCCACAGGCAAGGCCTGGAATTCTTACAGGTACCATCCTGGCTGTAAGCAGAGGTGCCGGTGAAACTGCCCCGATCCTTTTTTTAGGGGCCGCATTTTTTCTCCCAAATCTTCCGGTAGTTGATTTGTGCATAGGTGATTATTGTATTACTATGATAAACCCGGCTGAGCAGTTTATGTACCTGGCTTATCATATTTTTATACTTGCAACTCAGTCGGCTAACCCAACAAAAACATTACCTATTCAATACGGTTCAACACTGGTATTAATTGCGCTTACATTTTTACTAAATATAACGGCAATAATTTTCAGATACAGGTTCAGGAAACTTTTAGGAAGAATTTAATAACTATAATAATATTACTGATGAAAGAAACTAAAATTTCTGTTAATGATTTAAGTTTGTATTACGGGCAAAAAAAAGCACTCAACGGAATTTCTATGGAAATTTCTGAAAAAAAGGTAACCGCGTTTATTGGTCCATCCGGGTGCGGAAAATCTACTTTTTTACGGGTACTGAACAGGATGAATGATCTTATAGATAATGTGCGGATTACCGGTGATGTTATTATTGATGGTGTTAATATTTATGATAAAAATCTTGATGTTGTAAACCTGAGAAAACGTGTCGGAATGGTATTCCAGAAATCTAATTTGTTTCCTAAAACTATTTATGAAAATCTTGTATATGGTCCTAGAATTAACGGAATTAAAGATAAAAAGAAACTTGATGTAATTATTGAAAAAACCTTAACACAAGCTGCTTTATGGGACGAGGTAAAAGACAGGCTGAATGAGCCTGCTTTAAGCCTTTCGGGCGGGCAGCAGCAGAGGGTTTGTATTGCACGTGCTCTTGCAGTTGAACCGGAAATTATTTTGATGGATGAACCTGCTTCTGCTTTGGACCCTATCTCTACAGCAAAAATTGAGGAGCTTATTCACGATCTGAAAACAAGGTATACAATTGTAATTGTTACTCATAATATGCAGCAGGCGGCAAGGGTAAGCGATCAGACAGCTTTCTTTTACCTCGGTGAACTTATTGAATATGATAAAACTACTAAAATATTTACCGCTCCTTCTAAAAAACAAACAGAAGATTATGTTACCGGAAGATTTGGATAATAATAATTAAAAATTATAAATTAAAAATTGTTTTTAATTTAATTGAATTGAGGCTTAAATGGATAGACAATTTGATCAGCAGCTAGAGAAACTTAAGACAAGAATAATTAAGATGTGCAGCCTTGTTGATGAACAGGTGGAGTTTGCCGTTCGTTCAATTGATGAAGAAAATGCCGACCTGGCCAAAATTGTGATTGAACGGGACAAAAAAGTAGATAAGTATGATGTTAAAATTGAAAAAATTTGTCAAAAAATATTTGCACTTAATCAACCTGTTGCAATGGATTTAAGACTAATCATGTCTGCTCTTACAATAAACAGTAACCTTGAAAGAATAGGCGACCTGGCTGTTAATATTGCAGAGAATTTTCTAATTATGAAGAAAAAGCCTGATTTTATTTCACGTACTCATTTTAATGCAATGTCTAAACTGACTAAAGAAATGATACGGAGCGCTATTGATGCCTTTATAGAAAATAACGCCAAACTTGCTGCTAAGGTAATTGAAATGGACAATATGCTGGACAAATATGATGTAGAAAATCATGCTATTCTTATTGACGTAATGAAAGAAAATGCTGCCAATATTGAGCCAGCCGTTGCTTTACTGGTTATTTCACGCGAGTTTGAGCGGCTTGGTGATCATGCAACAAATATTGCCGAAGATGTTTATTTTATTGTTGAAGCCCAGTTAATCAAACATAAATATGAAAAATATCTTTTTGGTGATGAGCCGGATGACGATGATGATAAAGATACTGATACACCACAGGCTGGTTAAGATAGTATAAAATCAACCATTACAACTTAACATCTGCCATACATCCCATTTTTATTGAAATTTATTCATTCCCATATTATTTTTTCACTCAATGAGGTGAAAAGAAAATTGTTTAATATTATACAGTAAAATTTATATTTATTATTGAACCTTCTTTTTTAAAAACTTCCCTTAAGTTGAGAACATCTCTTCGACTTATACTCATTAATGGTTTGACGATGCTCAAATATTGAGAACTGTATTTTTTCGTATTATTCGTTTAAAAGTTTTATCAGGAATGAAAAATGTTAAAAGAGACTGTTAAGTATTTTATCTCGCCTCTGTTAAAAAAATATGATATACTCAATAATCAGATTGAAGAAAACCGCATACTTACTGCAAGAATACTTATTAATGAAATGCGGAAATCAGAGTATACGCCGGAGAATATTTCAGACTTCGAATTTAAAGTTTTTTCCCAGAGAGGGGAAGATGGTATAATACAGTATTTAATTTCCCGGGTTGCAATATATAATCCTGTCTTTGTTGAGTTTGGAGTTGAAGATTATACGGAATCAAATACACGTTTTCTTATGGTTAATAATAACTGGCAGGGTTTAATAATGGATTCTGATGAGGGAAATATTAAAAAGATAAAGAAGCGTGATATCTTCTGGCAGTATGATATAACTGCGGTAAATGCTTTTATAACAAAGGAAAATATAAATAAACTTATTGAATCAAACGGGATTAATGGTGATATAGGACTGTTAAGTATTGATATTGACGGTAATGACTATTGGATTTGGGAAGCAATTAATATTATATCTCCACGCATTGTTATCTGTGAATATAACAGTGTCTTTGGATATAAGGAAGCTGTAACGGTACCTTATTCTGAAAGGTTTAACCGGACAGAAAAACATTATTCTAACCTATATTTTGGCGCATCACTTAAAGCTCTTTGTATACTTGCTCAGAAAAAAGGATATATATTTGTCGGTTCCAATTCAGCCGGATCAAATGCCTTTTTTGTTAGGGAAGATACTGCACAAAATCTGAAACCGGTTGATTGTGAAAAGGGATATGTGGAAAGCAAATTCAGGGAGTCGCGCGATAAATCGGGTAATTTAACATTTTTATCGGGTAAAAACCGGATTAACCAGATTGGTGATCTGTACTTATTTGATGTGATCACTAAACAGGGTAAAAGAATATCTGAATTAGATATTTAAGAATCAGGATTTTGGCAGGATTTTATCCATATCTTTATAAAAAATTTCCTTAGCATCAGCCGCCTTGTTTGAATCTGAAAGCGTGGATAACTTACTGCTGAATAATACTCCCCAGCTTTGTAATACAAATAATAATGGCAGTCCCGGTTTCATATTCTCTATTTTTGCAGCATATAATGAGCTTATTGCCAGGCTTAATATCTCCTCTTCCTTTTTAATTAAGTTTTTTATAATCTCCGCTTCTTTTTCAAAACCTTCATCTTTCAGGATGATCAAAATGATTTCATAAATGAGTTTGTACCTGGTATTGAGTGATTCTTTAAAAGTGAAATATTCAATAAACCTGCTATGGATATCTTTCTGTTCATTGTTAAATATTGCCTTCACATCCTCAATTATTTGAGAAGACTCCCAATTGATAGTTTCGAAAAACAGCTCTTCTTTTGAATTAAAGTAATGATAAATAGTTGCCTTACCAATTCTCAAATCGCGTGCAACTTCATCAAGAGTGGTTTTCCCCAAACCATGTTTGGAAAATCTTTTGTCGGCAGCTTTAATAATCTGTAGTTTTCGTCCTTTTTCCAAAAATGCCCTGAATAATTTATAGGGAAAGTTAAGAATTAATTTTTAAAAATCTATAGGAGCAACTCTGAAAATACCATTGTTTGGGGACTGTAATAAAGATTTTACGGAAAAGTGATACTTTAGCAGCAGTGAAATATGCCCATCCGGGCTGGGGGAAAACATATCAAAGAAAGATAACATCTTCTAAAAAAGATGTTATCTTTCTTTAAGTAAAATTAAGAAACAAGTTTTTTTGCATCGTCTAAAATAGTTCTAGCCTTGGCCCTGCCTTCTTTTATTAATTCAGAACCATCTTTAATCAGATCCTCTGCTTTTTCTTTACCAGTTTCAATATAATCATTAATATCTTCTATAATATCTTCAGACTTATCGGAAATCTTCTTTCTTAATTTCTTTCCCGGAAGGGGGGCATAAAGAAGTGCAACAACACTTCCAATTATTCCGCCTATCAACAATCCTGTGAAAAAACCATTTTTATTTCTTGTCATTTTTCCTCCTGTTATTCCTACAGTCAATTTTAACTTACACAATAAGATACATTATCCAGTTAAAGTTGCAAAGTGTGGAAATCACATTACAACTCTACGTCTTCTCCCTATATCAAAAAATTTAATAAGTATCAAACCAGCTATAAAGCCGCCGATATGTGCCGCATAAGCAACTCCGCCTTCCTGCGAACCCGCACCCAGGGCGCCAATACCGCTCATTAACTGAAATAAGAACCAAATGCCCAATGCAACAATAGCAGGCACTTCAGTAAAGAAATAAAATACCATTACTCTAACACGTCTCTTTGGAAAAAGTAAAATATATGCGCCAAGCACTCCGGAAATAGCCCCTGAGGCACCAAGAGAAGGTATGAGGGGATTACCACCAAACATTACTGTGGCATAGACATGAGAAAGGCCGGCTATAAGTCCGCAAAGCAGATAAAAAAGTACATATCGTAAATGGCCAACCCTGTTTTCTATGTTATCTCCAAAAACCAGGAGAAAAACCATATTTCCTAAAATATGTGCAAACCCGCCATGCATAAACATGGATGTAAAAAGCGTAAGGTAAACCGATAATGGAGTGGGCTGCAATCCCGGGATTGCGAATGTCTCGCCGGTTAAAGGATCCTGAAAGACCCTGTCATCTGTTACTATATCTTCGCCTGTTACAATCTCTGCCGGAACAGTAGAATATGCATAAGTAAATCTTTCATTTGTACCACACCCCTGAAAGTATATAAAAACTAAAACATTTAAGGCCACAAACAAATAGTTGAAATAAGGAGTTATATGTCTGTCACGATTATCATCACCAACTGGAAATAGCATTTAAACCTCTGATATATTATAACTCTTTCGTAAAAATGTATTTAAAATGATTGCAAAAATAATAACCCCGGCACACCCAACTACATTATACCAGAGAAAAGAGATGTTTGTAAAGAAAAAGCAATATAAAACACAAATCTCTGCAATAATAGCAGAATAAAATGCTGCGGAGCCTTTTATCCATTTGAAATAAAAAGCCAGCAGGAAAATTCCTAATATAGTTCCGTAAAACAGGGATCCGAGGATATTAACTGCTTCTATTAAAGAACCAAGATGATTAGCAAATTCTGCAAAAAGTATTGCAAGCAAGCCCCAAATTACGGTAGCTGTTTTTGTAACAATTAAATAGTGCCTGTCGCTGCCGTTACTTTTAATCATGCGTTTATATATATCAACAATTGTTGTTGATGCCAGGGCGTTTATTTCCGAGGATGTTGAGGACATTGAGGCTGAAAAAATAGCAGCTAAAACCAACCCCACTAAGCCTGCAGGCAGAAATGTTATAACAAAAGTTAAAAAGATATAGTTTGTATCATTTGAACTTGCTGCCGGATTGGCTTTTTGAATTAATCCAATTGCATCACTTCTTATACTTTGAATTTTTTCACCAGAGGCCTGAACACTTTTCTGTGCCTCTTCAATTACAGTCTCATCACCGGTTTTAATAGCATTTGTTAGTTCATTTAGTTGAGATTTTTTTTCATTAAATGTCGAATAATATTCTGATTCCAGCTTATTATATTCAGCGGCATATGTACCGCTCTTAACGTTTGATGCTTCAACAGGATTAAAGAAAAGCGGGGGGGCTGTATACTGGTAGAAAACAAAAAGAACTGCCCCAATAAACAGTATTCCAAACTGCATCGGGATCTTAACAATTCCGTTAGCCAGCAGGCCAATCCTGCTATGGGCAACAGATTTACCCGTAAGGTATCTCTGAACCTGCGACTGGTCAGTACCAAAATATGAAAGCTGAAGAAACAAACCGCCTATAATACCCGACCAAAAGCTGTACCGGTTATCCAGATCAAAGGAAAAATCGATTGCATTTAACTTTCCAAGTTTTCCGGCAACTTTAACCGAGTCAATAAAAGATAAATTATCAGGAAGAAGCAGTATCATTGTAATAAAAGCAGATGCCATCCCTATAAAAATAACTATCATCTGGTGTGACTGTGTCCAGCTTACAGCACGTGAACCGCCGGCAGCCGTATAAATAATAACTAATAAACCTATAATAAAGCAGGTAACATAAATATTCCATCCAAGGAGGACAGAAAGGATTATTGCAGGTGCATAAATGGTAAGGCCCGCAGCAAGTCCCCGTTGGATTAAAAACATGATAGCTGCCAGCGCACGGGTTTTCAGATCAAATTGTTTTTCAAGAAATTCATAAGCAGTATATACCTTTAACCTGTGGAACAGGGGAACAGCAGTAATGGAAATAATTATCATAGCTAAAGGAAGTCCAAGATAAAACTGAACAAACCGCATTCCATCCACATATGCCTGCCCAGGTGTAGATAGAAAGGTAATAGCGCTTGCCTGAGTAGCCATTACTGAAAGAGTAATGGTATACCATTTCATATCATAGTTGGAAAGCAGGTAGCCTTTTATATCCTTGCTGCCGCGTCCTTTCCAAACACCATAGATAACAATAAAAACTAAAAATCCGGCAAGAACAATCCAGTCTAATGTTGTCATTCAAATATTTTGGTAAATAAATAAAAGAGTATAATTAAGAAGATTAAATTTCCTAAAACAAGTAAGTACCATGTTTTCCATTTTTTGAAAACAGGTGGCTTCTCCTCTGATTCCTGAGAATTATATTCCTTACCGGCTTTAATCTGCATTATATAAAAAATTATGATAGGTGAAATTTTAGTAAAAAAGTATACAATTATTAAACTAAACTTCCAAAAAAAATTAAAAAATTACTTCATACCTGTGCTCTTAACAATTTTAACAATTGTAAGGAGGGTTGGGGTGAGATAATAAATTGCTTATATTTCGCAAATATGTAGGATAATATTACAGAACATGGGTATTTTAAACTATGCTTAAACTAAATAATATATCAATCGGTGATAATAGTCCGTTTGTACTTATTGCCGGACCATGCGTAATTGAAAATGAAAAAATGATTTTGGCTATAGCCGGACAAATAAAAAAAATTACAAGTGAATTAAATATTCCTTTTATTTTTAAATCAAGCTATAAAAAGGCGAACAGGACAAGTATTAGTTCATTTACAGGCATTGGCGATGATGAAGCCTTAAGGATTCTTTCTAAAGTTAAAAAAGAATTCGATATACCGGTTCTTACGGATATTCATTCGGTTGAAGATGCCAAAAAATCGGCGGAATATGTGGATGTTCTGCAAATACCGGCATTTTTATGCAGGCAGACCGATTTATTATTAGCTGCAGGTGAAACCGGAAAATTTGTAAATATTAAAAAAGGCCAGTTCCTTGCACCTGAAGATATAAAGCATGCTGCTGATAAGGTAGCCTCTACGGGGAATAAAAATGTTCTTCTTACTGAAAGAGGAACTACATTCGGCTATCATAATCTTGTTGTTGATATGCGGTCTTTGGTAATTATGAAAGAAACTGGTTACCCTGTGGTTATGGATGCTACTCATTCTGTCCAGCTTCCCAGCAAGGGAGATAAAAGCGGGGGGCAGCCCGGATTTATTCGTCCTTTGGCACGCGCCGCAGCCGCTGTAGGTATAGATGCGCTGTTTATTGAAACTCATCCCGATCCTCCTAATGCTTTAAGTGATGCGGCAAGCCAGTTCCCCTTAAATGAATTAAAAGATTTCCTGATTGAGATTAAAGAAATTGATAACACTATTAAAAAGTTTTAGAGATTGATTTGGAACATTTAATGTTTCCGCGGGAAATAACTGCGCTGGAAAAGGAATTATTATTTTCGGTACTTCCTGTAAACAAACCTGGTTATGCTGGGTACAGGGATAAAATTGAGCGGCTTGTTGTTACCGGGCAGGGAAGATTTGGAAATAGTAATTTTATTTTAGGGAAAGCCGGTTCTTCTCCGGATCTCTCACTCCCTTCTTCCCCTGTGTTTGCGCTCGGAACAATTATTTATACGATGAACAAGGCCGATATAGTTATACATGAAGCTGTTGATGATGAAATAGAATATGATATCAGCGTTGATAATGATGCTTCAGAACTGAATGAAATTAAACGGTGGAATTATTCTGAATGGGAACCGGGAGACAATGCCCCCGGGGATAATTCATATGTGAAAGAAACTGAGATAGTAAATGATGAGTTTATCCTGGCAATTGCACCCGTGGATAAAAAAATATGGCTGCATGTTAAGGAATCAGGAATAAATATGTTAATACCTGTAACTAATTTTTATAATTACCTTATGATGGTTAAGAATATCAGGGACAAGGAGAAAGTATTTAAGCCGGCTCTTTTGTTTGCAGATCTGAAAGACTTTAACGATGATGAGCTAAGGCTTGCCTTTATTGCATATAATAAATATTTCAAAAGAATAAAAATTGACTACCCGCAGGCACAACCTGCGGAACAGCCAAAAAAAAATATATTTAAACTTTTTAAAAGAGGATAAAATTGAGCGGCGATGAAATAATAAAAAAAGGGAAAGAAGTAATCAGGATTGAATCTGAAGCTGTGGCCGGACTAAACGCAAGTATAAATGAAGATTTTGTAAGAGCAATTGATGTAATTTATGAGTGTAAGGGGAGAGTAGTGTTAACAGGTATGGGTAAATCAGGGTTAATAGCAAGAAAAATTGTTGCAACTCTTAATTCAACCGGTACTGCTGCAATTTATCTGCATCCTACTGATGCACTTCACGGTGATCTTGGGATGGTGAGAAAAGGAGATGTTGTTATTCTTATATCGAAAAGCGGTGATACCGAAGAGTTGCTGAACCTGATTCCAATGTTAAAAAGAATTCAGGTTACTTTAATAGCAATGTGCGGCATACGTGATTCAAAGCTGGGCAGAGAGTGCGATATTTATCTTAATGTTGCCGTTAAAGAGGAAGCCTGTCCCTACGACCTGGCACCTACCGCTTCAACTACCGCAACTCTTGCATTGGGTGATGCTCTATCGGTTGCATTGCTTCAGAAAAGGAATTTTACTGCAGAGGATTTTGCTTATCTTCATCCGGGCGGCAGTTTGGGTAAACGTTTGTCTCTTGAAATAAAAGAAATAATGATAACCGGAGATCTTATTCCTATTGTTAATGAAGATACTTTTCTTAAAGATGTTATAATAGAAATTACTACTAAAAGGCTTGGCGCTGCATGTGTTGTTAATGATGAAGGTGTTTTGACAGGAATAATTACTGACGGAGATTTAAGACGCCTGCTTGAGAGAACTCTTGAAATTAAAGAGTTAAAGGCAGCAGATGTTATGACCCGCAACCCGAAAGTTACAAAAGAAAATTATCTTGCCTCTTTTGCCCTTCAGCATATGGAAAATTATAAAATAACAGTTTTAATAATTGTTGATGACGACAATAAGCCGATTGGTGTTGTTCACCTGCATGATCTTATAAATCTTGGGTTAAGGCAAAGATGAGAAGAGCAGTATCTTTATTTCTTTTTTTTATCATTTTTGCCGGTTGTGAAAGTGAAAGAGTTAAACCTTTGGTTGATATCTCTTTGAATGTTGAGGAACTGCCGGCACAGGAAAGCTGGAACTCAACCATTACTTTTTCAGATTCAGGTAAAACAAAAGCGGTACTTGTTACCGGGCATCTCAGGGTGTTTGAACATTCCAGGGAAACTTTGCTGGATAGCAGCCTGAAGGTTGATTTTTATAATCCCGAAGAGATAAAAACAACTACTTTAACTTCTAAAAGAGGCAGGGTTAATGATGCAACCCGTGATCTTTATGCAATTGATAATGTTGTTGCGGTAAACGACAGCGGGATTACTTTAAAGACGGATGAACTGATGTGGCGTAATAATGATAAAAAAATTGTCTCTGACAAGTTTGTTACTATCCTTACTCCAAAAGAAAAAATTGAAGGATATGGTTTTGAATCTGACCAGGGGCTTAGAAATTATGTTATTTATAATATAACTTACGTAACAAGAAGGGATACTCTATAAAAGTTAAAATCAAACCGCTTAAGGAAATTAATAATAAGCATGTTTTTATTGAGTTTTGACTTCCTGAAATCATGAAAAATATTTTAATTATTTTGATATTTACTTATGCGATGGCTTATCCGCAGGAGGAACTTATTACCGTTACCGGGGATTCTCTTATTGGCCATATGTCTGCCGGAGAAAGCATCCGTGAGGTTTATGGTAATGTAGTTCTGACACAGGGTAATGTTGTTATTACATGTAACCAGGCAGTGCAGTTTATATCCCGCAATGATGCTGAACTTATTGGCAACGTAGTCGTAAAACAGGATAGTCTTACAATAACTACATCCCGCGGATTTTATTATGGCGATGAACGCCGCGCTGAAAGTGCAAACGGAGTGCATCTTAATGATCAGAAAGTAATACTAACAGCCAAAACGGGTGAGTATTATTTTAATGAAGACCGGGCATTTTTCAGGGATAGTGTAAATCTTTATGATACCACTACAACTTTAACATCGGATTCATTAACTTATTTTAAAAATGAAAACAGGGTGGTTGCAGTAAATAACGTTAAAATTGTAGATTCGTCAAATGTAATTGAAGCTGACAGCCTTCAGCACTTCAGAGATACCAGGATTACATTTGCTGATGACAATGTTAAGATTACAAGCCTGGAAAATAATGTTATGATTTTCGGTGATCATCTTGAAGATTATGCACAAAGGTATTATACTCTTATAAATGAAAATCCTCTTCTTATGCAGATTGATACCACCTATGCTGATACGGTAAGATATGATACGCTGGGCAATGCTATTGATACAGTAAGAACATCTGAGCTTGATACCTTGATTATTAAATCACTGAAAATGGAAGCATACAGAGATTCGGTTAATATTTTTAAGGCGGCAGATTCTGTGAGGATTGTCCGTGCTGAATTTGCATCTAAAAATGATTTCACCGTTTATTACCGGGATGAAGAAAAAATTATTACTGAGAAAGTAACCGCGGAATCTGTACAGCCGGTTTTGTGGTTTGAGAACTCACAGTTAACAGGAGATTCTGTTACAATATTTCTCAGGGATAACAGGATTCAGCTTCTTGAAATGGATAACAATGCTTTTATACTTTCACAAAGTGAAATATTCAGATCGAGGTATGACCAGATATCGGGTGAAAGAATTAAAATTATTTTTGATGATGATGGAATTAATTCTACAGAAGTAGAAGGAACTGTTTACAGCATATATTATTTATATGAAGAGGAAGAACCTAATGGCCTTATTAAAGCAACATCGCAATCGGCTATAATAAAGCTGAGTGAAAAAAAAGTGAGTGAAGTAAGGCTTTACGGCTCTCCTAAAAGCGAGTATTACCCGGAAAACCAGGTTGAAGGAGAAGAAGAAACTTTTACGCTTCCGGGTTATAGGATATCTCCCGGAAGGCCGGTTAAAGAAGATCTGCTAAATGGCAAACCCGGTTCCGGAAATTTACAGGATACATCAGTAATTGAAACGTATAACAATAAATAGAAATTTATTCTCCGCACTTTGCACTGTGTCTCTGCGGTAAAATTACCGCAAAGCCGCAAAGATATAAAACCGGAAAGAAACAATAAAAAATATATGGATAACATTCAATCAAATACCTTAAGCAGTGAAGACCTGGTAAAGGTCTATAAAAAAAGGACCGTGGTAAATAAGGCTTCAATAAAGGTTTCTAAAGGAGAAATAGTCGGTTTGCTGGGGCCAAACGGAGCAGGTAAAACCACTACTTTTTATATGATTACAGGGATGATAAAACCGGATAAAGGGAAGGTATTTCTGGATGATTCTGAAATAACAAAAATTCCCATGTATAAACGTGCGCGGATGGGAATTGGATACCTTCCGCAGGAGGCTTCAATTTTCAGGCGGTTAACGGTAGAACAGAATTTAATGGCAATACTTGAAATGACAAATCTTAATGGCAATGAAAGAAAAGAAAAATGTGAAAAATTGCTTGAAGACCTTACTATAACACATTTAAGAAAAAATATAGGCTTTCAGTTAAGCGGCGGGGAAAGAAGAAGAACTGAAATAGCACGTGCACTTGCTACGGATCCCAGTTTTATTCTTCTTGATGAACCTTTTGCCGGTGTTGATCCTATTGCTGTTGAAGATATAATGAGTATTGTAGCAAATCTTAAAAACAGGGGAATCGGGGTTCTAATTACAGATCATAATGTTCATGAAACACTTAGTATTGTTGATAATGCATATATATTAATTAACGGAATTATTTTCAAACAGGGGAGTGCGAATGAGCTTGCCGAAGATGATGAAGTAAGGAAACTTTATCTCGGCGAGAAGTTTAAGCTTGACAGGTATTAAAACTAGCGAGGTGTATTATGCCCGAACTCCCCGATCTGCAGGTTTTCAGGAACAACCTGGAAAAGAAATTTGGCGGTAAGAAACTAAAAAAAATTGACGTTTATTACAGTCAGAAAATTAATGTTACTGAATCTGTACTGAAAAAACATCTTGAAGGAAAAAAGTTAAAAGGAATTACCAGAAACGGCAAAGAGCTCTTCTTTAATTTTGATAAAGACCAGGTGCTGGCTTTCCATCTTATGCTTAACGGCGAATTCCATTTTTTTATGGAAGCAAGTCTATACAAAAATAAAATTATTGAACTCTTATTTGAAGACAAATCGGGCCTGTTACTAACTGACAGGAACCGGTATGCCAATGCAAGATTAAATCCTGAAATGCCAGATGTCCCCGATGCTCAGTCCAAAGAGTTTGACCTGCACTACCTTGAAGCCGGTTTTAAGAAATTTAAAAATAAGAGAATAAAAGATCTGCTTATTGAGCAGAGTTTTGTGAGAGGAATAGGCAATGCTTATGTTGATGAAATTTTATGGGATTCCGGAATTCATCCAGCCTCTAAAGCCGGTAAAATACCTGCAAAAAAAACAAAGGAACTATATGACAGTATTAATAAAGTTTTAACGGATGCTGTAAAACAGATAATTAAAAGAGACCCTGATATAATTAGCGGTGAGATAAGAGAATTTCTAAAAGTACACAATTCCAAATTAAAACATACCCCAACAGGCGGAACAATAAGAAAAGAAGATATTGGCAGCCGCATTACATATTTTACCGATGAACAGGTATTGTATGAATAATGATTATAAAATATAAAATTACTTGTTAAAATTACGGTAGATTATCTTTTTGTTTCAATCTATAATTGAAACCAAAAAAAGAAAGACTATTATGAATACTCTGCCATCACAAAAGACAATGTATAAAGCACTGGTTAATAAAGATTCTACTTATGAGGGAGTGTTTTATGCGGGAATAAAAACCACAGGCATATTTTGCCGCCCGGTATGCGGTGCTAAAAAACCTCTTTCGACTAATGTTGAGTTTTTTAAAAGTACAAGCGAAGCTCTTAATGCAGGATACCGGCCTTGTAAAAAGTGCCATCCTATGCAGCCATCCGGCGCCGTTCCCGGTTTTATATCAACTTTACTGAAAGAGGTTGAGAGTAACCCGGTAAAAAAATGGAAGGATTATGAACTTAAGAATAGGGGACTTGAGCCGGCACAAATAAGGCGCTGGTTTCTTAAGAATCATGGAATAACATTCCATGCTTATATAAGAGCTTTAAGGCTGGGGCAGGCAATAGGTAACATCAAACAGGGAGATAATATAACGCAAACCGCATTTGAAACCGGATATGATTCACTAAGCGGATTCAGGGATGCGTTTAAAAAAATTATTGGTACAACTCCGGGTAACGGCAGAGAATTACAGATTGTATATCTCAACAGAATATTAACTCCATTAGGACCAATTCTTGCCGGAGCCACTAACAATGCTGTATGCCTGCTTGAATTTACCGACAGGAAAATGCTGGAGACCCAATTTAAGCGACTTGTTAAGTATATGCATTGCACTCTTGTACCGGGGTCAAATTCAATACTGGATAAACTGACAGAAGAGCTCAGTTTATATTTTGAAGGAAAACTGAAGAATTTTACAGTTCCGGTTACTTTCCCGGGTACAGAGTTTCAGCAAAAAGTGTGGGACGTACTTCGTACCCTTCCGTATGGTGAAACAAGAAGTTACGAGCAGCAGGCTGAACTAATCGGCAACCCGGCGGCAGTAAGAGCAGTTGCAAAAGCAAACGGGGATAACAGGATTTCAATTGTAATCCCGTGTCATAGGGTAGTAGGGAAGAATGGTGAGCTTTGCGGTTACGGCGGGGGTTTATGGAGGAAAAAATACCTGCTTGAGCTGGAGAAAAAAAATCCCGCTAGCATTACTTGAGTAAAATAATTTTTTTTGCAGACAAGTATTCTCCTGCTGTAAGTCTGCATATGTAAATACCACTGGAAATATCATTAAACTTAAGCATGTTTATATTAAGCTCAGTTTTATAATATCCTGGTTGCTTAAATTCATCTATTAGCACAGTCACTTCATTACCCAGGATATCATAAATCTTTAATGAAACATATCCTGGTTCCGGAATGGTAAACTCAATGGTTGTGATGGGATTAAAAGGATTGGGATAGGGATCTGATAAATAAAATTTATTTAATGCCGCTTCAGGTGTCTGTACATTTGCAGGAGAACTATTCATTATTTTATTAAATGCATAAAAAATTTCTTTATTTAATGGGAAATGCTTTGAGAAACTACTCCAATTTAAAACTCCCCAAATGTTATATTGATTATCATTAAAGGAAAAAATACTACTACCGCTTTGTCCCGGGATACCCGTTATTTTAAATTCTAAAAATGTTCCGGTTCTAAATAATTCTCCATAACTATAGTATAGAGTATCGCCATTATATTTTTTAGAAGTGTCACCAGGGTCAGGTGCTCCGGGATAACTAAATTTGTGATATAATTGCGTTTCAAAAAATGAAACATCTTCATTAAAAGCTATACCTAACCAGCCTGTTCGGTATCCGATAGATTCTTTCAATTTAATTAGTGCAATATCTTCAAAACTGCCGGTAAAAAATGTGTTTGTTATAAAATATTTTTCTGCTGCAGAAGACAAAAATAAAGATGATTGACTGCCATTATTATAAGCAGGATAAACAATAATACTGTCATAATACTCTTTTCCCGCTAAGGATGAATCCGTATCCCAGCAGACACAATGAGCGGCAGTAAGAACCATATCAGGACCAATCATTGTTCCGCTGCATCGTTGAATAATGGAATCATCCTTTATATACGAAATTTTAACACTAGTTCTAACCGGGAAGTTATTAATGTTGAATAAATCTGATACTCTGAATAATCCGGTAAATGTTGAGTCCGGAGTAGAAAAAACAGGTGGTGTTGCTGGAAGCCCGGTAAAGCCGGGTTCGGTTCCAAAATAGGTTTCAGTATAATCTGTAGCGGATGAGTTGGTAATATTAAAAGTTAAAGAATCCACGCTTCGGGTATGTACATCATAAACCAGGAATATCTTTCCCTGTGCGAAAGATGTGATGTAGAAAAACAATGACATTACAAGAACTAGTATAACACTCCTTCTTTTCATATTCCCTCAAACTATAGAATACAAAATAATCAGAGTAATTAATAAATGAAGGGCAAAATTTATTCTCCTTTGGTTGATGTCAATCCACCCGATACAATAAATGTCATTACTTCTTTGGCACTTGCTGAAAGCATTGTAACCCTGCTGGAAGGAACTACAATCAAATTACCTGCAAAGTTGTAACTCTGCGGGATGTAAACTGCAACTTTATTCCTATTTATTCCTATAGAACTGAGATCTTCTTCGGTAATAAAACCTAAAGTTTCAATACTCCCATCCTCACTTAGCTGAACAGAGACAGGCTTATTAAACCTTCTTTTATCCCCTACAAAAGCTTCTGTAAGATCTTTAATTGAATTATAAATTAATTTGATAAGGGGGAGTCTGCTGAATATATCATTAAGTAACCCGATAGCACCTTTGGTAAGTATATTAGAAGCAATTACTCCTACAATAAATATTCCTGCTAAGGTAATTAATAAACCAAGCCCGGGATATTTGAGATTAAATATGTTATCAATAGTAATAAATGTTATATAAAAAAGATAAAAAGTTGCTGCCAGTGGAATAACTACAATTAGACCTTCAAAAAAATATTTTGTAAGCTTCTTCATCTTTTACCTTATAATTTTAATAATACAGGCAAAAGATATGATGTGTAAAGAATAAAAGGAAGAAAAAAGGGCATCATGTATAAACAGGATGCCCAAAAATAAGCAGATCACTTATTAATAAATTAAATATTGAATATTATATTTTCGCAAAAATAAAAGAATAGTATAACAGAGAAATAATAACCGAAAACTGCAAACCATATCTTAATAACTCTTTCATTGCTGTTCCCTTCAACAAAATAGCCTGTAGTTATAATAAACAGAATAAGCAGCCCTATAATATTCATCAGCAAAGCTACATCATCAGGACTTGTACCCCGGATATTTTGTAATGCCATTAATGTTATTAAACCAGAGAGGGTAATAATTTTAGGCAGGTATTTCTCGAACCATGGATATTTATGTTTGGTTTGAAAGAAACTTACTACTGTTAATCCAAAACATATTATTACTGCTGAAATTAATCCACCGGAAGAATTTATAAAACTATCCTGACTAAATTGGAGGGAACCAAAAAAGATATTTACCAGGAAATAACCTGCTGCACAGATAAGTCCGGTAATAAACTGGTTTAAATTTAGCCTGCCCCATTGTTCATGAGGATGAAAAAAATCTTTAATTAATCTAACAATCAGCTTATCAGGTTCTTCTTTTATCCAGACATCGCGTACCTTCATGGTTGCCTCCGGCAGGGATATAAAAATATTATGGTCATTGTTTAATATGAAAGTAAAATAATTAGGGATTAAAGTCAATATGACTAAAAAACGTCAGGAGTTAGCAGCTAATTGCTTAAAAAATAATATAAATAAAAATATATCTTTATTTAGTTAAAAGGGGCGGCATTAACCGCCCCTTTTTATCAGGAGGTTTGATAGGCTTAGAGACTAACACCAAACACAAAGTATAAGCTTTCAGCAGCCGGATTAGTTATAACTGAACTAAAAACGGGGAGACTAAAACTATCGGTGATCTTAATTTCTTTGGATGCTGTTATTCCAAGATTAACAATATCAAATGTTTCAGTTGTTAGATAATATGCAGCGCCATCACCGAATGCACTGCCGACAAACAGATCTATTCCAACATCACTAACTGCTGTAGTGTAACCTAACTGAACATATATCGGGCTATCCTCAACACCATGAAAAAATACGTTAAAGGATAATGATATGGGGAAGCTTTCCGGGCCCGAATATCCTACATTCAATTCTAAAGCATGTGAACCGGGACCATCTTCACTGGTATCATCATAGTTATTAAAGTTAGTAAGCTGGAAACCGTCTGCATTGGGCAGCATATAATCGGTAATTCCAAGAGAAAGGCCGCCGGCATTACCCAAATCAAAGCCGTAGGATAAATAGAAATCTATTTCCTCGGCGTTTGCTTCAGGGCTTGCCATTGGCAGAGCTGCCCAGAATCCGGTGGCAAAACCACCCGCAGAAAATTCTACAGATGGTTGAACGCTTGGTGAATTTGCTCCAAGTTCCTGCCCGCGCCAGATATACCTGCTTACAACATCTGCCCCCAGAGAAAACTCCTGGGCATAAACTGAACCGGAAATCAAAATAATGAAAAGAAACTTTGTAAGAAAAATAGTCTTTAATGATTTCATTTTATGCTCCTTGTGTTATTAGATTAAAAAGTAGACCTTTTTTCGAAATCGGGGTAAGCTTCCATTCCATGTTCTCCAATATCCAGTCCTTCTTTTTCTTCGGCATCATTAACACGGATGCCCATAGTGTTCTTTAATATTAACCATAGTACTAAAGCAAAAATAAATGTGAAGACTCCGACAAAGAATATTCCTAAAATCTGTGCCCATAGCTGCGCTCCGCCTGCAAGATTTCCCATAATACCTACAGCAAGAGTTCCCCAGATACCGCATACAAGATGAACAGAAAGGGCACCGACGGGATCATCCAGTTTAAGTTTATCAAAAGTAACAACAGAAAGTACAACAATGATACCTGAAATGAATCCGATAATTGTTGCTTCCATTGGATTCATTTGGTCCGCACCTGCAGTAATTCCAACAAGCCCGGCAAGAATACCATTTAGAACCATAGAAATATCAGGCTTTTTCAGGAATCCCCAGGAAGTAAACATTGCTCCAACAGCACCTGCAGAAGCTGCAATAGAAGTAGTTACAAGAACAAGAGATACCAATCCGGGGTCCGCAGATAAAACTGATCCGCCGTTAAAGCCAAACCATCCAAGCCAAAGAAGAAATACACCAATAGTAGCAAGAGGCATACTATGCCCGGGTATAGGATGAATTTTTCCATCAATGAATTTGCCTTTTCTGGCACCCAATATCATAACTCCGGCAAGAGCTCCCCAGCCGCCTACAGAGTGAACAAGAGTTGAGCCGGCAAAATCATAAAAGCCCCAGGTGTTTAAAAATCCGCCGCCCCATTTCCACATACCTGTAATAGGGTAGCTTATTGCAACAAATATTGTTGAGAAAACAAGAAAGCTGGATAGCTTAACTCTCTCAGCTACTGCACCAGATACTATTGTAGCTGCTGTTGCAGCAAACATACCCTGGAATAAAAAGTCTGTCCAGTATGTGTAACCGGGATTATAAGCGCTTGTTAGTCCGTCAGCATCGGTAGAGATACCGAAACCGGCAAAACCAAAAAAACCGCCTTCAAAATCAGCACCGGGATACATTAAGTTAAATCCTACAAAAGCATAGGTAAGCAGCCCGATACCAGGGATAATAGAATTCTTAAATAAAATATTAACTGTATTTTTAGATTGTGTTAAACCTGATTCAACAGATGCGAACCCCAGGTGCATAATAAATACCAGCCCGGCTGATATCATCATCCACAGGTTATTAACAGTAAAAATCGTAGTAGTATCCATAGATTTTTGTCTCCTAACTTATTAGAAAAACTTGTTAAAGATTATAGGTATTATTTATACAGCACCATCTCCGGATTCTTCAGTACGTATTCTTATCGACTCTTCCACATTAACAATAAATATTTTCCCATCACCAACTTCTCCGGTCTTTGCCTTGCTTATAATTATATCGATGGCTTTCTCCAGAAGAGAATCGAGGCAGACAACTTCTATCTTCAGCTTTGGAACAAACTCAATATTATATTCCGAGCCGCGGTAGATTTCCTTGTGCCCTTTCTGTCTACCATAACCTTTTACTTCAGAAACTGTTAATCCGCTGAAACCGGCTTCCCGAAGTGCATTATGCACATCATCAAGCTTATGCGGTCGGATTATGGCTTCAATTTTTTTCATGTTGAACCTCATATATGTTATTAAATGAATGTTTAATTAAAACCAATACGGAGTTATCCTTCAACTTGTAGCATCTGATATTGAATTATTAAGATATAATTGTTGTCATACCTTAATAAGTTAGGCAGTTATGGTGCAAATGTAAAATAAAATAAGGCAGTTGTCAAGTATTTTCTTAATAAATCACGATAACGGGAGTTAATACTTTATTTACTATTGTTTTTTATATAAAAGGCTTATTTATTAAGGTCTGAATCTTATTTGGCAAATTATAATAAGGAGTACAGAGCTAAAATATTTATAATATTAATTGATGTGATAAATAAATATGCAAAAATATTGTGGATTTTTTCCGCCTGAATATAGGAGAAATGTCATTATGCTTTAAATCATTTTATTTTGTTTTCTCAAAATGCTGATAATCTTTTGTACTTTTCCATGTACCGCCCCATTGCCACCCCCGTTTTTTAAATTCCTTAACAAGAAAGGATTTTTTTGTAATGGTACCTGCTTTACCGGAATCATAAGCTGCCCCGGCGGGTATTGTCTTCCCATTTAATAATTGGGGATTCAGCCATGGGTTTATATCTATGGCTCTGCCTGAGGCATGCGCAGAAAATACTTTAGTACCTTTAGTATATCTGTAATTAAAGGATGAGGTATTATTATCCCTCATTGATTTATCATCACTCCAGCCATATTTTACTATAGGTATAACTTTGGCAACAGGAAATTGCTTTTCCTTAATTAATTTAAATATATCCAGAATATCTTTTTGTAAATTTTTATGAATTACAAGCTGTCCCTTGTGAAGTTTCCGGTCAAAGGAATAATACTCCACATCAATCAGTACAAGGTTCTTCAATATGCTTTCCGGGATATTTTTTCCATCAACGGCTTCAGCAAAAGAATAATTGCTGTCCACAATAATATTTTGCGGAGACTGGCCGGTTAAAAAGAGGAAAATGCAGGCAAATAATCCATATAAAAAGAATGCCTTTATTATTCCGATTGATCTTTTGTAATTCATATGCCAAATGTATGCAATACTTCCTGTGAATTAAAACTAAAAATAATTACATTTCGCAATTCAAAAATAAAGGGATAAAATGAAAATTCTTTTGGTATTATTTGCGGCATTTGTCGTTTTTGCCGGTTGTAAAGATGAACCCGAAATTATTGCCCTGGATTCAGGATTATTATATGCAGATGATTCGCTGGGTACAGGAAGAGAAGCTAAAGAAGGAGACCTTGTAGCTCTTCACTTTACTGCATGGAGTATTACTGATTCATCAGATTTATACAGTAATTGGGAGAATGATACATCTAAAATGTCCTCAAATATCGGCAGTTCAAAAATGTATCAGCAGCCTGTAAAATTTAAACTTGGCACAGGCCAGTTTATTCCCGGGGTTGATGAGGGAATTGTGGGCATGAAGATAGGCGGGAAAAGAACTTTAATTGTTCCCTCAGGACCAGCCGGTGTTGGGCCTGTTCCGCCTAATAACAAATTTAAGGTTGTTATCGAACTGATTGACGCCAAAGAATCTGTTGAGGTAAAACAATGGGAGGCTGATTCAACTAAAGCCGTTGCTACATCAAGCGGACTTAAATATATTATGCTTAATGAGGGAGAAGGCGAGAGCCCTGACTCCGGAGATGTAGTATCTGTTCATTATTCCGGATTTCTGCCGGATGGAACTATGTTTGACAGCTCAGTAGAAAGAGGCGAGCCGTTTGTATTTACTATTGGCAGGGGACAGGTTATTAAAGGATGGGATGAAGGTATCGCTTTACTTAAAGAAGGATCAAAAGCAAAACTAATTATTCCATCAACTCTTGGCTATGGTGAAAGAGGCAGCGGGCCTATTCCTCCTAACTCTAATTTGATTTTTGACGTTGAACTTGTTGATGTGAAGTAATTAAAAATCTGTTTTTAGCTGCCACATCGTTTATGTCGTGGATTTTGGGATATCTCTTTTCTTTGGCTTTAGCCGTAATTTAAAAACGAATTATGGCTAAAGCATTTGTTTTATATTATTCATTCCACAACTTATAAGTCGCGGCTATTATAATATAAAGCATTATTCCTGCAAACCCTCTATTTCATAAATAATATTTTATTAGACTGATTGCCTGGGAGTAGTACCCTCTTCCAAAAATATTCAGATGATTTAACACGTGGTAAAGCTTATAAAAATTTTCCCGTATTTCATATCCTGCAGGCAACGGAAAGGCATTACGGTAGGATTGATAAAATTCTGAATTAAAACCGCCGAATAATTTTGTCATAGCCAAGTCAGCTTCACGGTTGCCGTAATATACTGCAGGATCAATAAGGCATGCTTCTCCTTTATCATCAATAACAAAATTACCGTTCCACAGATCGCCATGCAGAAGAGACGGGGTATTTTCGCTGTCAGCCATAATATCATCAAGTTTGTTTTCCAATCCGGAGACCGATTTTCTTAATTCATCCGTTGCATACCCGTTTTGTTCACATAGTTTTACCTGGAATAAAATTCTTTTTTCCCAATAGAATATTTTCCAGTCATCTTCAAGCGGCAGGTTAACCTGGTTGGTTGAGCCGATATAGTTATCTTCATAAAATCCATGTTTGGCTGATGTGTATTTGTGAAGCTTTGCAAATTTTTCTCCAAACTCCTCAAAAAAGCTTTTGGATCTGCCGGCAGGAATAATGTTCTCAAGAAGGATAAAGTTATTTTCTGCCATAATAACATCAGGCACCCTGATTGCATCTGCTTTTTTTAATTCCTTTAATCCGTTAGCCTCTTTTTTAAACATATCATTGGATGAGTTATTTATTTTCAGGAAAAATGACACGCCCGATTTACATTTTACTATTTGGGCGTCGCTAATACAGCCGCCGCCCGCTGATCTTAATGAGTCTATTTTTTCCGCTGTATGACTCTCAATCCTTTCCTTTATATTATTTGCCAAGGTCATTTTTAATCCTCTCCAATAATCCTGCACAGGCATCTTCAAGAATATCAATTACAAGCTCAAATCCTTCTCCGCCGCCATAATAGGGGTCAGGTACTTCATCAGCCTGAACATTTCTGCAAAATTCCACCATCCTGAAAATTTTGTCCCTGTATTTTTTATCCACATCAAATGAAAGCAGGTTGTTATAATTATCATTATCCATTGCTATGATATAATCATATTCATTAAAATCCTTCTTTGGATTAAATTTTCTTGCAATGCTTGTTAAATCATAGCCTCTCTGGCTTGCGTGTTTTCTCATCCGCGAATCGGCACGTTCCCCTGTATGATATGCTGCAGTTCCCGCAGAATCAACAAATATAAGGGTATCGAGCCCATTTTCTTTTACAAGATGCTGCATCACTCCTTCGGCTGAAGGGGACCGGCAGATATTTCCAAGGCAGACAAATATTACTTTTTTCAGATACATATAATGCTTTAAGAATATTTTTATTAGTAAATTCAATTTTTAATTTTGTAAAGATAGCAATTAACATTAACTAATTCTTTTGAATTTATGGTACTTCGAAAATCTTTAGTACAGTTCTGGCTTTGTATAATTCTAATTTCATTGTTTATAAATATTTATCCGCAGGAAAAATTTCCGAAAAGAGAATTCCGCGGAGCATGGATTGCTTCTGTTGGTAATATTGACTGGCCGGTTTCCAACCGCGCCGGTACAGAGGAACAGATCAGGACTCTTAAAGAACAGTTATCCAGATTAAAGGAAGCAGGGATAAATGTTGTAATATTACAGGTTAGAACAGAATGTGATGCATTGTACAAATCGTCATATGAGCCATGGTCTTACTGGTTAACCGGAGAACAGGGGAAAGCACCTGAACCATTTTTTGATCCTCTTGAAATAGCTGTAAAAGAATCACATAAATTAGGAATGGAAATTCATGCATGGTTTAATCCTTACCGCGCAGTTAGAAGCACTGAAACTTATCAGGTAAGCGATAATCATATCTCAAAAAAGCATCCCGGGTGGATATTAACTTTCGGCAAATATAAAATGCTTAATCCGGGTATTCCGGAAGTAAGAGATTATATAACTTCAATAGTAAAAGAAGTGGTGACCAACTACGATATAGATGGAATTCATTTTGATGATTACTTTTATCCTTTTAAACCCAAAGTATCAGGAGAAGATTTAGTTACTTTTAAAAATTATAACAATGGAATTAATAATATTGATGACTGGCGCAGATACAATATAAATACATTGGTTGCGCAGGTGTATGATACAATAAATGCCCTAAAACCTTTTGTTAAATTTGGTATTAGTCCATTTGGGATAGTACAGAATCATTATGCAGGCACCAGCGGTTTCAGTTCATACGATAACCTGTATTGTGATCCGCTTACATGGATAAAAGATAAAACTATTGACTATATAATTCCCCAGCTTTATTGGGAGATTGGAAAAAAGGCTGCTGATTATAAAGCCCTGCTTCCATGGTGGGCATCTGTAAAAGGGGACAGGCATCTTTATATTGGTCATTATTCGAGCAAGTTTCTTAATAATAACTGGAAGGATAAAACTGAAATAGGCAGGCAAATAATAATGAACAGGAATGACAGCAGTATATCAGGCTCTGCTTTTTTCAGCAGCAGAACGGTTACAAATAATGTATCAGGTTTTGCTGATTCCCTGTCAAACAATTTCTACAAATATCCTGCGCTGCTTCCGGTTATGACATGGAAGGATAGTATTGCGCCGCTGCCGCCGGTAAATTTGAGGTGTTCAAGTGATAGTTTAGGTGCAAGTGCAAGA
>JAWOJF010000169.1:0-2995 GCA_046481785.1 Ignavibacteriaceae bacterium | reverse complement strand
TCAAGAGCATCAAGCGCCGAGAGATATGCAAGGTCCGAGGCCACCTGGTCCTCTTCAACATACCTTCGCTCTTTTATCTCGGTTATCTCTTCAAATTTCCTGATAATTTCCTCAGGTGATAAATTGATCTTAATTCCCTGCGGATCAAAAAATTCATTTTTTAAAAAGTCTTCGTTCTTTACAATTTTAGTTGGTATATAGCTGCCGGTAGCTTTAATAACAGAATAAATTTTTCTGGTCATAACTTTTAACCTGATTAGATGCTTTGTATAATAATGTTGTTTATTTTAAAATAATGGCGAATTTAACAGTAATTTCAGCCACTTTCAAATAGAATTTGTTTTTTTTAAATGATCTGTTATCCGAAACCGTTTTATGATCCTTCTGCAGATTTAGTTGAAATACCGGCTGATGGTACCAAATAAAATATTCAGGTTTAAAGGTTTAGACAGGTAATCATCACAACCTGCCATGATACATTTTTCTTTTTCACCTTCCATAGCAAAAGAGGTTTGTGCAATTACAGGAATTTTACTGTTTATTTTTTTTATCTCCTGGGTTGCTTTGTAGCCATCCATTCCAGGCATCTGAATATCCATAAGTACCATATCTATATTATTGTCCTTAATCAGATCAACAGCTTCAAATCCGTTATTGGCTCTTACCACCCTGGCATTTGTTCTGCATAAAGCCGATTCGAGAACCTTGTAATTCAATTCTTCATCTTCTGCAACAAGTATGGTCCTGCCGTTCCAATTATAATCAAAAAACGAGGCCGGTTTTCCGGATGTGATTGGCAGGCTGTCAGAAAACGGTTTAATAGTCATATCATCTGAGGGAATGGTAAAATAGAACGTTGTTCCCTTATTCAATCTCGATTCGAGCCATATTTTGCCCCGCATCAGTTCAACAAGATTTTTGGTAATCGCCAGCCCCAGCCCGGTACCTCCAAATTGCTTTTCTGTTGTGTGGTCTATCTGCGAAAAGCGCTCAAAAATATACTCAAATTTAGAACTGTGTATACCAATACCCGTATCCCTTACATAAAATAAAACGCTTACCTCTGATATTTCGTAGCCAAATTCCACATATCCTTTGCTGGTATATTTAAGCGCATTTTCAAGCAGGTTGCTGAGTATCTGCTTTAGCCTGTAAGGATCGGTTTTAACAGTCACACTGTTTTTATAACACACAGGGTTAATTATCAGTTCAATACCATCTTTGTTTTTTTTCTTTTTCAGCTCGGTAAAAACATGAAACAGTTCAATACTGAGATTTGTGATATTGCATGATTTTCTTTTTATGGTAAGTTCTTTCGATTCAATTTTTGCAATATCTATAATGTCATCTATCAGATGAAGAAGGCTTTCACCGGCAGTAGTGATATAATTTACATATTCTTCTCTTTTATCGGCTGAAACAGTTTTATCTTTCAGGAAATTGGTAAAGGCAATAATTGCATTCATGGGTGTTCGAAGCTCGTGTGACATATTGGCCAAAAATGCTGATTTAAGCTTATCTGACTCTTCAGCAATCCTGCGTTCATTTATCTCGAAGTTCAATTCTTGTGTTCTCTGTTTAACAAGTTCTTCGAGGTTTACCTTATGCCTGTTCAGCTCTTTTTCTGCAATGTTTTTCTGGTTATAGGCCAGTGCACTAAAGATAAGCAGTATCAGGAGGATAAATGATCCGGCTATGAAAATCTTTTTCTGCCTGCGCTGCTGGATAAGTTCTATACTTTTACTTGAAAGCTCACTATCCATAAGTCCCAGCTTATATATGGCCTCCATTTCGGATATTTTGTTTTTAGCATCTACCGAATTTATTGAGTCTTTCAGATTATCATACAAAATATAATACTCCAGCGAGCTTTTGTAGTCACCCGTCTCATCATAAAGCTTCGATATAGCTTCATAGTTGGTCATAATTCCTGGCACATGACCGATGCGTGAGGAAACATCAATGCTTTTCCTGTAATATTCCAATGCTGTGGAATAGTCTTTCAAATCGCTGTAAGATGTACCAACATTATGCAAAGCATAAATCTTACCTATAAGAAAATCACTTTCGGTAAAAACTTCAAGTGATTTCTGATAGTTCTCAAGGGCTTTTTTATACTTACCCTGCTTCTGAAACACCAAACCAATATTGCTGAGTGAAATCCCTATTCCCTCTGAATCTTTAAGTTCTTCAAATATTTTATAAGACTTCTGAATATAGGTCAATGCAAGGTCTAAATTACCATCATGAATATGTGATAAACCAATATTTTGTGTAAGTCCTGCAATATCAGCCTTTTCCCCTAACTTCTCATTAATTTTTAAAGCCTTTTTATAATATACCAGCGCTAATGAGTCGTTTTCAAGATCATCGTGTACCAATCCCATATTCTGATAAATATTAGCTTCAAGTTTAATGTTACCCGATGAAGTAAAACTCTTCAGTGCTTTCTGGTAATTTTTAATTGATTGTTCGTAATTACCCTGATAATATTCAGACAGGCCGAGATAATAATTCAGATAGGCTATTTTGTCTGTGAGTTTATAATGCTCATAAATTGCGAGAGACCTTGTAAAATAGTCTTTAGATAACGGGTAATCGTCTGTTTTTAATTTACTTAGCCCCATTTTGTTCAGGGATAAGGCAATAAGTGTATCCTGTTTCAGTTGTTCTGCTATATTCTGCGAATGATAGTAATGGTTATAAGCAACAGCCGGGGAGTCTGTAATATACAAATCACCAAGTTTTATTCTAAACCGGTACTGTTCGATTGTATTCTCATCACACAGTAAATTTTTAAGACTGTCCGGGTTGGTTATAGAATTAGCATAAAAAGTTGGTAAGAAGCTCGTTACGAGAATTATTACTATTGAGATATATCTTTTCATAATGAGCCCGAAAAGTAATAAATATTGCAAAAATTATCACCTTACACCATAAAACATTTATCAACAAATCAGGACTTTTATAAAAGAAGGAGGCTGTCTAAAAAGTC
>JAWOJF010000156.1:0-22355 GCA_046481785.1 Ignavibacteriaceae bacterium | reverse complement strand
CGTAATTATTCCCTGCAAAATGCCTCAGGTGACTGGATATTATACCTTGATGCAGATGAAAGGTTAAATAACAATTCTGTTCAGGAATTAAAAAGAATTACAGCCGAATCCTGCAAAAAAGCATACTGGTGTAATGTTATAAGCCTTGATGAGATTAACAAACATCCTTCGGTTATGAGTTATGCCCGGTTGTTTCCAAATAACAAAAAAGTAAAGTTCACCGGAACAATACATGAGCAGATAGAGCCTTCACTGATTGAGAATGGTTTTAGCATAGAAAAATCTTCAATAGAAATTATTCACCTGGGTTACAGCGTTTCTGAAGAAGAAATTAAAAAGAAAGCAGAAAGAAACCTTGAACTGCTGTTAAATGAATTCCAGGCCTCCGGATCCGGATATTATGCATTTCAGCTTGGGCAAACTCTTGGTATTCTTAAAAGAAATGAAGAAGCCGCAGCATACTTTGAGGCCGCACTAAACGATAACAGCCTTAAAAGGGAATATAAGGCTGTGGCTTACAGGTACCTTGCAATAAGTTATGCAGAGCGAAAAGAATTTCTGAAGTCACTTGAGTTAATAGAAAAAAGCATAGCGGAAGATGATGAGCAGCCATTAAGCCTTATGGCAGCGGCTAAAATATTTCTCCGTTTTAAAATGTATGATAAAGCTGCTGATGCAGCTTTAAGGTCATATGAGGCTAACAAAAAATATCTCAATAAGAAGCAATTATCTGCACAAAATATTCTGATGGACGAAAAAGAGTTAAGCTATCACGGGCTTGAGATAGCAATTTTGGTGATGGATAAAAAACTGTTCAACTTCTTTTACGAAAAAATTACGAATGCTGGCGAAAAAGAAAACACAGAAGCCGGTGTTTTTAATAACCTATACAATAATATAAAGATAGATGAGACAAAAATAAGTCCATTTATTGATGAAATGAATGAGCGTTATCTTGAACCGCTGTTAGTGCTGTTGGAAAAGTATAATCATCTGGACTGCCGGTTTAGCATACTTAAAGGCCTGGCAGTGAGGTTTATAAAAAATCCATACATTCATCTTGAGCTGGGAAAACTGTATTTGACAACCGGCAACTTAAATCTGGCCCAACAGGAGCTTGAAAGAACAGTTGAATTAAAACCTGAAGAACCTTCCTTCTATTTTTATCTTATATCTGTTTATATGCAGAATTCCAACTTAAAGAAGCTCTTTTCCACCCTTGATACCCTTGAGAAAAGATTTTCATCATACCCCGAAGTTAAATCAAAAGTAGATATCCTGAAGCAGAAACTGGTATCTCACTTAAGTTAAAATGCAGTGAACGAACTAAACTTTAAAAACACATGGTCGATAATACTGTTAGAGATATAAATCTCATAAACAACAAGCGGGTAAGGATACCCGCAAATAAAACAATACATGGAGGTATACAATGGCTTTTTCAATCAACACAAATCTCGGCGCCTTAGAAGCATATAATGCTTTGGCAAAAGTTAATAAACAAACACAGAACGCTCAGCTTCGTCTGGCAACTCAGAAAAGAATCAACTCAGTAGCTGATGATACATCTGGTTACAGAGTAGGAAAAGAGCTTGAAGGTAAAGTTAACTTAATGAAAGCTGCTCAGGGCAATATTGGCTCAGCAAAAGACATGCTTTCAACCGCAGAATCTGCTTTATCAAGTATTAACGACTTGTTAAACCAGATAAAAGGTAAAGTTGCAGATTCTAACGATCCTACCAAAAATCTTTCAGCGTTAGCATCAGATATTATTGCACTTGGCGATGAAATAAAATCTATGTTCACCAATACCAAGTTTAATGAAACAGCTTTATTAAGCGGTAGTACTCTTCCTGGAAGCGGTAACTTTATATTCAAAACCGGTGAAACAGAATCTACTACAGTTAATTTCGGTACACTGAATACATTGAACCTTGGTTCAATTACAACAGGCGGTACTGGTGCTGCTTCTTCTACAAATATTACTTCAATAAGTGTAGATTCTCTTCAGACTGAAGTTCAGAACGCTTTGGGTAAAATAGGTAACTTTGTTCAGAGATTAGACGTAAAAGAAGATTATTTATCTTCAGCTATTTCTAATGCAACAGCAAGTGTTAGCCGATTGTTTGATGCAGATATGGCCATGGAACAGTTAAACGCTACGAAAGGTCAAATTGGCGGTCAGGTTGCAACTTCAATGGTAGCTCAATTGAATGCATCTCCCCAGAGTCTCCTTTCACTTTTCCAATAAGATTTAACTCTTTCTAACAACCTCCCGGTAACCCCGGGAGGTTTAAATTAAAAAACATGAGGTTTAAAAAGTATTATGTATAATTCAACTTTTGCAAGAAATTCAGGACGGGTTAATCAGTATCTTATAAAAGAATTAATGGAGGCTACTCCTCAGCAGTTAATTATCAGAATTTATGATGTTGCAGTTGTAAGTTGTCAGAAAAAGGAATTTATCAGAACAAATAACGCTATCCAGATTCTGATCAATGCTTTAAGATTTGAAGGCGAAGAAGTTAAGGAAGTTTCAACCGGGCTGTTAAGGTTATACCTTTTCTGCCAGGACCAGACCAGGAAAGGTAATTTCGAAATAGCTCAAAAAATTCTTTCCGAACTCAGGGAAACCTGGTTAAAGGTACTATAATAAAGAGGTAATTAAAATGGCTGATCTTCTTACTACATCAACAATAAATTCTCTGGTACAAACCTACTCTACAAACGAATCAAATAAGATGATTTCGCCTCTTAGTATCAGAAAAACGAAATATTCAAATCAGTCAACTGCTTTTAATACGTTAATTCAAAAATTAACATCTTTAAAAAATGAATTAGCTACCTTTAATAAAACCGGAACAGATAGTGTTTTCAGTTATAAAGCAGCTTCTTCGTCTAATACTAGTTTCGTTGCAGCTTCTGCAGGCTCCACATCGCTTCAGGGCAGTTATGAAATACGGGTTAATCAACTGGCTAAAAAAGATGTGGCCGTATCCGCCAGTTTTACTTCCGGTTCTTTAAATGCGGTTGCGGGTATGCACAAGTTTAGTGTTGTAACCGGTGACGGCCAGGGCGGGCAATTTGTTAGTAATGTAGAAGTGGAATTTAACGGAAGCGAAACAAATAAAACTGCAATAGAAAAAATACAAAATGCTGTTAATTCCGATAAGGCTGTGGTTAAAAGTGAATATAAAACAGGGACTGATCCTTATACCGGTGGTGCCACCAGTTTTAAAATAAATCTGGATGGTAAAGAAACAACAATATCTTTAGACGGCAGTGCCGCAAATTATTCTGATCTTCTTGATTCCGTGGTACAGTCTATAAATACTAATGTAGATGGTGTTGATGCTGTTAAAATTGCTGATCCATCAGATCCCTCTAAGTTTCAGCTTTCATTAACCGTCTCAGATTCATCAAAATATATATCAATTACTAATGATACAGGGTTTGATCTTGTATCTGACCTGAATATTGGTGTTACAAAGGAGAAAGCTGCATCCGCAACGGTTTCTGCTTCTTCCTTTTCTCCACTACAGGGCAGCACACAATTAAGTATTACTGCAAAAGAATCCGGGCTTGATTACAGAATAATGGAACTTTCAGACAGCAGCACATATTCGGCACTTGCAGCGGTGGGGCTCAATATTGGATCTTCAAGACCATCTTTTGACCAGGGACTTAATACTCCGGGATTTATTTATTCCGATATAACAACGGCCAATAACCAGTTGAATGCAAAGTTCACTTTTAACGGGCTTGATATACAAAGGCACTCAAACACAGTTACAGATATTGCTGACGGTTTAACATTGAATCTTAAATCTACAATGGCCGAAAGTGATAATGCTGTTAGTGTGGCTGTGGCAAATGATCATACCGCTATTAAAGCAAAAGTTGAAAGTTTTATTAAACAGTTTAATGATGTATATACATATCTGAAAACAAACAGTACTTATAATGCGGGAACCCGCGGTGCTCTATACGGTGATTCAAGTGCACAAACAATTATGAGGAATCTTTCATCAATAGCCGGTTCAGTATTACCCGATACAGATATTAATTCCTTAAGCAAAATCGGTATTTCTTTCAATTCCTCAACAGGTTTAACCTTATCTGATTCAGCTATGCTTGCAAACAAGGTTGACCAGGATCCCGGAAAAGTTGAAGCATTATTCAATTCTGAAAACGGAGTTTCTGCCAGGCTTGAGTCTCTTATAAATCCATACCTGGGAGCAGGGGGTTATTTAACATTAAAGAAGAAAACTCTTGATAATAATATAACCTCAATAAATGATAAAATTACATCAACAGAGTCCAGAATTAATAAAAGTGCAGAAATGTTAAGAAAAAGATACGAACAACTCCAGACTCAACTGGCTACACTTCTTTCAACTCAAAATTATTTTATGTAATTATAAAAAATGGATATGAATATTATAGAAAATAAAATAGACGAGTTAATTTCCCTCTATAATCTGGTTTTAAATGAACTGGAAGAACTAACAGAGGAAAATTTTGATAATAAGCTGCTAAATGCAAAAAATATGGTAGTGGCTGCAAATTCCATGAAAAAAGAGTTAATTTCGACCGGAAACAAGGAATTGATAGGCAAATACGAGAGAAGCTTGTCTGATTTAACTAAACAAATACAAATTAGCTACGATAATATAGTCAAAGAGAAACATGATCAAATGGCAGCAGTGAAGTTAGAATTAACAAAATTGAACAACAAGAAGAAAATAATGGCTTATGAGAGGTAGTAATTATGGAAATTAAATCTATATCAAATAATCTTAATTTCTTTAATAAGGACGCGGTGAAAAAACAGGCTGAAAACAAGCCGGAATCATCAAAGGACAGATTAGAGATCTCTGCCGAAGCCAAAGTCTTCGAGTCAGCTTCTAAAAAAGTTCCTAATCTGGAAGAAATTAGACAGAGAATAGACTCTAAGTATTATAATTCAGAAGAAGTTATCCAAAAAGTAGCTGAAAAAATCCTAAAAGAAATTTCTGAATAGCGCTTAACCATCATTTTGCTGGTTTTCAATATTAAATTTAAATAAACTGTTTTTGTTTTCCTCTTTTTCATTTAAATTTTGCCTAACTAAATGATGATGCTTTGGGGCAAAATGGAAATTGAAAATTACCAGGAAAATAAACTCCATATATTGGGGAAAGTTACCGCAAGTCTTATACACGAAATTAGGAATCCCCTTTCTGCAATCAAGTTGAGCCTTGAATACCTGCAAATGGTTCAGGGTGACCTTCCTGAAGATGTGAAGGAATCCTTACAAGCCTGCAGCGATGCAACTGAACGAATTCACTCTTTAATCGAAAATTTATCATCTTTTACCAGGAAAAGCTTTAATGGTACAAGTACTTGCCTTATTAATGAAGTAGCTTCAGACGCTATTAATATCCTTAATTCAACAGCACACGGCAAAGGTGTTATAATTAACAAACATCTGGAAGCCAATCTCCCTAAAATTTCTTTTGACCGGAACAGGCTACTTCAGGTGGTTCTTAATCTGATGACAAATGCTATTGAAGCCTGTGAAGGCGGCGGCTGTATATCTATTAAAACTTATAAAGACCAGGCTTCCTCATTTATTGTGTGGGAAATTGAAGACGACGGTGTTGGAATAAGTGATGAGGATAAGAATAAAATACTTAATGATTTTTTTACAAGTAAAGACAAAGGAACAGGCCTTGGTCTTACCGTGTGCCAGTCAATTCTTAATGATCACCAGTGTGAATTGAGATTTGACAGTAAGCTGGGTGCCGGCTCCAGGTTTATGATAATGATAAATCCTAATCTTGTACAAGGAGTTTATGAAGTATAGAATTTTAATAATTGATGATGATGATCTTGTTTGCGCTTCATTAAAAAAGGTTCTTATTAAATTAGATTATGAAGTAGAAACCTGCTTAATAGCAGATGAAGCAGAAGAAAAAATAAAAATTTTTGAACCCGATGTAATACTTCTTGATATTTATCTTACTACTCACAATGGACTGGAACTCCTGAAAGAATTTCAGAAAAAATTTTTTCACATACCTATAATAATGATAACCGGATTTTCTGATGTTAATATGGCTGTTAGTGCCATAAAAGCAGGGGCATTTGATTTCCTTCTTAAGCCTATTGACATGGAACAGCTTAAAAAAGTTCTTGGAAAAGCATTTGCTAATCTGTCATTAAAAAATGAAGTAAATAAACTACAGGAAATACTTAAGGGGGACTTAATTACCCCGGGGTTTTTCGGTAAAAGCAAAAAAATCCAAAAGCTTGTTAGTTCTGTTGAAAAACTTGCCAAAAGCTCAGATACTACTGTTCTTATTGAAGGCGAAAGTGGTACAGGTAAAGAGGAGTTTGCGAAGTTTATACATCAGAGCAGCCCGAGGAAAGACAAATCGTTCATACAGATAAACTGCTCGGCTATACCTAAGGAACTTGCAGAGAGTGAGCTGTTCGGGCATGAGAGGGGCGCTTTTACAGGTGCAGTTCAAAAAACAAAACTTGGTAAGTTTGAACTTGCTGACGGCGGAACTATTCTGCTTGATGAAATAGGCGAGCTTACACTTGACCTGCAGGTTAAACTGCTCCGCGCTTTACAGGAAAGAAAATTCTACAGGCTTGGCGGCGAAAAGGAAATTTCGGTTGATGTTAGGGTACTGGCTGCAACTAATAAAAATCTTGAAGATGAAGTAAAGAAGGGCAACTTCAGGGAAGACTTATATTACAGGCTGAATGTTGCTAAAATTACTGTGCCCCCCTTAAGAGAAAGAGCTGAAGATATCCCCATCCTTTCATATACCTTTTTAAAAGAATTTGAGAAAAAATTCAATAAAGAAATAAAAGGTTTTGACTCTGCATCTGTTGAGCTGTTAAGAACATATTCCTGGAAAGGAAATATAAGGGAGCTTAGGAATGTTATAGAGAGGGTTGTACTTCTTACCGAGGAGCAGGAGATAAAAGAAAAAGATTTCCACTTCCTGGTAGATAATATTAAAGAACAGAAAGCTTCCGGCGGTGAGTTTTTACTTACAATTCCACCGGGGGGAGTAAAAATTGATCTTGTCCTTAAAACTTTGATTCTAAAAACTTTAAAAATTACAAGCGGCAACCAGGTAAAAGCGGCTAAAGTACTGGGACTCTCACGCTCCAAGTTAAGATACCGCATGGAACAGCTTGGCATTGAAGTAACCAAAAGTATTGAATAGTCTTATAAAAACATTGCAGTTTTCTAAAACGGTTTAGCTAAAAATTATTTTGTTAAACAATGTTTGAAAACCTGCCCGGTTTAGCTTCTTCTTAATCTTAATCATCTTCTTAATCGTACTCTTACTCATAATCGGATTTTAATCCGGGTAAGATTAAGAATAGGAGTTAAAAAATTAAGGGTTGTATTTTTATTGTTTTTGTTTTGGCAGTGTAATAGTAAAAGTGCTTCCTTTTCCTTCTTCACTTTCAGCGCGGATTTTACCATTGTTTATCTCCATTACCTTTTTGCTGATAAGTAAACCCAGGCCGGGACCTTTTTCATTAGCAGTTCCTCTTGTGGAAATTTTTTTATCTGTCCGGAAAAGTTTATCCATATCAGTTTTACTCATTCCAATGCCGTTATCTCTTACGGATAGTTCAACCTCTTCGCCTGATATTTCTGAGGTTACATTTATTTCACCGTTATTAGGAATAAATTTTATTGAATTGGAGAGCAGGTGCTCCACAACTCTTCTTATCATTTCATGGTCACCGTATGCGGAAGTATTGCCCGGGATGTTATTATTTAACTTAACTTGTTTCTCATCTGCTTTTTTCCGGTAAAGAAAAAAAACTTCGTCAACAAGATATTTAAGATCAATATTTGATGGGGCATAATCATAGTTGCCTATATCCATCTTTATCCATTCAAATACTTTATCAATCAGCTCAAGCAAACCCTTTGCAGACGAACTTATATTACTTGTAAAGGTTTTAATTTCATCAGGGCTCAGACTTTCAGCTTCTTCCATAAGAAAGTTAGCAAATCCTAAAAGTCCGTTAAACGGACTTCTTAAATCATGCGATAGTATTGAATAAAGTTTTGCTTTATTATGGTTATTATCAGTAAGTATGTTTTCAAACTCAATTATTTTTTTATTGAGCTGTTCAATTTCTTCTGCATTATCTTTAATAATATTATTTTTTAGTTCCAGCTCTTCAAGAAGCTGCTGAAACATTTCTTTATTTATTACTTCACTCATACCTGTTCCGATAAAGAAGTGAATACAATTCTGAATTTTGTTCCCGAACCTTTTTTACTTTCAACACCAATGGAACCATTATTTATATCAACATAATTTTTAACAAGCGCCAGCCCCAGGCCGGTACCCTCATATGGCCGTGTATTCCCCGAATCCTCCTGTGTAAAGGGGCTGAATAAATTCGGCAGAAACTCATCAGATATTCCGATGCCGCTGTCTTCAATTTCAACAATAACGCTATTGTCTTCATTATACAGCCGGATTATTACTGATCCGGACGGCGTATATTTTATCGCATTATCAATAAGATTAACAAATATCTGGGTGATTGAATAGCTGTCGCCTGATACAAAACTGTTTTCGGAATTATTCTGGTATATAATTTCAATTTTTTTCTCACTTGCCCGCAAATAGAATTCAAGAGTCAAATCTTCAAGCACATCCCTGTGAAGATCTATTGCCTCATACTTAGCATCATAATTGCCGGTTTGAAGCCTTGATAGATTTAAAAGAGATTCAATAGTGCGTATAAGTCTTTGTGCGCTGTTGCTTATAATTGAAAAGGTAGATTCAAGTTCGGCAGGAAGCTTATCTTCAAGTTCTTCTTTAAGAAGAGATGTAAACGTTAGAATATTATTAAGAGGAGTCCTTATTTCGTGGGACATATGCGCAAGGAACTCATTCTTCAGCCGGTTAGATCGTTCAGCAAGCTCAATTGCGTATTTAAGCCGCTCCTCTTCCATTTTCCTTAGTGTAATATCCCTGTAAACACCCTGGTAAGCATATTCACCTTTCCACCAGATACGGGACACACTAACTTCAAGATCTATGGTATTTCCATTCCTGGATACAGCTTTCATTTCGTAACGGGAAGATTCTGCTGCCGGACTATTCTTGTTAAACTTCTCCAGAATAAAATTCATACTTTCTTCAGCTACAATTTCCATTATATCAAAATTATCTGATGTAGCTTCTTCCTTTGATATCCCAAACAGCTCTTCCCATGCTTTATTAACTAAAAGTAAGCGCTTCCCTTTTAAAACATAAATTGCATCAATTGATGACTCAACAAGCGAGCGGTAACTTTCTTCCTGTTCGCGTAAGGCAATTTCAGCTATCTTTTTTGTTGTTACATCCTGAAATACCAGTACAACCCCGGTTATCTCTCCTTCTTCATCTAGTATTGGTGATGCAGTATCATTTATAAACCGGACTTTCCCGCTTTTATCGGTTAATATCGTGTGGTTTGCAAGGCCTACTGTTTTGCCATGCATTAAAACTTTATTTACCGGGTTTTCCACGGGTATTTTTGAATCTTCATTACTTATAACAAATACCTCGGTTAATTTTTTCCCCTCGGCTTCTTCTTGTTTATACCCGGTTAATTCTTCAGCAACAGGATTCATAAATTTGATTTTACCTGCGTTATCAGTTGCAATAACTCCATCCCCAATGCTTTTCATTGTAGTAGAGAGCCATTTTTCGTTTTCCTTAAGTTTCCTGTCCAGGCTGTGTTTATATAATGCCATTTGAAGTACAGAATTCAATTCCCTTTCTTCAAAAGGTTTAAGCAGGTAACCAAGCGGTTCGGTAAGTTTAGCTCTTTCAAGGGTTTGTTCATCTGCATAAGCTGTAAGGTAAACTACAGGAACATCATATTTGGTTTTAATGGTTCGCGTAGCTTCAATACCATCCATTTCCCCCTTTAATCTTATATCCATTAATATAAGATCAGGCTTAAGCTCCTCTACCGCCTTAATTGCATCATCTCCGGTAGATGCAGTACCTGCAACATTATAACCGAGGAATTTTAATGCCCTTTGAATATCAAGGGAAATAAGGGTACTATCCTCTACAACCAGAATTCTGATTGACGCTTTCATTAATCTTCCTTAAAACTGATAGTGAACATGGTCCCTTTTTCTGATTTAAAATTTAGACTGCCGCTTAGTTGTTGAACGAGTGAACGGATAATAACAATCCCTAAACCTTCTTTTTTTATCTCTTCGTCTTTTATTCCGCTTCCATTATCATAAATTTTTAACAAAAATTTATCATTTTCTTTATTCATTTCAATACATATCTCGCCTGATTCAGATGTTTTAAACGCATGTTTAATAGAATTAGAAACCACTTCATTTAATATAAGTCCGCATGGTATTGCCGCATCCATACTTAAAAAAACATTATTTATTAGTATCCTGAATATAATTTTTCCCGGGTTTACATCATATGATGCAGCAATATGGTGTATAAAATTTTCAGTATATGCCCTGAAATCTACCAGTGCAAAATCTTTTGATTGATAAAGCAGTTCGTGTATAAGAGAGATTGATTTTATCCTGTTTTTACTTTCTTTAAAAAGCTCTTCTGTGTTTTTTTTATTTATAAATGAAGACTGAAGATTTAACAAACTGGATATAACCTGCAAATTATTTTTTACACGGTGATGCAGTTCTTTTAATAAAACCTCTTTTTCTTTCTGAGAATTATTAATCTTTTCTTTTACAATTTTTGTTTCGGTAATAGGAGTAACAAAACCTTCAAAATATTCATATCCCTGCTTATCGGTTAATGAATATAATGTAATCCGTACCCAAATTGAAGAGTGATCTTTCTTCTTCCACTTTATTTCATCAATAAAGCTGTATCCCTCATTTTTGTGCCTGGATAAAATTCTTCCCAGCTCATTTTTATCATAGTAAATATCATTTTCCATATTTAATAAAAGCACATCATCAGCAGTGCTGTAACCCAGCATGGAAGCAAAAGCAGGATTTGCTTTTATTATTGTTCCGTCTTCTTTTGACTGAAAAACACCTATTGTTGCATATTCAAAAATTTCATGATACTGGGTTTCCAGCGCATCCAACTGCTGCTTGAGACAGATTCTTTCAGAAGTTCCGCAAAAATAATCACTAAGAATTTCAAGAAATCCGGCTTCACTGCCCGAGTAAATATCCTCAGAAGCAGATACAGTAATTATACCCACAGATTTGCCGGCCATTTTCATTGGTATTACCATCCCGGAAAAAAGCTTTGCACCTGCCTGATAGCTTATTTCCCCTTTAGAATTAACGAAGATTTTTTTACCGGAATCCAGAATATCAAACAATGAGAACTCTGTTTCATGGGCCCCGTTATGTCCGTTTATATCATCGGCTCTGTTAATTTCAATAATTTTAAAAAAGTTACCCGATTGAATATTAAAAGTATATAAACAAAAAGTTTCCCAATAAAAAATCTCGGCTGAAATATCTGCAATTATTTTAGCGGCTTCTTTTTCACAGGAAACGTAGTTTAGCCTGCTTCCAAGCTTAAAAAAACATTCATTGAATATTTTTAGTTTCTCCTGGCTTTCATTCAATCCAGGAAAGTTTGTGTTACATAAATCTGCAGGCTCCTTTTTCCGGTTCACCGGCAAAAAGGTTGGGTTGGCAGCATTTTCAGAATCGTTATAAACCATTTCCAAATATGAGAATATTGTTTTTTGTAAGGAGGGAAACATCCCTTTTTATTAGCGAATAAGTAACCGGTTGATATCTGCGATTAAATTTCAACAAGAAATAATTGTTATTGGCAACTATAATGCCCTTTAAGCTCTAAATTCTATCATTTTGTCATATTATATAGTAATAATCTCAATTTGATATGTTACTTAACACTAAATTAACACTTTCTCTCAACTTATACCTCTTTTTTTTCGATAATAATTTAACGTGAGTATGTTTATAATACCTTGAAAATTATATCTTTATTATTTGAGCAAATAAGGGAGAATGCGCAAAGATTAACCATTGCATTGCTTTCCTTTTTTATTTACTCATTATTGTTTTTTCTGCTTATTCCTTTTGCAGCCCAGGGGGTTACCGCACTATCATTAATCCCTATTATTACCATATCTATGCTGTTCAGTTTAAGAACCGGCATACTTACAGCTCTTATAATTATACCAATTAATATTTTTTTCCTGAACATAGGGGGGGTAAACAAAGCAGATATAATTGCGGGAACTGTTCCGGGAGCAATCGGCAGTATTTTTATAGCCGCCGCCGCCGGCTATATGAGCGGTCTGCACAGAAAATCAAAACTACAGCTTGAGCAGCTTCAAATTGAAAAAACCGAAAGAAAAAAAGCTGAAGAGAAGTTGTTTGAAATTCAGGGTGTTATACGGGAAAATTTAAACAAAGGCGTGCAGGAGAATGATAATACAATAATTAATCATCATTTAAATGTTCCTGAAAAAATTTACCGCGAAATAGCAGAGAATGCAGCAGATATAATATACATAATGGATATTGAGGGTTACTTTAACTATATGAATAAGATGGGGCTTATTAATACCGGCTATAGTAAAGAAGAATTATATTCATATAAATATACTGACCTTATACTCCCCGGTTATAAAGACAAGGTAAAGCGTTTCTATTTAAAACAATATATAAAAAAAGACGGCAGTACATATCTTGAATTCCCTTTCAGGTCTAAAGACGGCACTCTTAAATGGTATGGACAGAATGCTACTTTGATGTATGCCAATGATAAAATTACAGGTTTTAGCGTAATAGCCAGAGATATTACTGAGAGAAAACAGATTGAGATTAGCTTAAAGGAGAATGAAGAGAGATTACGTTTAATTACACAAACAGCTTATGATGCCATAATAAGTACCGACAGCAGTTTTTCTATTATGCATTGGAACATGGCTGCACAAAGAATATTCGGGTATGAAGAAAAAGAAGTTATCGGGAAATCTTTAGAAATGCTTATGCCCGAAGGTGAAAGGGGAGAGTTTTTTAACCAGCTTAATTCAAAAGATCTTTTACAAAATGAGTTTGTACCGAATAAAACTTTTGAAAGAAACGGGTTAAGAAAAGACGGTTCGGTTTTCAAGGTTGAAGTGTCGCTGGCCGAGTGGATAAGCAGCGGAAATATTTATTATACATATATTATCCGGGATATTTCTGACCGTAAAGAAGCAGAACTAAAGCTAACTCAATCCGAACGGGATTACCGCCAGTTATTTCTCAGTGCACACGAGCCTATTCTGGTTTTTAACCCCGATGATGAAACTATACTTGAGGCAAATGATAAAGCCTGCGAGGTTTACGGATATGACCGTTCTGAATTTATAGGCTTGTCTTTGAAAAAGTTGTCTTTGGATGTAGAAAGAGGTGAGTCAAAAGTATCCGAAACTTTGAATGCCGGCAGTTTGATAAATTTTGAAACTACACAATACAGAAAAGACGGGAAGAAGTTATTCTTTGATGTAAATGCCTCTATTACTGAGTATAAGGGCCGGAAAGCAATTTTATCAATAAACAGGGATATGACAGAAAAAGTTGAAGCGGAAAAAAATATACGACTTCTCGCAAGCGCTATTGAAAGTACATCCGAAATAATTTCACTTACAGATGTTGATAACAGATTTATATTTATTAATAAAGCTTTTTTAGATACATACGGCTATACGGAAGAAGAAGTTCTGGGAAAAACCCCATTTATTGTTGCTTCTGAAAAGAATCCGCCCGATACTACCGCAAATATTTTAACCTCTACAAGAGAAGGCAACTGGTCAGGTGTGCTGTTTAATAAAAAGAAAAACGGCAACGAATTTCTTATTTCACTTAATACTTCCCGGGTTTATGATAACCAGGGGAATACTCTTGCATTAGTAGGTATTGCCAGAGATATAACCAGTGAAATATTAGCCAATGAAAAGGTTAAAGAATCTGAGGAGCGGTACAGAGTATTATTTGAAAATAATCCCCTTCCGGTTATTGCCTATGATTTTGATGATAGTTCGGTACTTGCTGTTAATAGGGCGGCAGTTTCACATTATGGTTATTCTGAAGCAGAATTTCTCAGGATGAAAGCCGGGGCCATTGTATGTGCAGATTGTAATGACTCTATACATAGAAATTATCTTTTCTTAAACGGTGAGAATGGGACAGATAAGACATACCAGGTTCATAAGAAAAAAGATGGAAGCAATATTAGTGTTGAAATATCAACATATAGAATGGTTTTAAATGAGAGGGTTGTTGTTATCTCTATTATTAATGACATTACCAGGCGTATAGAGGTTGAGAAGGAAATTATAAAACAAAGAGATACTGCTCAAAGATATCTTGATATTTCCGCAGTTTTAATGTGTGCACTGGATATTAATGGAAATGTAATACTAATTAATAAAACCGGCTGCCAGGTTCTTGGTTATAAAGAGGAAGAAATTATTGGTAAGAACTGGATTGAATTATGTTTTAAAGAAGAATTGCATGAGGAACTTACTGATGTGCTTTGCCAGATTATGTTCAGTGACAATGCTTTATATGAGTATTATGAAAGTTCTGTTATAACAAAGGAAGGTAAAGAAAGAATAATTGCTTTTCATAATACCGCTATTTATGAAGAAGACGGCGGGGTTTTGGGTGTATTGTTTTCAGGTGAGGATATAACTGACAGAAAAATGGCTGAAAAGGAACTTGAGGATTACAGGAATCACCTTGAGAAGCTGGTTTCAGAAAGAACTGACAGGCTTAAGGAACTTAACCACCGGTTGTTCTATGAAGTAAAAAAACTGACTGAAGCGGATGATAAAATTCAAAACCAGATCGAGTTCTTTAAGACACTTATTAACACCATCCCGCTACCTGTTTTCATCAGAGATATGAACAAAATCTATGTTGATTGTAACCAGTCTTTTGAAAACTTTTTTGGCGTTAAACGCCATCAGCTTATCGGCAAATCTGTGTTTGATATTTTTTCCCGCGAAATAGCACTGGTATATGAAGAAAAGGATAATAAAATTTTATCCGGCAGCAGCGAAGAGTATTTTGAAATAAATGCAGTGGATAAAGAAGGTGCTCTGCATGAAGTAATAGTATACCAGGCTGCCTATTATAAGAAAGACGGGACTGCTGACGGAACCGTTGGGGTAATGCTTGATATTACTCCGCAAAAAAATATGCAGAGGGAAATTAAAAAATCTCTCGAGAAGGAAAAGGACCTTAGTGAGCTGAAATCCAGGTTTATTTCCTCGGCTTCACATGAGTTCAGAACTCCGCTAACAACAATACTTGCTTCTGCTGATTTACTGGAAATTCTGGGGCCTACCTGGAGCGAAGAAAAATTTAAGGGGCATATTGCTAAAATTCAGAATGCAGTTAGTTATATGACTGAGCTGATAGATGACGTACTTCTTATTAATAAAGCGGAAACAGGAAAACTAACATTTAATCCTTCTGAAGGTAATCTTGCCGAACTTGTAAAGGAAGTTGTTGATGATGCCAGAACAATAGCTGCTGAAAATCATCTTATTAATATGGTTTATGAGCTGGAATCTGAAATATACCTGATTGACAAGAAGTTATTAACACAAATACTCTCTAATCTTTTGTCAAATGCCATTAAATATTCACCAGCAGGGGGCGATATAAAATTTAAAATTACCGGATCCGGATTAAATATAAGGTTCGATGTATCCGATAATGGTATAGGGATTTCAGAGGATGATATTAAGCACCTTTTTGAACCTTTTCACCGTGGGAAGAATACGGGTAATATAAAAGGTACAGGGTTAGGCCTTTCTATTGTTAAAAAAGCTGTTGATTTGCATGGCGGTAAATTATCTATTGAAAGCATACTGAATAAAGGGACTACCTTTTCAGTACTTATTCCTGTTATTGAAGCAGTATAAGTGAATAATAATATAAAATGTAAGGGAACTTAATGAAAAAGATTTTAATTATAGAAGACGACTATTCCGTTAAAAGCCTTATCAGGGAGATATTTGAAGAAAATAACTATAAAGTTTTTTCGGCTTCCGATGGTAAAGAAGGTATAGCAATTGCTAAGGAAATTCTTCCCGATATTATTATTTGCGATATTATGATGCCCGGTACAAACGGTTATGAAGTTAAAGAAGCTTTGAATAAGGAAGAATCGACGGTACTTATACCATTCATATTTTTAACTGCTAAAGCCGAAATGAATGATCTCCGTTCCGGCATGGACCTTGGGGCTGATGATTATATTGTAAAACCATTCAGAGTTACATCACTTCTTAAAACTGTTGAAACACGGCTTACTAAACTGGAAGATATAAGAAACTCCGGAAGAGCCTCAAAAGATGAAAATGAAGCCCCTGAGAAGCATCTTACAGAAGGCGAGAGGCTTCTTGTTACAGTAAAAAACAAAACCAAGTTTGTTAAAATAGGCGATATTATATGCATTACTGCCCTTGGTGAATACTCCACTATCAATCTTATTGATGGGAGTAAAATTGTTTTAAGAAAAGTTCTGAAGGAATGGGAAAATAAACTTTCTACTTCTACATTTTTAAGAATACACCGGTCTACAATAATTAATCTTAATTATGTTGCAAGAATTGAAAAATGGTATAACAGATCTTATAAAATTTTCATGCAGAATATTAACCAGGACTTCATAATTAGCCAGCGGTATGCTGTAAAATTAAAATCAAGATTATCACTGTAATTTTTTTTTCGGTAACTGCGCCCGTGTAGTCACTTGCATAAATGTTTCGCTGACTGCAACCATTCCTCACTTACTGCATTTTTGGTCAACATTAAATAATACTTATCGATATTACTGGTAGAAAATATTTTACCAGGAACAATATGTCAAAGGTTTTAATAATTGAAGATGACGCCGCTGTCAGGGAAAGCATAAAAGAAGCTCTCGAACTAAAAAATTATGAGATGATTATTGCTGCGAACGGACTTGAAGCATTAGAGGTTTGTAAAGATAAACTTCCCGATATTGTAATATCCGATATTATGATGCCGTATATGAACGGATATGAAATACTTCATGCTTTTCAAAATAATCCGCGAACATCCTCTATACCGTTTATATTTTTAAGCGCCAAATCAGGCAACTCAGATATACGTGAAGCAATGAATGGCGGCGCAGACGATTATATTACAAAACCCTTTAAAGTGAAGGATCTTCTTGAAACAGTTGAAATGAGACTAAGGAAAAGAAGAAAATTTGATGATACTATTAAACATATAACCACAAGTATTTCGCAATACGTTCCTCATGAGCTCAGAACCCCGCTGGTAGCTATTATGGGCTATTCAGATATTCTTTTAAGTGACTATGAACGGATAAATAAAAAAGAATTACTGGAAATGCTGAAAGGAATAAAACTTTCCGGAAATAAATTGTATAAAACAATTGAGAAATTCCTTTTACTTTCTGAACTGTCCTTTCTTCCGGATGAAAATAGTAATAATAACCTGAAATTATCAGAATGTACTCTGCTGTCGGCAGGGTATGTTCAAAATTGTCTTTTAAGCCTGCTGAAAGATTTTCAGAGGACACCGGATGTTGAATATGAAATTGAAGAAGCTTCAGTTGCTCTCAACCAGAATCATTTAAGAAAAATTCTTGAAGAGATTGTTGAAAATGCGCTAAAGTTTTCCGATGAAGGATCCGCAGTACAAATTAAGGGTTATATAAAAGATCATAACTACACAATAGAAGTAATTGATCATGGCTTTGGATTTACTGCTGAACAATTGGAAATGACTATGCCGTTAATTCAGCATAACAGAGAGGAACAAGGGCAAAACGGCATTGGTTTGGGCCTGGCTATAGTTAAAAGGTTGATGCACTTATATAAAGGCAGGCTGGATATAAAATGCGAAAAGGGAACTTTTACCAGTGTAATAATTGTACTCCCCCTTGCGTATAATTAGTTCTTTATCACAGTGTTTTGTTTACTGCAGTATTTGTTCATTTACTGCATAATATGCGCGTTTACTGCATTTGCATTAAATAGAACAGTATAAATCCGACAATATAAATAGACAACAGGGATTTTAAATATGAGACCCCGAATATACCTGATCAATTATACAAGCAATATTAACTTTGAAAAGAAAAAATTTTCAGTTCTTCTGTTATTGGACAAAAACGTGATATTTTATTTTGTTCTTAAAATGTAACTTCTAAAAATAATTAGCACCCTAAGAACCAGGGCGGAAAGGAGGTACGTTATATAGAAAACTAAATGAAAAGTTATATATTTAACATTACTTCCCTCGGAAAAAGCGGTCTTTGACCGCTTTTTCGTTTTAAACAATGCAATATTAACCTGTTTACTACAAAAATGCTTCGTTTACTACATTAATGTAAAATATTAACAGTTTACAAACGATAATGTATTGACGAAAAAATGAAAGAGGGGAATATGAGAATTCAAATTAAATATATATGTCTTACAATTCTGTTGATTACTTCAGTTACCAAACCTCAGGCAGTTGATGTGAATGAAATAAAGCTTGATTTTGGTGGTTATGTTAATTGGACTGCAATATATGATTCACGCCAAACGGTTTCTGCAAGGGAAGGACATTTTCTTTTGTTTCCGAAACCTGAAATTTTAAATTCACTTGGTAAGGATATTAACGCTGTAAATAATTTTCAACTGGCCGTAATACAAACCAGGGTATCCGGAAAAATATCCGGCATGAAATTTTTAGGTGCTTCTACCAGCGGGCTGCTGGAAGCTGAATTTATGGGAAATGCAGATACAGATGTTAACGGGTTCCGAATCCGGCATGCTTTTTTAAACTTAAAATGGGAAAAATTTTCTCTTTTGTTAGGCCAATACTGGATACCTCTGTTTGTTACAGAAGTATTCCCTGATCAGATTGGTTCAAACGGCGGCGCACCTTTCCAGCCCTTTGGCAGAAATCCTCAATTAAGATTAACATACCAGACAGGCAGCTTTAAATTTATAACCGCTCTTGTTACCCAGAGGGATTACTGCAGTACCGGGCCTAACGGCTATTCATCAGAATATTTAAAAAATGCTGTAACCCCCGATCTTCACTTCCAGGCTCATTATAATATAGGTGATAATTTGTTTGGAGCAGGCGCCGAAACAAAAATACTTAAACCAGGCGTTGCCAATGCTTCTTCTTTCTATTCAGATAGCCGCCTTAATAGTTATGCAGTTAATGCTTTTACTAAAATTTCAGCCAGGCCTTTTACATTTAAGATGCAGGGTATTTATGGTTCAAATCTTACAGACTATACAATGATTGGCGGCTATGCTGTTAGCCAGCATGATACTGTAAATAATACCGAATCATACACACCTATAAAAACTTTATCCGTATGGGCAGATATTATTTATGGAAGCGGGCTTGAAATTGGTCTTTTTACCGGCTATACAAAAAATCTTGGTGCGGATGATATTATTACCGGTAAATATTACAGTAGAGGGAATAATATTAAAGATGTAATCAGAATTGCTCCCAGAATTCAATACAAAGAAGGAAATACCAGGTTTTCCTTTGAAATAGAGTATACAACAGCCGGTTATGGTACTCCCGATTTAAAAGGTATTGTGAACGATGTTACAAATGTTAGTAATCTGCGTTTATATACATCAATATTTTATTTTATTAATCTTTAGGATGTGCAGGAATTAGAATGGATATCAAAAAATACTTCAGGTCTTCAATAGGAAATAAAATTTTAATGCTTTTGGCTGTTTCGGTTTTGCCAATGTTATTGATTCTTTATTTATTGGTTTTGCCCATTGTTGAGGAAAATTACCTTGACAGCAGGAAAAAAGAATTAAAGAGCGTTGTTGAGTCGGCATACTCTATTATGGATATTTATAATAAAAAAGCCCAAAACGGTACTGTTACACTTGAAGAAGCAAAACAACAGGCAATAGACGATATAAACAAACTGCGGTACTCAGCAAAAGAATACTATTTTGTTTACAACTTGAACGGTGTTGTTATGGCATTAGGCTCTGCCCCTGAAAAACGGGGGGAGAACCGTTATGATATTGAAGATAATATGGGTAATAAGTTTGTGAAGGAAATGATAAATGTATGCAAGAAAGATGGTGAGGGATTTGTAACTTATTACTATCCAAAACTTGGCGAAACAAAACCTTCTCCCAAACTATCTTACGTTAAACAATTTGATGAATGGAACTGTTTTATCGGCAGCGGACTTTATGTTGATGATATTGAAGCCAGCATAAATAACTTTAAGGAAGATATAAGCTGGCCTGTTCTTGCTGCGGTTATTTTTGCAGTTCTGCTTGGTGTCTTTTTCTCCAAGAAAATATCTGCACCTCTTAAGAGAATTGCTGATGAATCCAACAAGATTGCGGCAGGTAATTATTCTCAAACCTTTGATGAAAAAGATATTAAGCGGAAAGATGAGGTAGGACAGCTTGCTAAGGCACTTAGTACAATGGTAGAAAGCATTACTCATAAAGTCTTCTGGTATGAACAAATTCTTGATAATATTCCTCTTCCTATTTCAGTAACAGATAAAAATATGAACTGGACCTTTATCAACAGAGCAGTGGAAGAACTGGCAAATGTTAAAAGAGAAACCGTATTAGGTAAACATTGCAGCAACTGGGACTCAGAAATTTGTAAAACTAAAAACTGTGGTGTGCAAAGACTGAATGAGGGATTTAAAGATACATACTTTGAGCAATACGGAAAGAACATTAAAATTGATACTTCATATCTTAAAGATGCAGGCAATAACATAATAGGGCATATTGAAGTACTTCAGGATATAACTGAACTGAAATCTATGGAAAATTACCTTACTGAAAGCACTAATAAGATGGTTCTGGTTATGGATAAATTTTCTGATGGAGATCTTAATGTATCACTTAATGCTGAAAAAGATGATGATGTAGGAAAGCTTTTTAAAGGCTTTAACAAAGCTGTGTTAAATACCAGAAATTTGATTAGCAGAGTTTATGAAGCGGTACAAACGGCAGCAGGTACAAGTAATGAGATATCTGCAAGCACCGAGGAAATGGCAGCAGGCGCCCAGGAACAATCTGCTCAAACAAATGAAGTAGCAACTGCAGTTGAGCAAATGACAAAAACAATTATAGAAACTACCCGTAATGCAACAGCAGCGGCTGATAATGCAAAAAAAGCAGGTGAAATTGCCGACGAAGGCGGCAAGGTTGTTCAAAGGACTGTAGAGGGAATAAAGAAAATAGCTGAAGTTGTTCTAAAATCATCTGAAACAGTTAAGCAGCTTGGACAAAACAGCGACCAGATAGGTGAGATAATTCAGGTGATAGATGATATAGCCGATCAGACAAACCTGCTTGCACTTAATGCAGCCATAGAGGCCGCTCGTGCCGGTGAACAGGGGAGAGGCTTTGCAGTAGTAGCCGATGAGGTAAGAAAGCTTGCTGAGCGCACTACCAAGGCTACAAAAGAAATTGCCGATATGATAAAAAAGATACAGAAAGACACTGCAGAAGCAGTAGATTCAATGAACAAGGGTACCGAAGAAGTGGAAAAAGGAAAAGTGCTTGCAAACCGCGCCGGTGAGTCGTTAGAACAGATAATTCATGCAACCGTAAAAGTAGTAGATGATATTACCCAGGTAGCTACAGCCAGTGAAGAACAATCGAGCACTGCAGAACAGATAAGCAAGAGTATAGAAGCAATAAATAATGTAACAAATGAAACAGCCTCCGGAATACAGCAGGTAGCAAGATCAGCAGAGAACCTGAATAGTTTAACTGATAATCTTCAGAACCTTGTAAGCAGGTTTAAGATAGAAGTAAATAAACAGGAACCGGGTTATGCCATACGGCAGAACGGAAAACTTGTAGAAGCTTAAGCATATCAAAAAATAGCAAATCAATTAAACAACAAAAGCGGCCCTTGTGCCGCTTTTGTTGTGTTATTTATTACCAGTCTGTATTACATTACTGAATTAACATCTCCCATAAAAATACTTCGCAATGTTTAACTGCTTATGCAGGATTTTTACACCCTGTTGAGGGAATAATCCTATAAGTTGCTGTAAAATAAAGATTTACAAAACCTAATTGCCTTTTACATACTAAAGTAACAGGAAGCAGGCTACCATGATATTAAATAATTACAAAGAAATTCAAATTGTGAACTTATAGTCTCTTTGCTAAGATACAGGTAATTGATGAAATAGCCGATCAGACAAACCTGCTGGCATTAAATGCAGCAATAGAGGCTGCCAGGGCCGGCGATCAGGGCAGAGGTTTTGCTGTTGTAGCAGATGAGGTAAGAAAACTTG